>JAOPUX010000063.1 GCA_025963285.1 Jatrophihabitans sp.
GGTGGCGGCAGCTGCGGTCAGCGTGCCGGTGGTGACACCCGACTTGTAGGAGACGGCGTTCAGCTTCCAGGTGCCCGAACCCTTGGGGTTCAGCTGGATGCCGAGCGGGCCGACGCAGCTCTTCCACGTGGTGGACGAGCCGGTGATCGAGGCGATGCCGGCCCCTGCCTTGCCCTTGCCCACCTTCGCGGTGCCGCTCGCTGTACCGGACTTGCAGGTCAGCGTGAGGCCGCTGGTCTTGTCGACGAGGGTGATCTGCGGCGACTTGCCCGAGGTCGTGCCCTTGAACGAGGCCGTGGCACCGGACTTGGCGGTGCCTGCCTTGACCGTCCAGGTCGGGGTCGCGGCCGACGCCGAGATACCGAGCGCAAGCACTCCCGCGGCTGCGCCGGCGACGACGAGCGCCTTCGACATTTTCAGTGACATGAACTGTCCTTTCAGGTTCGGAGCTGAACGTCGCCGGACGCTACTTCACGCCACTCACACATTCCAGACAGCTAGCGAAATGCGTCAAATGGGCCGCAATCCTCAGCGCTTCGGGGTGAATCGATCTTGAAGAGGTCGTACCTGGCGCACCAGTTCGACTGTGGCGGCCGTTACGTCAGGGCCAGCTCTTCGCGCTCCCAGACGGGGAGCACCGCCCGCAGGGCGAGCATCAGCTCCACCCGGGCCTCACGCTCGGTCAGCTGATCACCGAACATCGCCTCCAGACGGGCCACCTGGTACCGCAGCGTCTGGCGGTGCTTGTCGAGGACACCCGGGGCCTCGCCGCGGACCGAACCCAGCTCCAGCCAGGCCGAGAGGAGCCGACCGTACTTGAGCCGCTTGGACGGGCTCAGCTGCAGCAGTGGCCCGAGCCTGCGCTCGACCAGGCGGTCGTAGACCTCCCGGCCGGCGTCCTGCACGAGATCGAGCGGGTGCGTGTCGCAGAGCAGGACGGGCAGGGCCGGGAGCTCACCGGTGTCCCGCAGCGCACCGAGCCGGCGCAGCCACCGGAAGGAGGTCGCCAGCAGGTCGACGGAGACGTGGAAGCCGACGGCCAGCCAGACGTCCGGCTCCAGCGCGCGGATCAGGTCGGCGAGCACTGCCGCATCCGGCGGCTCGGGCGTGACGATGAGATCCCGGCCGAGCGCCCTGCCGGCCAGGGCCCGCTCGCCGAGCAGGGTGCGAGCCAGCCGCGACAGCCCCACGGCGCCGTAGCCGTCCGGCAGGCCGTTGACGTCGATCAGCGTGGCACTGACCGGCACCGTCCAGTCGACCCGTTCGGCCCGCACCGCGACGGCCTCGGCCGAGTAACCGCGCGGATCGAGGAGCAGGCCGAGCAGCCGGGCCCGCTCGCGGGCCACGTTCGGCCCCTCGCTGAGCGCGTCGGTGTAGCCCTGCGCGGAGAACTCGGCGAGGTCGTCGATGAACCCGAAGACGGCCGAGGAGAACTCCCCCACCCGCTCGGCCGGGATCGGGAACTCCCGCTCCCACTCCAGCAGCCGCCGCATGATCGTGCGGGACGCGATCCGGTAGGCCGCCTGCAGCGTGTCGTGGCTGCGGCCGGCCATCGCCTCGGCCCGGCCCAGCTCCCGGAACGTCTCGAGCAGCTCCGCGGTGGGGCTCGTGTTCGCGAGCGGGCGCGGGCTGGAGAGCCACCGGATGAAGGTGTGCAGCGCCTCGTTGACCGTGCGCTGCGTCTCGGCCAGCACCGGCGCCGAGGTGATCTCCTTGTACTCCGGGATCTCCTCGAGGATCGCCTCGACGATGTCGCGCGCCAGGGCAGGGACCCCGGTGGAGACCGAGCGCACCCACGGCACCGGCAGAGTCGGCCAGGTCATCGGCGGCCGGACGCGGACGACGGGACGGGCGTGGCCGATGCGGGCCGAGGATCTCGTTGCACGGGACCGAGCTATCACGTGCACCCGAGGCACGGGAGCGTCGTCTTGGACTTCGTGCGCCTTGGACGAATCTTCTGCCCCCGCCTCGTGCACCACACACGCACTTTACGTCGGCCGCGTGTCATCTGTCACGCGCGCCGATAACGTCCCGCCCTGCCTCAGCCGTCGGTTCGGGGCCAAAGACGGGGGCCTGTCGGGGGACGGCCCAGATTCGCGAAGCGATGAAGGGTGGCGGTGTGTCAGTCGCGGGGCAACAAAGCCGGTTTGCGCGCGCCGCCACCCCCGTCGGGCAGGCCTTCGCCCTGGCCCTCGAAGTCATCCGTCTCACGTTCCGCAGGCCGTTCCAGACCCGCGAGTTCATCGAGCAGTTCTGGTTCACCGCGAGCGTCTCGATCCTGCCTGCTGCCCTCGTCGCCATCCCGTTCGGTGCGGTGATCGCCCTGCAGCTGGGCTCGCTCACCGTCCAGATCGGCGCCCAGTCCTACACCGGCGCGGCCAGCGTGCTGGCGATCGTGCAGCAGGCCAGCCCTATCGTCACCGCGCTGATGCTTGCCGGCGCGGCCGGCACCGCCATCTGCGCCGACCTCGGCGCGCGCACGATCCGCGACGAGATCGACGCCATGCAGGTGCTGGGCATCTCGCCGATCCACCGGCTGATCGTGCCGCGCACGTGGGCGCTGGTCATCGTCGCGACACTGCTCAACGGCATGGTGTCAGTGGTCGGCGTGGCGGGTGGCTACGTCTTCAACGTCCTCGTGCAGGGCGGAACCCCGGGTGCGTACCTGGCCAGCTTCTCCTCGCTGGCCCAGCTCTCCGACCTCTGGGTGGGCGAACTGAAGGCCGCGATCTTCGGCTTCATTGCCGCGGTGGTGGCCTCCTACCGCGGCCTGCACCCGCGCCCGGGCCCCAAGGGTGTGGGTGACGCGGTGAACGAGTCGGTGGTGATCACCTTCGTGCTGCTCTTCCTGGTGAACCTCGCGATCACCACCGTCTACCTCCGCCTCGTGCCGGGCAAGGGGGCCTGACGATGAGCGAGGAACCGGTGGTCGTGCTCCCCCCGGTCGTCGCGCGTCCCGTCGAGGGGCTCGCCGACCTCGGTGCGCAGCTGATCTTCCACCTGCGCGCGGTGAGCTGGGTGCCACGCTCGCTGCGCCGCTACCCCCGCGAGGTGCTGCGGCTGATCGCCTCGGTGAGCTTCGGCAGCGGGGCGCTGGCCGTCATCGGCGGCACCATCGGCGTGATGCTCAGCCTGAGCCTGTTCACCGGCGCAGTGGTGGGGCTGCAGGGCTACGCCGCCCTGAACCAGCTCGGCACCTCGACGCTCGCCGGCTTCATCTCCGCCTACTTCAACACCCGTGAGATCGCGCCGCTGGTGGCCGGCCTGGCACTCTCGTCCACGGTGGGCTGCGGCTTCACCGCCCAGCTCGGCTCGATGCGGATCTCGGAGGAGATCGACGCCCTCGAGGTGATGGCGGTACGGAGCATGCCGTACCTGGTGACGTGCCGGCTCATCGCGGGCTTCATCGCCGTGGTGCCGCTCTACGTGATCGGGCTGCTGACGAGTTACCTCGGCGCGCGGTTCGTCACCGTCTATGCCTACGGGCAGTCCGCGGGCACCTACGACCACTACTTCATGCTCTTCCTGCCACCGATCGACGTGCTGCTGTCGTTCGTGAAGGTGCTCTGCTTCTCGGTGATCGTCATCCTGATCCACTGCTACTACGGCTACACGGCCACCGGTGGGCCTGCCGGCGTGGGTCGTGCGGTGGGGCGGGCAGTGCGGCTCTCGATCGTCAGCGTGGCCGTCTTCGACTTCTTCCTCTCCCTCGCGCTGTGGGGCTCCACCACCACCGTGCGGATCGCGGGATGACGCGCGGCCGCCTGATCGAGGCGCTCGTCGGGCTCGTCTACCTGCTGCTCATCGCCGCGCTGGTGACGCTGTCGATCATGATCTACAACAAGGACTTCACCAGCTTCGTGACGGTGACGCTCCGGACGGACTCGGTGGGCAACGCGCTGCAGAAGGGCTCCGACGTCAAGGTCCGCGGAGTCTTCGTCGGCTCGGTGAAGGGCATCAGCACCGACGGCTCCGGCGCGGAGGTGCATCTGGACCTCGACCCCGGCCAGGCGCACCAGCTGCCGGCGAACATGACGGCCCAGCTCCTGCCCAAGACGCTCTTCGGGGAGCGCTACGTCGACCTCGAGTTCCCGGCGGCGCCCAGCAGCAGGCACCTGCACTCCGGGGACGTCATCGACCAGGACCGCTCAGCGGCGTCGGTGGAGCTCGAGCGGCTCTTCGGCGACCTGCTGCCCGTGCTGCAGGCCGTGCAGCCGGAGAAGCTCAGCGCCACACTCGGCGAGCTCTCCGCGGCGCTGCGGGGCCGCGGCCAGGACATCGCCGAGACGCTGAAGTCGGTGAGCAGCTACCTGCACCAGCTGGCCCCAGCGGTACCGACGCTCACCACCGACATCGACAACTTCGCGGTGGCGGCCAAGGCCTACTCGACCGCCGCCCCGGATCTGGTCACCGCGCTCGACGGCCTCACCACCACCGGGCAGACCCTCGTGCAGGAGCGTGAGCAGTTCACCTCCCTGCTCACCCAGGTGACCTCGACCTCGAACACCGTCTCCGGTTTCGTCGACCCCAACGCCGGCACCCTCATCTCGCTGGCCAACGACAGCCTGCCCGGGCTGCAGCTCCTGGCCAAGTACTCCAGCGAGTTCCCCTGCCTCACCCAGGCACTCGTCGACTACATCCCGCGGGCCGACAAGGCCTTCGGCGTCGGCACCTCGGAGCCTGGCGCGCACGTCGTCCTGCACGTCGTCCCGGTGACCACGAAGTACCGGGCCGGCATCGACACGCCGCGCTATGACAGCACCACCGGCCCGCGCTGCCCGGTGGTGACCTCCGGCTCGGCGACGACCCGGCCGGCCACCGAAGCCTCGGTGAGCATGGGGTCGGCCAACTCACCGGCCGAGAACGAGCTGATCAACGAGCTGGTCGCCTCCGGCAGCGGCGAGGCGCCCTCCTCGATGCCCGGCTGGTCGAGCCTGCTGCTCGGCCCGGCGCTGCGCGGCACGACGGTGAGCCTGCGATGAACAGCCTGCGCGGACCGATCATCAAGAGCGTCGCGTTCATCGTCGTCACGGTGCTGCTCACGAGCGTGCTGGCGCTGACGATCACGAACGGCACCTCCGGCGGCGGGCACGGTTACAGCGCCATGTTCACCGACGCGACATCGCTCAACTCCGGCGACGACGTGCGGATGGCCGGCGTGCGGGTCGGGCAGGTCACCTCGGTCGGCCTCACCAAGCACACGCGCGGCGGCGGCGCACCGCTGGCACGGGTGAAGTTCACCGTGCAGACCGACGTCGCCCTGGCAAGCACGGTGACGGCCACGATCCGGTACCGCAACCTCATCGGCCAGCGCTACATCGAACTCGACGAGGGCTCCGGATCGCTGCGTACGCCGCTGCGCCCCGGGGCCACGCTGCCGTTGTCGGCGACGCACCCGGCTCTGGACCTCACCGTGCTCTTCAACGGCTTCCAGCCGCTCTTCCAGGCACTGGAACCGAAGGAGATCAACGAGCTCTCCGGCGAGATCATCCAGGTCTTCCAGGGCGAGGGGCCCACCGTGCAGGACCTGCTCGACCGGACCGGCTCGCTCACCACGACACTGGCCGACAAGGACGCCGTGATCGGCAAGGTCATCGACAACCTCGACTCCGTGGTGGCCACCATCGATACCCGCGGGGGTGAGCTGACCACCACGATCAGCACGCTGCGCCAGCTCGTCTCCGGCCTCACCGCCGACCGTGCCTCGATCGGCTCGGCGATCACGGGGATCTCGAACCTGGCCACCGATGTCGGCAGCGTGCTCTCGCGCGGGCGCGCCCCGCTGCAGGCCTCGATCAGTGGGCTCGGGACGCTGTCGAAGAACCTTGCCGGCTCCAACGGTGCCCTCAACAGCTTCCTCAGCACCCTGCCCACCAAGCTGCAGACGATCGGCCGACTCGCCTCCTACGGCTCGTGGCTCAACTTCTACCTCTGCTCGGTGGCGGGCCGGATCCCCACCGGCGGTTACTACGGCAGCGTCGGGGCGGAGCCGGTCGAGGCGCGGTGCCAGGGATGAAGTCCTTCAACGAACGCAATCCGGTGATCATCGCCGTGGTGGGACTCGTCGCCCTCGTCGGCGTAGGGCTGCTGACCTTCTACTCCAACTCACTGCCGCTGCTCACCAGCTCCACCACCTACACCGCCGACTTCCACGATGCGAGCGGCCTGCAGTCCGGCGACGACGTGCGGGTCGCCGGCGTGAAGGTGGGCAGCGTCGATTCGATCTCGCTCTCGGGTGGACACGTCCGGGTGGTCTTCGACGTGAGCGGCACCTGGATCGGCGACCGGACGACGGCCGGGATCAAGATCAAGACGCTGCTCGGCCAGGAGTACCTGGGGCTGAGCCCGCAGGGCACTGCCGCGCAGAACCCGGACCGATCGATCCCGACGAGCCGCACCAGCACCCCGATCGATGTGGCCCAGGCCCTCAGCGGGCTGGCCACCACCACCGGCGACATCGACACCACCCAGCTGGCCAAGAGCTTCGAGACCCTCTCGGAGGCCTTCGCCAACACGCCCAACGGAGTGCGGACGACCCTGCAGGGCCTCTCCGCCCTCTCGGAGACGATCGCGAGCCGCGACTCGGAGCTGCGCCAGCTGGCCGGGCACGCCAAGGACGTCACGGCCGTGCTCGTCGGCAACAACGCCAACGTCACCTCCCTGGTGAACGACGGCAAGCTGCTCCTCGCCGAGCTGCAGTCGCGCAGCGCGGCGATTACCCGGCTGCTGAGCGGCACCCGCACCTTCGCCGCCTCGCTGGCGGGGATCGTCACCGACAACCAGAAGACGATCGGGCCGGCGCTCGCGCAGCTGAAGAAGGTCACCGACATCCTCAACGCCAACCAGGGCAACGTCGACAAGGCGCTGCAGTTGATCGGGCCGTACTTCTCGATGATCAACGACGCCGCAGGCAACGGACACTGGCTCGACGTCTACATCTGTGGCCTCTTCGACGCCCAGGACAACCCGGTCCTGAACAACCAGGCCCAGCGCAACTGCACTCCCCCCGGGGCGACGAAGTGACGCGCGTGAGCCGCTGGACCCGGCCGCTCATCACCACCCTCGTCCTGGTGATCGTCGCCGCGGGCGGGGTCTTCTGGTGGCACAGCTCCCACCGCGACGGCATCCACTTCAGCGCCGCCTTCATCGGCACGGTGGGCGTCTACCCCGGCTCGGGGGTACGCATCCTGGGCGTTCCGGTGGGCGAGGTCGATTCAGTGCGCCCGGCGGGCACCGAGGTGATCGTCACGATGCATCTCGACCACGGGGTGTCGGTGCGGGCCGACACCGAGGCCGCGATCGTCTCGCCGAACCTCGTCAGCGACCGCTACGTGCAGCTCACCGGCGTCTACACCGGCGGTCCGAAACTCGCCGCCGGTGCCCGCATCCCGCTGGACCGCACTGCGACGCCCGTGGAGATCGATCAGCTCTACAAGAGCCTCGTGCAGGTCACCACCGCGCTCGGTCCCAAGGGCGCGAACAGCAAGGGCGCTCTCTCGGACTTCCTGAGGACCTCTGCGGCGAACCTGACAGGCAACGGCACCGACTTCAACAAGACGATCACCGCGCTGTCGAAGGCCTCCACGACGCTCAACGGCTCGCAGAAGGACTTCTTCGCCACGGTCGACAACCTGGAGTCCTTCACCGCGAACCTGGCGAAGAACAACAGCGCTCTGAGCAGCGTGAACACCTCGCTCGCCTCGGTGAGCCAGGTGCTCGCCGACGACCGGCAGACCTTCGGCGAGGCGCTCAACGAGCTGGGAAAGGCGCTGGGCGTGGTGCAGAGCTTCATCCGCGACAACCGTGCCGCGCTCACCACCGACGTCGACAAGCTGGCCGTCTTCGCCAAGAACCTGGCCGGGGAGCAGAGCGAGCTGGCCGCGGCGTTGAAGACGGCCCCACTGCTCACGCAGAACTTCGCCAACGCCTACGACGCCAAGGACAACGTGCTGCTCGGCCGGGGCGACCTCAACGAGCTCTCGGTGTGGGCCGCGAACGGCACCACCTCCTCGAGCGCCCGATCGAGTTCGTCGAGTTCGTCGACCGCGCCGCCCACCCTGCTGCCGGGGGTGGGGTCATGAGGCGCGGCCTGTCCCTCGCCGTGGCAGCGTCGCTGCTGTTGAGCGGCTGCGGGCTGAGTCATGGCCTCTACAACGTCCCGCTCCCCGGCGGCGCCGATGTCGGTTCGCACCCGCTCTCGATCACCGTCCAGGTGCATGATGCGCTGGACCTGGTGCCCCAGTCGGGTGTGAAGGTGAACGACGTCGCGGTCGGAAAGGTCACCGCGATCACGCTGTCGAAGGACCGGCGCAGCGCTGATATCAAGCTCGAACTCCGCTCGGACGTCTCACTGCCGGCCAATGCGGTGGCCACGATCGCCCAGACGAGCCTGCTCGGCGAGAAGTACGTCTCCCTGGCACCACCATCGGACGCCGCTCCCGAGGGACGTCTGGCCGACCACGCCGTGATCGGGCTCGGCCGCACCAGTGACGGGGTGGAGGCCGAGCAGGTCTTCGGCGCGCTGGCGCTGCTGCTCAACGGCGGTGGGATCGCACAGCTGCACGACATCGCGAAGTCGCTCAACACCGTTGCCCACGGCCACGAGGACGACCTACGCGGGTTCCTGGCCAACGTCGACGCCGTGGTGGCACAGCTCAACGCCCACCGGGCCTCCATCGCCTCGGCCATCGACTCGCTGGGCACCCTCGCCACGAGCCTGCAGAGCGAGAACAGCACGATCGCCCGGGTGCTCGACGACCTCTCCCCCGGCATCAAGCTGCTGGCCGAGCAGCGGGGGCAGTTCGTGACGATGCTCGGCGCGCTGAACCACCTCTCCTCGGTCAGTGAAAACGTGCTCCGTTCGAGCGAGGAGGAGATGGTGGGCGATCTGCGCGCCCTAGGCCCGACGCTCAGCCAGCTGGCGAAGTCCGGGACGAACCTGCCGAAGTCGCTGCAGGTGCTGGCCACCTACCCGTTCACCAACGCGGCGGTGGCCGACATCAAGGGCGATTACCTGAACTCCTTCATCACCACCTCCTACGCCACCACCGGCGGCTCGGTGTACCCGCAGTCGGGCAGCGCCCACCGGCTCACCGCGCCGCCCGCCGGGCTGCTGCCGAACACCAGCTCGGTGGCGCCCGGCTTCTCGTCGTCGCTGAGCTTCTCGGACGGGGGTAGCTGATGCTCACCCGCACCATCCGCGCCCAGATCGCGGCCTTCCTCGTGATCGCCCTGCTCGGAGTCAGCTACGTCGGCGTGCGCTACGCCGGCCTGCAGCGCCTGATCGGCGACTCCGGCTACAAGGTCACCCTGTCGCTGCCCGATTCCGGAGGCATCTTCACCAATGCCGAGGTGACCTACCGCGGGGTGCCGGTCGGCCGCGTCGGGGCCATGCGCCTAACGGCCACCGGCATCTCGGTCGACCTCGACATCACCAGCTCCCGGCACATCCCTGCCTCCGCTCACGCCGTGGTGGCCGACCGTTCCGTGGTGGGCGAGCAGTTCGTCGACCTGCGCCCGACCACCGACAGCGGGCCCTACCTGCACAACGGCTCGCACCTGGCCTCGGGTGCGTCGTCGCTGCCACCGCCCATCGAGAACCTGCTCGTCAGTGGTGACCAGCTGGTGCAGTCGGTGCCCATCGCCGACCTGCAGACGGTGGTGAACGAGATCTACGCCGCCACGCAGAACACCGGCGCGGATCTGCAGACCCTGCTCGACACGAGCCGGAAGTTCTTCGCGGCCGCCACCGCCGACCTGCCGAAGACGATCGACCTGATCACCGTGGCCAAGACGGTACTGGCCACCCAGGCGAACGAGGCCGACTCCATCGCCTCCTTCAGCCACAACCTCGCGCTGATCGGGAACCAGCTCAAGTCCTCCGACGGGGACGTGCGGCGCGTGCTCGCCGGCGCCGTCCCCGCTGCCCAGCAGATCTCCGGACTGATCAAGGGCATCGGCGGATCGCTGAGCGCCCTGCTCTCGAGCCTGCTCACCACCTCGACGGTGGTGCTCAAGCACAAGGACGCGCTCCGCGAGCTGCTCGTGCAGCTGCCGGTGGTCGTCAGCATCGGCGGATCCATCGTCACCCCGCAGGGCATCAACGTCGGGCTCGTCCCCACGTTCTTCGACCCGCTGCCCTGCACGGCCGGCTACGGCAGCACGGTCAAGCACACTGGTCAGGACACCACCGCGACACCCCTCAATACCTCGGCCGGCTGTACCGCCTCGGCCTCCACCGGGACGGACGTGCGCGGAAGCCAGCACGCCCCGAACGGCTGACCCACCCCGATAGGACGGACTCGCCCGTGTCAGACATAGACGTTCCCGACGTGGAGCATCAGGCCCCGTCGATCGCCAGCCTCGCCCGGCGTGCGCTGCGGCCGACGTCCCCGGCCGAGACAGACTTGGCCGAGACAGACCCGGCCGAGACAGACCCGGCCGAGACGGACCCGGCCGAGACGGACCCGGCCGACTCTGACTTGGCCGCTGCAGCGCCGACGGCTGTCGCTCCGCATTCGGATGGCTCGCGGCTCGTCACTGCATTGCTGAGCGGGCTCGTCGCGCTGGCGCTCGTCTTCGCCGCGATCTCCGGAGTGGTCTGGTGGCGGGCCGGGCACGGCGGCAGCAGCCGGGAGGCGAAGGCACGTGATGCTGTCCTACTGCAGGTGCACCTCGACCTGGCGACACTGAACACCCTCGACTACCGGGCCGTCGATGCCGGGCTGGCACGCTGGGCCGCCGTGACCACGGGCAGCCTGCACGCCGGGATCGTCGATGCCAGCGCCGCGACTAAGTCGGTGATCACCAAGGCCAGGACGGTGACCAAGGCGGTGGTGCTCGATGCGGCCGTCACCTCCCTGAACCTGCAGAAGGGCAGCGCGACGGTCATCGCCTCGATCCAGGTGACCAAGACGCCCGATACGGGTTCGGCCGTGGTGGACCGGAATCGGGTGAGCGCGACTATGAGCCTCGTCCACGGCATCTGGCGGGTCTCTGACCTGCAGGGAGTGCTGGTGCAGCTGTCATGACCGCGACCGTGATCCACGACCCTGCCCCGGCCGTCGAGCCGGCACCTCGTCGGTGGCGGCTGCGGGCCGTCCTTGTCGCGCTCACCGCGGCCCTCGTCGCCACCGGGGTGATCTTTCTGGTGCGCGCCGGCTCCGAGCGGGACAGCGGCGCGGCGGCGAACCATGCCGTGGTCGACAGCGCCGCCACGAGCCAGGTGGTGGGGCAGGTCAGTGCTGCACTGAACCAGGTGCTGAGCTACTCATACTCCTCCCCGAAGGTGGCCCAGGCTGCCGCGGCGAAGTACCTCGCCGGTGACGCCGTCGGCCAGTACAAGCAGCTCTTCGCCCAGCTGCAGGAGCGGGCTCCGGGACAGAAGCTCTCCTTCGTAGCGAAGGTGATCACGGCCGGGGTGACGTCGCTGCACGGCAACTCCGCCCAGCTGCTCGTCTTCCTGGATCAGCGCTCGACCCGCGCGAGCGACAACGAGAGTTCGGTGGCCGCGGCCCAGGTACAGATCGGCGCCGTGCGCTCCGGCGGCATCTGGCGGATCACCGAGCTCAAGCCGCTCTAGCCGGACTCTTCGGCGGCGCCGCCGCGGAGCAGGGCGACCAACCCCTCGGCGTCGAGCAGCGCGGTGGGCTCGACCGTCTCGCCGCTGCGGACGTAGTGGAAGGCGGCGCGCACCCGGTGCAGCTCGTCGTCCGGGATGCCGCGGAGCCGGGCCCACGCGAGCCGGTACGCGGCGAGCTGGACGGCAACCGCTCGTGCAGCCGCGCCCGTCGGCTTGGCGCCGGTCTTCCAGTCGACGACCTGCCAGCCCTGCTCGGAGTTGCCGAAGACGGCGTCCATCCGACCGCGCACCACGCCGGCATCGGCCAGCGACATCTCGAAGGGCACCTCCACCTCGGTGGGCGTGCGCTGCGCCCACTCGCTGGCCAGGAACGCGGCCCGTAGCTCGTCGAGATCGGAGTCGTCGGCGGTGTCGTCGGCCGACCCCGGCAGCTCGTCGATGTCCAGCAGCGTGGGTGTCTCCCAGAGGCTCTCCAGCCAGGCATGGAAGGCGGTGCCGCGGCGAGCCAGCGGAGCGGGACGCCGGGGCAGCGGGCGGCGGATGCTGCGAGCCAGCTCGTCAGGCGCGCGCTGCAGCTCGACGAGCTGAGTGACCGAGAGGTGTTCGGGGAGTTCGACGTCGACGGAGGCCCCTCTGGCCAGCCGCGCCCGTTCCGCGAGCAGCCGATCGACATCGTCGTGCCACTGCTCGGCCCGGCCGCCGATACCTAGCGGGAGGGCATCCTGAACGGTTCCCGGAGCCGTCGCGTCGCGCAGGGCAGCGCGCACCAGCGCGGCCCCGGCCTCGACCGCGGCGCGACGGCCCGGCCCTCGGTCGCCCGGGAAGGGGCCGAGCGGGTCGAGCGGCCAGAGCGAGCTGCGGGCCTCCAGTGTGAGCGGGTTCGCCTCCTCCGGCTCCGGCTCGACCCACTCGTGCACCACCCCGAGTTCGCGGGCCTCCAGCAGGAACTGCGACGCCGCGCGCGGCTTGATCGCGGTGTCCCAGACGTAGCCCGACGTCAGCAGCACGGACTTGGCGCGCGTCAGCGCGACGTAGGCCAGCCGGCGCTCCTCCTCTGCATGCCGGGCAACCAGTGCCTCGTGGTGGGCGTCGAGGAGATCGCGGACCTCCTTGCGATCGGCCACGCCACGCAGGTCGAGCTCGGGCAGGTCGTCGCGGTCACCGCGCAGCGGTCCGGGCAGCTCCTGGCGGGCCCGCGTCCAGTTGATCGAGCGTGGATCGGCCGGGAAGACACCGCCGACGAGGCCCGGCACAGCCACGACGTCCCACTCCAGGCCCTTCGCGCCGTGGACGGTGAGGAGCTGAACACGCTCGACGTCGACGACGATCTCGCCTGCGTCGAGCCCGTTCTCCTCCTCCTCAGCCGCCTCCAGGAAGGAGAGGAAGGCGGTGAGGGTGGCCTCGTCGGCCTCGTTGGCGAAGTCCGCGGCGACATCGAGGAAGCGGTCGACGTGCACCCGCCCCACCTCGGCGCGATCTGGGCGCGCAGCCACCTCGATGTCGACGCCGATCGTCCGCTCGACGTCGGCCACCAGATCGGGCAGGGGTGCAGTGATCCGGCGCCGCAGCCGGCGCAGCTCTTCGGAGAGACGGCTGAGCCGCCGGAAGCCCTCGGCGGAGTATTTCTCGGCCGGCCCGAGGTCGTCGAGCGCCTCCACCAGGCTCAGGAACTCTGCGCTGGCGGCCGGTGGGCGCTGTTCGCCGGCCAGCTCCGGACCCGACGGCACGAAGGGCCGGGCAAGGTAGCGGGCCCGGCTGCGTAGCGCGGCGAGGTCACTGGTGCCAATCCGCCAGCGCGCCCCGGTGAGCAGCCGGGCCACTGCCGTGCCGGTGTCGTGCCGGACCAGCACCCGCAGGGTGGAGACGATGTCGACCACCTCTGGCGTGGTGAGCAGCCCGCCGAGGCCCACCACCTCGACCGGCAGGCCGACGCCCTGCAACGCCTCGGCGAGAACCGGGATCTGCGAGCGGCGGCGGACCAGCACCGCTGCCGTCCGCCCGCCGACGGGCAGCGCGGCCCACTCGGCCGCGAGGCGCTCCGCGACCCACCATGCCTCGTCCTCGACGGTGTGCAGCCGGGCGACGTCGACCGAGCCCGGGCCCGCGCCGCCGGCCGGGCGGAGCTCGACGGTGGTGGGGCCGGAGCGGAGCGGCGCTGCGACGGTGTTGGCGACGTCGAGGATCAGCCGGTCGTTGCGGAAGCTCGTGGCCAGCGGGTAGACGGTGGCCGGCGTGCCATCCGCCCGCGGGAACGCCGCGGCGAAGCGGCCGATGTTTCCCGCGCTCGCCCCGCGCCAGCCGTAGATCGACTGGAACGGGTCGCCGACCGCGCTGACCGGGTGACCCTGGCCGAAGAGCCCGCGCAATGTCTCGACCTGCGCATGACCTGTGTCCTGATACTCGTCGAGCAGGACGGCCGCGAACCGTTCCCGTTCGATGGCGGCTACCTCGGGGAGCCGGGCCAGACTGGCCGCGAGCGTCATCTGGTCGGCGAAGTCGACCGCTCCGATGGCCTGCTTGGCCACGGCAAAGGCCTGGACGAGCGGCAGTAGCTCCAGGCGATGTCGCAGCGAGGCGTAGAACTCCTTCGTCTTGCCCGGGTGTTCGGAGCGAATGCCCTTGCCCAGTGGCAGCGCGTCGAAGTCGTCGAGCAGCTTCAGCGTGAAGGCCCCGACCGTCTCCGGCTCGACGAGGTGATCGGCCAGCTGTCCGGCCATCGCCAGCAGGTACTTCGGCACCGAGGAGGGCGCCCCGATGTCGGCCGGCAGCCGCAGCGGGTGACGGCGCGAGACCTCGTCGGCCAGCTGCCAGGAGACAGCCTGCGAGATGAGCCGGGCATCGGGCTCGGCGCCGAGGCGAAGCGCGTGCTCGGCCACCAGCCGCCCGGCGTAGGCGGCGTACGTGAGCACGGTGGGCTCGCCCGCAAGCAGCTCGGCCAAGTGCGCCTGATCGTCGGGCAGCTCCCGCTCGACGACATGCCGCCACTGGGTGAGCCGGCGCCGGATGCGCAGGCTGAGCTCGGCGGCGGCCTTACGGGTGAAGGTGAGGCCGAGCACCGCGTCGGGCCGCACCCGGCGATTGGCCACCAGCCAGACCACCCGAGCCGCCATCGTCTCCGTCTTGCCGGAACCGGCACCGGCGATGACCACCGCCGGTTCGAGGCGGGACTCGATCACGGCGGCCTGCTCCACCGTCGGCGTGGGCTGGCCGAGCAGTGCGGCCAGCTCCACCGCGGAGATGTGTGAGCTCATGTGGTGACCTGCCGACCCTCGGGATAGAGCGGGCAGCAGTGCTGCAGGTCGCAATGCCCGCAGAGCGAGTTGACCGTTGCGGAGAACTCGTTACCCCGCAGCCGCTCGGCCACCCGGGCAACCTCGCGGCCGATCCACTCCGGGTCGTCAGCCTCGGCGAGCGGGCCCTGGCGCTGCTCCGGGTCCTTGCCTGCCGCCGCGAGCTGGACGAGCCGGGCTCCCCCGGAGCGCTCCCCCTCGCCGAAGCCGCCGGACTCGATGCCCAGCTGGTAGGCCGCGAGCTGAGGATGGATCGGCATCTCGTCAGCCTTGACCCGGGACTTGCCGGTCTTGAGGTCGATCACCACCAGGTTGCCGTCGGCATCGCGTTCGAGGCGATCCACGCGGCCGGTGAGGACGGCGTCGCCGATCTCGACGCTCAGCGGGCGCTCGATGTCGACGAGGTCCAGGCCACCGGCGCGGCTGGTCGCGAGCCAGTCGACAAGTACCTCGAGGATCTGCCCGGCACGCTCCCGCTCGTTGAGGGCATGCCATTCAGCGCCGAAGTCGAGGCCGGGCCAGCGCGCGTCGAGCATGGCCTGCAGCTCGTCGATGGTCGCATCCGGGCCGGCCTCGGCAGCCACCTCGTGCACCAGCGTGCCGAGGGAGGCGCTGACCGAGTCGCCGTCACGCGCCCCGAGGTCCTGCAGCATGGCGCGCACCTCGCAGCGGAGGAAGGCATCGATGCGCGACGGGCTGACCGGCACCGGACGGTCCGCGTCGACGGCCGGGCCGTCGGCTGAGAGCCCGGCCAGCCCCCACCACTGCTCGGGGTCGGCGCCACGGACGCCGGCCGCGGCGAGCCGGGCCAGTTCGACGGCAGCCGCCTCGCGGTCGAGGGCGGAGGCCGCGGAATCACAGACCACCGCACGGAGCTCGGCTACCAGCCCGGTGAGGTGAGTGCCGCGCCGGGGCGGGGTGTGCACGCGGTCGTGGTCGACGGGGTCGATCTCGTCGAGGAAGCGCGAGGGCTGCTCGTCATCGGCGTTCACCGCGGTGACGAGCAGCCGCTGGCGCGCCCGAGTGACCGCGACATAGAAGAGCCGGCGTTCCTCGGCCAGCTGCGGGGCGGCCGTCATCAGCGCCGGCGGCCGCCCGGCGAGCACGTCGACGAGCTGCTCGGAGCCGAGCAGGGAACCGCGACGGCGCAGATCCGGCCAGCTGCCCTCCTGCACGTGGGCCACGCAGACGAGGTCCCACTCCAGCCCCTTGCTGGCGTGGGCGGTCAGGATCGAGACCGCCTCACCGTCCGAGCGGGCGCCGGCCATTGCGTCGCCGGGGATCTGCTGGGCCGCGATGTGCTCGGTGAAGCCCTGGATGGTCTCGCCCGGCAGCCGGTCGGTGAAGCGGGCCGCTGCCTCGAAGAGCTGCACCACCGCGTCGAGATCGCGATCTGCCGCAGCCCCGCTCTGGCCGCCGGCGGCACTGGCGCGCTGCCACTGGGCGGAGAGCCCGGAGGCGTCCCAGACGGCCCAGAGCACGTCCTCCGGGGTGGCGTCGTCCGGGACGCCGCGGCCGGCCGCGAGGACCTGCGCCACCCGCCGCAGCGGGCCGCGGACGTGCTCGGGCAGCACCCCGATACCGAGCAGGTCACGCAGCGCCGGGGCGAGCAGCACCGGCTCGTCCGGCCCGGCGATGGCGCGCAGCGTGCGCCGCAGCCGGCGCAGGTAGACGATGTCGCCGCCGCCGATCGGCCCGAGCAGCAGCCGCTCGGCGACGTCCTCGGTGAGCGCGTCGTCGAGGCGGACGCAGGCCAGCACCTCGAGCAGCACGGCCACGGCGGGCTGCTCGGCCAACGGCAGGTCCTCACCCCGCACGCCGACCGGCACCCCCGCGGTGATCAGGGCACGGCGCAGCGCGGCGAGCACGGTGCTGGTGGAGCGGACGAGCACGGCCATCCGCGACCAGGGCATGCCGTCGAGGTGTGCCGCGCGCAGGACGGAGGCGATGTAGGAGGCCTCCTCGCTGGCGGTTCGGAACAGGCCGACCTGCACCGAGCCTGGGGACTCGTCGGTGACCGCCGAGACCAGCCGGCGCTGTTCGGCCCGCCCGGGCAGCCGCTCGGCGACCCGGCGCGAGGCCGCCAGCAGCACCGGCCCGGCGCGCCGCGAGACCTGCAGCGACACCACCGGGACCGGGCCGCCGAAGCGCTCGTCGACGTCGCGGATGGCCGACTCGTCGGCACCGCGGAAGGCGTAGATCGACTGGTCCGGGTCGCCCACGAGCACCAGCTCGTCGGCCCCGGCGGCGAGCATCGCCAGCAGGGTGGCCTGTGCCGGGTCGGTGTCCTGGTACTCGTCGACGAAGATGTGCCGCCGGCGGGAGCGCTCAGCGGCCAGCAGCTCCGGGTCGGCGTCGAAGGCGTTGACGGCCGATCGGATCAGCTCGGCCGGATCGTAGGCACCGGGCCGGCCCAGCGTGGTGACGCCGTGGTACTCGGTGAGGAAGCGCCCGGCGGCCAGCCAGTCGGCCCTGCCGACCCGCTGCCCGAGCTCGGCGAGCGAGGGGCCGTCGAGGCCGCGCTCCACGGCCCGCATGATCAGATCGCGGAGCTCGCCGGCGAAGGCTCGCGTACGCAGCGCTGGGCGCAGCTCGACCGGCCAGAGCGCCGCCTCGTGCTCGACCAGCTCGCGGATCGTGAGGTCCTGTTCCGGAGCCGACAGCAGCCGCGGCGCCGGCAGCCCCGCGACGACGTTGGCCATCCGCAGCACGCCGAAGGCATAGGAGTGCAGGGTGCGGGCGATCGGCTCGCGCACCGTGCGCCCGAGCCGGGCGGTGACGCGATCGCGCAGCTCGCCCGCCGCGCGCCGGGAGAACGTGAGCATCAGGATCTCGTCGACCGGGGTGCCCGCCTCGACGCGCGCCACCACCGCCTCGACCAGCGTGGTGGTCTTACCGGTGCCGGGACCGGCCAGCACCAGGAGCGGGCCGCCGGCGTGCGCCACGACCGCCTGCTGCCGCTCGTCCAGGACAGGCGCAGCGGCCGACACCCGCTGAGCGCGGACGAGGCGATAGGCAGGACTGGTCACGCCGACCATCCCAGCATGCCGCACTGACAATTCCGCGTTAGGGCGTCGGGCCGTCGCTCGTGCCATCCCAGCGGAAGCGGGCCAGGTCGACCCGATCGCCGCGGAAGCCCACGCCTTCGGAGAGCAGTCGCTGCCGCTGCTCGGTGTAGAGGTGCTCGGCGAGCGTGCCGTCCGAGCGCATCACCCGATGCCAGGGGACGCTGCCGTCGTCGAGGGCCAGCACCCGTCCGACGATCCGGGGTGAGCTGGCACCGGTGTACTCAGCCACGTCGCCGTAGCTCATCACCCGGCCCGGCGGGATCGAGCTGATGCAGTCGAGGATGCGCTGGGCCAGCTGCTCGGAGCCTGCCGTCGGCGGGCGGTTCGCCATACCGCCCACCTTAGAAGTCAGCGGGGATCGCGGCCGGTCGCGGCCACCAGCTTGTCGATGGTCGAGGCGTCGTCGGGCACCTGTACCGGCGCGCCGAAGAAGCCGCTACCTGACGCATCGCCCCAGCTCGACACCTCGCTGTAGACGAAGTCCACGAGGTCGGCCGGCAGCGGTTCGGAGTAGCCGATCGCCCGGCCCAGATCCCAGCTGTGGATCGCCAGGTCGACCGTCATCTCGAGCAGGTACTGCCGGGCCGGGGTCGGACCCCTGGACAGGTCGACGCTACGTTCGAGCGCCGCCTCCTCGACTACGGCGTCGCGTGAGGCACCCACGGCCTCGTCCCAGGACTCGGCGAGGTTGGCGCCGACGCCGCCGTCGACCGGCAGCGATCGGGTGCCCTCGACCACCAGGCCCGCCGAGCTCAGATCGAGCCCGTGTAGCAGCGGGGGCAGCCAGCGATGCTCGTCGATGAGGTGGCTGACGAGGTCGGCGACCGACCAGTCGTCGTCAGGAGTCTCGGCCTGCCACTGGTCGGGCGTGATGGCGTGCACGCGGTCGTCGAATGCGGAGGTGCCGGTCAGGAACATCGCGAGGATTTCGTCCATGCGATCTACCTACCCGGCGGCCGCGACCACCGAAACAGCAATCAGTACGACGGCAGGGAAGGATCGATCTGGTTGACCCACCCGATCACGCCACCCTGCACGTGTACCGCGTCGGAGAAGCCGGCGTTCTTGACCGCCGCCAGCGTCTCGGCCGAGCGCACACCCGTCTTGCAGTACATGACGATCTGCTTGTCCTGCGGCAGCGAGGCCAGCGCGTCACCGCGCAGGATCTCGTCCTTGGGGATCAGCGTCGCACCGGGGATCGAGACGATCTCCCACTCGGCCGGCTCACGCACGTCGACCAGGTACACGGGCTTGTCCGAGTCGAGCAGCTCCTTGAGCTCGGTAGCCGTGATGGTCGAGCCCGCCGCCGCCGCCTGTGCCTCCTCGGAGACGACGCCGCAGAAGGCCTCGTAGTCGATGAGCCCGGTGATCTCCACCGTGTTCGGGTCCTTGCGGATCTTGACCTGCCGGTACTCCATCTCGAGGGCGTCATAGATCATCAGACGGCCCACGAGCGTCTCGCCGATGCCGGTGATGACCTTGATCGCCTCGGTGGCCATGATTGAGCCGATCGAGGCGCAGAGGACACCGAGCACGCCACCTTCGGCGCACGAGGGCACCATGCCGGGCGGCGGCGGGTCGGGGTAGAGGTCGCGGTAGTTCGGGCCGCGCTCGTCCCAGAACACCGAGACCTGGCCGTCGAAGCGGTAGATCGATCCCCACACGTAGGGCTTGCCGATCAGCACGCACGCGTCGTTGACCATGTAGCGAGTCGCGAAGTTGTCGGTGCCGTCGACGATCAGGTCGTATTGGCCGAAGTTCT
>JAOPUX010000070.1 GCA_025963285.1 Jatrophihabitans sp.
CGGCGACGTGGAGTTGCCTCGCCCGATCGGCACGCAGGTCAAGGACGCTGCCGTGCAGAACCCAGCGCCACGGTTGGGTGTTGTGGATCGACGGGGCCCGGTTCGCGGACTCCAGCGCCGCACGCAGCAGGTCGAGTTCCTCGGGACCCATCAGCGACCCGTGGCCCGCGACTACGACGCGGCCCTTCACGACATCGTTCTCGTTGTCGACCATGCGGGAATCGCTCCTGACTGTTGATAAGGCTGCGACTCGCCGACGCGAGACGGTGGGCGGGCACAAGCGGACGCCAGCGATAGGCCGGACTCGCGCCGATCGGACGGCGCTGGCTCACGATCGAAGCGGTTACGTTGGGGTCTGAGCGGAGGCTCGCGACGTCAGCGAGAGGTGTGTGACGTCGTCCCGGACCGGCTGGATGTCTCAACCACCACCGACGCTACACCGGCCCCGTGTCGTCGACGCCGCCCATCGTGGCGAGCACGTGGTGACGGTCGGTTCCTAGCGAGTTGGGGGCGTGATCAACTGCCAGGGACTCGGTGCCCCAGTCGCAACCGTCAGCGCGCCGGGGGTGTCCCCCTTCGTCCACCACCTGGCCTGGAAGCCGACGCCATGGAAGAGGATCCGCTGTCCCGAGGCGTAGGCCTTAGTGGGCGACCAGTCCGGATACGCGCCCGCGGAGAACGTCGGGGTAGGTGCCGGATGCTCACCGGGCAGTACCGGACCGATGAGGGTCCAGGGAGTGTCGCCCTGGGTCGCAACCGGTGCGTCCGGAGTGTCGCCCTCGGAGTACCACTTCGCCTGGTACACGTTGCGATGCCAGACCACCTTCGTCTCTGCCGGGTAGGGGACGTCCGGGTTCCAGATCGAGTAGGGCGAGGTCTTGGGATCATCGCCGCCGGCGGCCAGCGGGGTGCTCGAGCTGCCGCTCGGGGACGGCTCCGGCGACGTACCGATGGTCGTGCCCCCTTCGGTCGGGGAACTGCCGCCCGTCCCGCTGACGCTGAACGGGGCGAAGAGTGTGGCGAAGGCGGCCGAGGTCTGGCTGACGCCGCTGCACAGATCAGAGACCACCTCAGGGTTGGCGTAGTTCGGCCCACAGGACTGGTCGCGGTTGAGCGACCACATCGAGATCCGCCTCAGCTGGTGCAGCCGCGCGAAGGCCACGAGAGCCTTGGCGTCGGTGAGCTCGAAGCGCTCGTTGACCGTGTCGTTCTGCCCGATCATCGCCGTCGCGCCGACGTGCTGCCAGGCAGCCTGGTCGGACAACGAGACGCCGTGCTCGTGGTACTGACTGATCAGCTGGGTGTGGAGGGCGGTCAGCGAGTGGACGGCGAGGTCGGCCATCGTCTGGCCGGCCCCGAGCTCCTGGCCGTAGTCCATCGTGAGGGCGTTGACGCCGGTGAGCGCCACACCGGCCTGGAGCATCGCCTGCACGGAGGCGATCCCGCTGCTCGTCAACCCGGTCGGGGCGACCGGCAGGGTCAGCCAGACCCCGAGTGGATCGCCTTGCGCGGCGCGACGAAGCTGAAGCGTCCGGATAGCAAGCGCCCGCCGCACATCGATCGCCTCGGCCGAGGCGGCGGCGCCTTCGATGTCGAGGTCGATGCTGGTCAGGTCGTAGCGCTGCACGACCGAGCCGTAGGCGTCAGCGAGCTGGTCGACGTCTGAGCAGGACACGGCCAGCTCTGAATTCGCCGCTCCGCCGAAAGAGACCACGACATCCCCACCGAGCTGCCGAAGCCGGGCAATTCGACGATCGAGGTCCAGGGAGGCGCCTGCCTCGGCCACGGAGTACGCGTTGCCCCAGCTCGGCGTGCAGCCGCCGCTGCTCGAGCCCACGATGAAGCCGAGCGCCACCTCTGCGGCCTTGGTCGTGCCGCTGTCTTCGAAGGCCAGCTGGGGCGTGGCGGTGACGTCGACGTAGGGCAGGAAACTCGAGGCCGACTTCGCCTCGGTGCCCGCCTCCGAGGTGTGGCGAGCTACTGCTGCGACAGCGCCGGCTACGACCAGGACAGCGACGCAGAGCGCGATGACCCGCCGCCAGGAGAGGTGTCGCTGCGCCGGTGGCTCGGCCGGTAGATGGCCAAGGGCTGCGGCATGGGCAAGCTCTTCGGGACTCATGATCGTCGCTATCTAAAAATCGGTATATACGGTGATATTTGCGGGACCCTGCCCTCGGAGGCCGCTGATTTCTTGCACATATCTTGCGTCTGTTCGCCGGGAGAACCGAGCGTGTATAGCTAGCGTAAAGTCGTTCAAGATCATCAGCATAGCGCGGGAAGGCCTGACAGTGGCCGTCACTACTAGTCCAAACGCAGTTGCTCCAGCTGCGCCACAGACGCCACGCCGCCGGGAGTGGGGGGCCGATCGTCGCGACAAGCCGTTGCCACCAGTCGGTCCGCCGGCCAGCGACGCCGCGATCACGTTAGGCCGTATCGCGATGGTATGGACGCTTTTGGCCTGGCTTGCTTACGTCGTCGCCAGCGTGTTGTCGCCATTTACGGCGCACGGATTCGAGGGAATGCGACTCACCTCGGAGACCTTCGTATATGTAATCATCGTCTCATTTCTGTGCCTCTCGTCGTTTGCCTACCTGGCCGCTCGCCAGGGCGCCCTCTATCGATCGCGAGCGCACGCGAGAGTCCCCCGCGCGATGATCGATGCCGCCTTCGACGAGGTGCTGCCGACGATGACGGTGCTCGTCCCGTCCTACCGGGAGGAGCTCGCGACGATCCGCAAGACGCTGCTTTCGGCGGCACTGCAGGAGTACCCCTACCTGCGGGTGGTGCTCCTGCTCGACGACCCGCCGAACCCGATCGAGGCCTCGCACCTCGCCAACCTGCAGGCGGCCCGCGAGCTGCCTGCCCAGCTCCAGGCGTGGCTGGCGGAGCCCAGGACGCGCTTCGAACGGACGCTAGAGGGCTACGAGACCTCCAGCCCCCAGGAGTACGGAACCCGCCGGCAGATCCGTCACCTGGCGGCCCAGTTCCGCTGGGCGCAGCGGTGGCTCGACGACCAGATCGCGGCGGAGGATCGGCACGACCACGTCGACGTGTTCTTCGCCGAGGAGGTTCTCGGCGGGCTGTCGGCCGACTTCGGCGAGGTCGCCGACGCCCTCTTCGAGGCCTCCAACACTGCCGCTGAGATCTCGCGTGACCGGATGCTGCAGCTGCACCGCCGGCTGGCCTGGACCTTCCGAGCAGAGCTGACGTGGTTCGAACGCAAGATGTTCGTCTCGCTGTCGCATGACGCGAACAAGGCGATGAACCTCAACAGCTACCTCGGCCTCATGGGCCGCACCTTCGATCCGGTCAGCACCTCGAACGGGACCATCCTGCGGCCCGCAGGAAACACCGGGTCGATCGCCATCCCGGACTCCGACTTCGTCCTGACCCTGGATGCCGACAGCGTCCTGCTACCTGAGTACTGCCTGCGGCTGGTCTACCTGATGCAGCAGCCGGAGAACGCCCGGCTGGCCGTGGCGCAGACGCCGTACTCGGCCTTCCCCGGCTCGTCCACCCGGCTGGAGCGCCTCGCCGGCGCGACGACGGACCTGCAGCACATCGTGCACCAAGGGATGAGCTACCACGACGCGGCCTTCTGGGTCGGGGCCAACGCCGTGATCCGCAAGTCGGCTCTCGAGGACATCGTCGAGGTCGAACGCAACGGTGCGTTCGAGATTCGCCGCTACGTGCAGGACCGAACCGTCATCGAGGACACCGAGTCCAGTGTCGACCTCACCCGGAAGGGCTGGCGGCTGCTGAACTACCCCGAGCGGCTCTCCTACAGCTCCACCCCGCCGGACTTCGGGTCACTGGCGATCCAGCGCCGGCGCTGGGCGAACGGCGGGCTGCTGATCCTGCCCAAGCTCATCGGCAACGCCCGGGCGCGTGCCGCGCGAGGAGATCACGGCAGCGCCATCCAGACCATGCTGAAGATCAACTACATGGCCGCGACCTGCTGGAGCAGCATCGGCCTGCTCGTCCTGCTGGGCTACCCGTTCGATGACAAGCTGCTCAGCCCCCTCGTGCTGCTCGCCGCGCTGCCCTACTTCGTGGCGATGGCGAGCGACCTGCGCCGATGCGGCTACAAGCGCACCGATGTGCTCCGGATCTACGCCTTCAACCTGATCCTCCTGCCCGTCAACCTGGCCGGCGTCCTGAAGTCGTTGCAGCAGGCCGTCACGGGCAAGAAGATCCCGTTCGCCCGCACCCCGAAGGTCGCAGACCGCACCGCGACCCCGGCGCTGTTCGCGCTGTCGCCCTTCGTGATCATCGGCTACTCGCTCTGGACGTACTGGCGGTCGATGGACAGCGGCCACTGGGGAAACGCCGCGTTCGCCGCACTCAACACGCTGGCCGCGCTGTACGCGGTGGTGGCCTTCGTCGGGGTTCGCAATGCGATCGTCGACATCGGCCTCGGATTCGTCGAGCACCTGTACGTGACCGAGACGCCTGCCGTGCCGGCCTCCAGCAGGCGCCGTCGGGCGGAGAATGCCACCACACCGGCCAGCTGGGAGGAGATCCTGTTCCGCGGCGCCGCAGCGACAGCCACCGGGCAGCACCCCAGCGGCGGCGGCGGTCAGTTCCGCATCCTCGCGGTCCCGCCCGAGCCATCGGTGGAGCGATTGGTGGAGCCATCACTGGAGCGATCGGTGGAGCGATCGGTGGAGCAGGAGGACGAAGGCGAGATCGCCGAGCTGGCGTCCCGATCGGTCCCGGCGCCGCCCTCCCGCGGCCAGCGTCACCGGAGCGGCGGCCGGCCGTCGAGAACCCCCACGGTCAAGTCCGCGGCCGGTGGCGGCAGCACCCGGTCGCGCAGCGGCACCACTGACCAGCGCGGGACTGACGGCGCAAGGGGCCGGTCAGGTGCGGTTGGCCCCGCCGCACGATCGTTGGGGTCGCGTTCGGCTCCGGCGCGCGGCGACGGCATCGAGCGCCGGCGGGCAGGCACCTGACGCGGACCTAGTCGGTGGAGAGCGGTCCGGATCGGTCACCGGTTGGGGATCGCCAGCCCGTTCTCGTAGGCGAAGATGACTGCCTGGATGCGGTCCCGGAGGTCGAGCTTCGCAAGGATCCGAGCCACGTGCGTCTTCACCGTCGTCTCCGACAGGGTGAACCTCTCGGCGATCTCCTGGTTGGTGGAGCCAGACGCCAGCTCGGTGAAGACCTGCCGCTCGCGCTGGGTCAGCGGCGCGAGAACGTCGCGTGACGCCGGGCCATCGCCGGCAGTGGCCTGGAACGTGCTGGCGTAGCTGTCGAGTAGGCGCCTGGTGGTGGTCGGAGCCAGAACGGCGTCACCGGCAGCAACGGCGCGGATGCCTGCAAGCAGTCCTCGGTTCGGACGTTCTTGAGCAGGAAGCCGCTCGCGCCGGCGCGCAGGCCACTGAAGGCGTACTCGTCGAGGTCGAACGTCGTCAGGATGAGCACCTTCACCTCAGGGAGTTCGGTCGCGATGCGACGGGTGGCCTCTATCCCGTCGATCCCCGGCATGCGGATGTCCATGAGGACGACGTCCGGCCTCAGCGCCAAGGCCTGGCTGACGGCTCGTGCTCCATCGGCCGCCTCCCCCACCGTCTCCATATCGGGTTGCGCGTCAACGATCATCCGGAAGCCCTGGCGAAGCAGGGGCTGATCATCGGCGAGCACTACTCGTATCGTCATCCGGCTACCGGGACCTCGGCCGAGCGGAGCTTCAGCACCGCGTCGACGTGCCATCCCCCACCGCTGGCCGGGCCCGCATGGAACTGCCCGCCGTAGAGGGCAACTCGTTCCCGGATACCCGTCAGGCCATGGCCGAACGGGACGCCGCTCGGCAGCTGGCTGGGTTCACCGTCGTTGGCGATCTGAACAGCCACGCGTTCTTCGTAATAGCTGATCGTGACGACCACGCGAGTGACGCTGCGGCCGTGTTTGAGCACGTTGGTGAGACTCTCCTGAACGATGCGATAGACGGCGAGTTGCACGGTCGGCGCCAGCTGCCCCGGATCGCCAGAGATCGCCAGCTCAACCGAAAGACCGGCTGATCTGATGATCGCGATCAGATCCGCCAGCTGCTCGGTGCCGGGCTGTGGGGTCAGCCCGGTCGGCCCGTCGCTGCGCAGTACGCCGAGCAGTCGCTGCATCTCGGCCAGTGCTTGGCGTCCGACTCCTGAGGCCTGGGTGACGGTGTCTCGGACCGGCCCTTCGTCGGTGACAGCGGCGGCCGCGTCGTTGAGGGTGATCATGACCGCGAGGCTATGGGCGATGACGTCATGCATCTCGCGGGCCATGCGGGTGCGTTCCTCGGCTACGGCGATCTGGGCCTGGCGGTCGCGGTCGCGTTCCGCCGTCTCGGCACGTTCGATCATGGAGGCAAGGTAGGCGCGCCGGGTTCGGACGTAGAGCCCGACGACCCACGCCGCGGTGACGGTGCCGGTGGCCAGCAGCCCGGACAGCCACTGATTGCCGTCCGGTCCCGCTGGTGCCCACCGGGTCACCGCCATGACCACGCCTACGTCGCCCACCACGACTGCCGAGGCCAGCAGCCAACGGCGTCGCTCCCACACCCCGAGGGAGTACAAGATGATCAACACGCTGATGTCACCGGTGGCGAGCACGTCGGCCGTCCACTGGCCCAGGCAGAGCGCCCCGAGTACGGCTGCCGCCGTCGCTGGGGCCCGGCGGCGAAGGATCAGGGGTGCGGCGAGTGCCACGTCCCACGCCAGGGCCGCTCCGCTGCGGTAGTCCGTACCGAACGCATCGAAGAGCACGACGCCGACACCTACGCCGATAGCCAGTAGCACGTCCGCGACAAGCGGACGTACTACTGGCAGCGGGTAGGGGCGGCCGACGGGCATAGGTTCAGAGTGCCAGTCAGGCGTCGCGGCGGCGCAGCGAGGCAGCGGCGATCGCGATACCCGCGGCGACCCAGGCCAGCAGCACGACCAGTCCGGCGCCAGGGGCGAGGTGCGGGGACTCGGGCAGGGCCTCGGTGAAGGAGGCACCGGCCTGGGAGGGCAGGAACTGCGCGACGTGTTTGCCCGCCGATCCGAACAGCTCCCCGAAGATGGGTAGTACGAGGACGAGCCCGAAATAGGTGACCAGCGAACCCGGGGTGGAGCGCACGATCCACCCGATCATCCCGCCGATGACCCCGACCAACGTCAGGTAGAGACCGGTGCCGAGCACGATCCGCCACACCCCGGGATCGGTCAGCGAGAAGCCCGTCCGGTAATGGCCGATCACGGCCTGCGAGAGCAGGAAGGAGATGACCGAGATCGGGATCATCGCCGCCGCGGTGACGGCGAAGAAGACCGCCAGCTTCGCCCACAGCACCGGGATCCGCTTGGGTACTGCCGCGAACGTCGAACGGATCATGCCCGTGCTGAACTCACTCGAGACGAAGAGCACGCCCAGCGCGCCGATCAGCAACTGTCCCAGGTAGTAGCCCTGCAGCGTCGCCGAGGAGGCCAGATCGTTCGCATCCTGACCCGAGGTGAGGTGACGCGTGTTGTAGGCGACCACCAAGCTGATGAGCAGCATGCCAAGAACGGCCGCCCCGAGCATGGCCCAACTCGAGCGCAGACTGCGGAATTTGATCCACTCCGACCGCAGCGCCCGCGGCAGGGTCACCGGCTGGCTCTCCACCCGGCTCCGAACCGCCGACGGTCCAGCAGTGGCTTCGACAGCGCTAGCGGCACTCATGCGGCGTCCTTCGTGTTCTCGAGGGTGGAGCGGTAGTCGATCGAGTCCTCGGTCAGGGCCATGTAGGCGTCCTCCAACGAGGCGGTCTGGGTCGAGAGTTCCAGGAGGGTGATGCTGGCGCCTGCGGCCGTTACCCCGATCTGGTCGCTGGTCAGACCCTCGACCTCCAACGTCTGCTCGGCGATGTTGCGCACCGTCACGCCGGAGGCGAGCAGCAGGTCCGCCAACTGACCCGCCTGGGGCGAGCGGACCCGGACGACATCGGAGGATGCCTCAGCGATGAAATCCGCCATCGACTGATCGCGCAACAGCCTGCCCTGTCCGACGAGGATGACGTGATCAGCCGTCACCGCCATCTCGCTCATGAGGTGCGAGGACAAGAAGACGGTGCGGCCCTCCTCCGCCAGCCCCTTGAGAAGGTTGCGGATCCAGCGCACCCCATCCGGATCCAACCCGTTCACCGGCTCATCGAGGATCAGCGTCTGCGGATCGGCCAGCAACGCTGAAGCGATTCCCAGCCGTTGGCCCATCCCGAGGGAGAACGCGCCGGCGCGGCGGCCGGCGACATCCGCCAAGCCGACCATCCCGATCACCTCATCGACGCGCTTCACCCCGATCCCGGCCGTGGCTGCCATCGCCAGCAGGTGATTGCGCGCCGAGCGGCCCGTGTGAACAGCGCGGGCCTCCAGCAGCGCGCCGACCTCAGCCAGCGGACGGAGGTGCTCAGCGAACGGTTTCCCGTTCACCGTCACCGTCCCGGAGGTCGGCGTGTCAAGGCCGAGGATCATGCGCATCGTCGTGGACTTACCGGCACCGTTTGGACCGAGGAAGCCGGTGACGATGCCCGGCTCCACGGTGAAGGTCAGTCCATCCACGGCGAGCTTGTCGCCATAGCGTTTGGTGAGGCTATCGGCCTGGATCACGCGTCCTCCATCATTGTCGGGCTACGTGTTCAGCCTAGGAAGCCAGACGAGGCAGCACGTCCTCCCGGCGGCCTGTCTTTGGCGCTGGCCGGGTCATCCGACCGGACGACCCGACGGGACCTGACGCCGTCACAGCGAGCCGCTGGCGGCGGCCTGGTACATGGTGGGCACCGCCGGCGAGAACCCGAGCTCGCGTGCAAGCGAGCCGTCCAGGTGACCCATCCACAGGTTCACCAGCGGCTGCGCGGACTCGGGGTAGTCCGCCCCGACCAGCCGTGCGATCTCATTGATAGAGGAAGGACCATCGTCGGCAATGTTGACGACGCGGCCGTCCAACGCTCCGCCGAGGGCCAGCTGCACGGCGGTGGCGATGTCGCGATGGTGAACGAGGCTCATCGTCTGGGCGGGGTGCCAGTTCCAGGACCCCAGCAGCCCGGGCGCGGATTGCAGGTGGCCGTCTTGATCGCCGTAGACGAACCCGAGGCGCAGGATGCTCCAGGTCAGACCGCTCTCCCGGAGCTCGCGCTCAGCGGCGATCTTGCTGGCGGGATAGGGCAGCTGCGGGTTGGCGGCGTCCTGCTCTCGGGCCGGCCGGGGAAGGTCCATGTCGTAGACGAGACCAGTGCTGGCCATGATGACCCGCGCCGACGGCGCGTGCGCTCGCAGCGAGGCGACGAGGTTCTTGGTGCCGTCGAGATTCACCCGGCGGATCTGTTGCGGATCGGGGGTGCGCAGGACGGCGGCCAGGTGGACGACGGCCGAGACGCCGTCAACGGCCGCTGAGAGGGACGCGACGTCGAGCAGGTCCGCTTCGACGGGCGTCACCCCGGCAGGGAGCGCCTTGCCGGGTCGGACGATGGCGCGGCAGTCGACGCCGGCCGCGACGAGACGCGGGATGAGGCGCGAGCCGACGAGCCCGGTTCCGCCGGTGATCAAGATGGTCATGTCTCATTGCCTTCCGAGAGGTGGTCGGCCAGCCGGCCGGTTGCAGCGCGCAGGACGCGCGCGGTGGTCTCGATGTCCGCGGGGGGGACGCCGTCGAAAGCGACGCTGTGGATGAGGGCGATCGGATCGGGCAGCTCCCGCCAGAGCGCGGCGCCTGCGGGGGTGATCGTGAGGCGCTTCTGACGTTGATCCGTCGGATCGGTCGCCTGGGCGACGAGGCCCTTGCGGACGAGTGCCGCGACGACGCCGGAGAGCGTTGCCCGTTCGACCTGAAGCAGGCGCACCAAGTCGCGCTGGGCCGTCGGCCCCACCGTCGCGAGCTGGTAGAGCACGTACCACTGGGTCGGTCCCAGGTCGTACGGGCGCAGCGCGGACTCCATCACCATCCGGGACGCGAGGTGATACTTCTTTGCCCAGGCACCCGCGGACTCATGTTCCGGATCCGCTTGTTCGTTAGCCACCTTACAACTATTGCAAGGTAGCTAACGAACTGTCAAGCCGAGGCTCCCCTACCGGTTATAGGCACGATCCTGGGTCTTCGCTGTCCCCGATGATCTCCAACAGCATCTGGCGAAAGACCTGGGCCTGTGCTGCGTCGAAGTTCCTCAGGGCAGCTGTCTCGACGCTGGCGCAGGAGCTGGCGACCTTGGCGCGAAGCGTGTTCCCTCTTCTGGTGATGGCCGGAATCCGTGCACGCCGGTCGCGGGGGTCGCTGCGGCGGATGACCAGCCCTGCCTCCTCGAGCCGATCCAACTGGCTCATGAGCGTGGTCTTGTCCAGTCCGAGCGCCTTCCCGAGCTCGACCTGGGTCAGGTTCGGCGTCTTGTGAAGCGCGCTCAACACGATGTAGTCGCGCAACTGCAGCCCGTGCCGTTCCGCCTCGTCACCCGTCGCGTTGCGCATGCGCTGCGCCGCGCGGTGCAGCAGCCAGGTGATCTCGGAGTCGGCGGATGGACCCAAGGTCGCCGTTCCCGATTCCGTGGCGTCGGTAGGCGATTCCCTTGCTGCCACCTGGCTTCGCATTGCGGACCCCTGGCTCCTAGCTCGCTGGGTTGGTGGAGGGAACGGCGTGACCGGCCGAGGCGGCGGCCCAGCTGTCGGGCAGGACCGGGATCCCGTCATAGGCACCGACGTCGTGGGCTGGAACGATGTGCATCAGGTCGGACAGGGCGATCACGTGAAGCAGCCCCTGCCGCACCTGTTCGGGATCGCTGTCGGCGAGCATACGCAGCAACAGCGGTCGTTCGACGCGTCGGGTGACCCCGTCGAACTGCCAGGTCAGGTCGCCGATGAAGGCGTATCGCTGGGCGGACGGGAGGGTCACGAACACGACCACAGAGCCCGTCGTGTGACCGCCGGCCAGCGCTACGACCACGGAGCCGTCGCCGTAGACGTCGAAGCTCGAGGAGAAGCCGAGGTAGGCAGGCCCGTCGAACTCGTACTCGTGGATCTCGTGGCCAGCCGAGACAGCTCGAAAGACCTTCCCATCGCCGTCCTTGGCTGCGTATTCCCGTTCCCTCGCGTTGATCCAGATCGGCACCTGCAGCTCGTCCAGTCCGCTGACGTGATCCCAGTGCGAGTGGGTGACCAGCACCCCGAGCAGGCGGCTGCGGTCGTAGCCACTGGCATCGAGTTGCTCCGTGACCGTCCTGCCCGCCTGGTGGGGGGCGCGGGCGATCCGCGGAAGGGTCGCGACATGCGCCGCAACGTCAGAACCGAAGCCTGCATCGATCAGCAGGTCGCCCTTCGGGTGCTGCACCAGAATCGCCGTCGCGGCGAAGTGTCGCTTGTCGCGCAACGATCCCCCACGCACCGCGAACGCCGCCCGGGTCGCGTACGTCCCGGTGGGCAGTTGGTAGATAGCCAGCTCCTTCGGCGGCTCCGCAGCAGGAAGCGGGTCGGACCAGGGCACAGGCACGGGCAGGGGGCTCATGAGCTGATCGTATGGCGCCAGATAATCTGACACAAGAGTATCTAGCCGTAGATCACGGCATGAGCGGGCTCAGGAGGGTGACGGCCGCCAGAAGGTCTTGAGCTGCACTGCCGCGCCGGCCAGACCGAGCCCGAGGGTGGTCGCCGCGCGGAGTGCGGGCGAGCCCACCTCGTCCAGGCCGAGCCTTCCGTCCACGCTGCGGCGACCCGGACCGAGCGCCGACAGTGCGAGCGCCACCGCACTGATGAAGCCGACGTACTCCCACCCCTCGGAGACGATGAAGTAGCCGTTGGGCTGGTGCACCGTCCGGTACGCCACACCCATCGTGCCGACGACCGCGGATGCCGCAAGCGGTGTCGCCGCGCCGAGCACCACCGCTGCGCCCGCACCGACCTCGACCACCGAGCTCAGCTGCGCCTGGAGCTTGGGCTCGCGGAAGCCGATCGAGCCGAACCACTTCGCGGTTCCATCCAGGGTCCGGCCGTGACGGACACCATGAGCGATCATCGTCGCCCCCAGCGCGCCCCGCAGGACGAAGCGGCCCAGCTCGAGGGATGACTGCGAGTTCCTGCTGCTCATGTGCTGCTCCACCACTGCTCTCGGTCGACTTGCCCGGACGCCCGACGGCGCCCATGTCCGCGATGGTGCCACGCTCCTGCCAAGGTGCGTCAGTGGCCCGTGCCGCTGCGACTGCTACGTGACCTTGTCCGGCTGACCGAGCTCAGTCCGGATCCATGGCGCAGCTGAGCGCAGACGCAGGCCGTCAGTCGCTCGGCAAGACCGGAGGAGTTGGCCGAACGCCAGATCCGCTCGCGCGCGCGAGCATGACCTCACTCGCGTCCCACAGCCGGCGGGCGAGGTCCGAGTCTGTCGACTGCGGGTTGATCCTGGTCGCGATCCTTCGTTTCTCGTAGTAGCGGCCCGGCTCCCACGTCACCCCTGGTTGAGTCTCCGCCAGCCAGACGAGCTGATCGGCTCCCTGCTGTACCGATCCGAGGAAGCGCCTGACGAGGGGGTTACCGTAGGTGAGCCGCATGCTGAGGCTGGTTGTGTCCGCGGCGAAGCCGGATCGAATGACGCCTGGGTGAAAGGCGACAGCGCTGATGCCCTTCGAGCCGTATCGAGCATCGAGTTCCCGGGTGAACAGGATGTTGTCGAGCTTCGCGTCACCGTAGGCCTTATTGGGCGAGTGATTGCGGTCGTTTCCGAGGTCCTCGATATCGAGTTTTCCGTAGAGACGGGCGGCAATGCTGGCGGTCTGGATGACCGTCGCCTTGCTGCGGATGAGCACCGGCAGGAGCAGGGTGGTCAGGAGGAACGGGGCGAGGTGGTTGACCTGCAGCGTCTTCTCGAAGCCGTCGACGGTGGTCTCGTGGGCGCCGAACACACCGCCAGCGTTGTTGGCCAGGACATCGATCGTCGGGTACTGATGCCCCAGCAGGCTGGCCAGCTCGCGCACGGACTTGAGGTCGGTGAAGTCGGCGACGAGATGGTCGGCACCGATGGAGTCAGCGACCTGACGCGTCTTGTCAGGCGACCGGCCGACGACCACGACGGTGTGACCGTCCTGATGTAGTAGCCGCGCAGCGGCGGCGCCGATCCCGTCGCTCGCGCCGGTGATCACGATGGTCTTGGGCATGCTGTCACTTCTCTCTACGGTCTTGATCTCCGCATGAACCATTCGACTAACAACTGTTAGCTGACAGTAACAGGAATCGACTTACTACCGTTAGCTGACGGGATAGAATCAGGTCGTGAGCCAGGAGGCGAAGGTCGGACGAGTAAGTAATAAGCGCGGCTTCGGCGCCAATCTGCGCGAGGAGATCCTGTCGGCGGCTGAACGTCTACTTGCTGCCTCAGGCTCCAGCGACGTCGTGACGCTTCGGGCCATTGCACGCGAGACCGGTATAGCCGCTCCGTCGGTCTACCCCCACTTTTCGGACCGGGACGCGATCCTGGACGCCGTGGTCGCCCGCACCTTCACCGCACTCGCCGAGGAATGCCGCGCCGCCGCAGCGGCTTCGCACGGTGTCGCGAAGGTTGAGGCGATCTGCCTGGCGTACCTCGCCTTTGCCCGGAACAGCCCGGGCCAGTACCGCATCCTGTTCGAGCGTTCGCCAGCGAACATCGCCTCTCCACCACACCAGTACGCCGAGGGAATTGCCGCGTTCGCGATGCTCGTCGACGCGCTCGGCGACATCGCCGGCCGCGACGTGCCCGACTCGATGCTCGAGGCGCAGTCGATCTTTGTCGCGCTGCACGGGATCGCCACCCTGACCGTTGCCCTGCCTGGGTTTCCCTGGGCCGACCAGACGGTGCTGGTGCGTACCTTGATCGCCAAATCAGTTGGACGACCTACGGACTGACAATGCGCTGCTCAAGCTCGCTGCAATCGCCATGTTCCCGGGTGAGCTGATCATGCCTGTGCCGCTCGATTGACCAATGTGCCTGTGAGCGGGGCGTAGAACCGGCCGCTGGATAGCGGTCGGGTCGGTCAAGCCGTGCTGCGTTACGAGGTGGCGGTGTTGCGTCGGAAGCAGTTGAGGCAGCCGCGCACCTCTCACAACAAAATGGATAGCTGCTATCGGTTTCGTGCTAACGTCAGCGGATAACCCTTATCCGTATCGTGCAGGAGGAACGACATGACCTCGATCAACACAATCTCGCCTGAGCTCGCCGAACACCGGTTGAGCGAGCGAGACCCAAGCCATGCCAGACGGTGGTGGGTCCTCGTTGTTCTCGGCATCGCGCAGCTGATGGTGGTACTCGACTCGACGGTGGTGAACATCGCGTTGCCCTCAGCACAGCGGGATCTTGGTTTCGGCAATACGGACCGACAGTGGGTGGTGACGGCGTACGCGCTCGCGTTCGGGAGCCTGCTCCTACTTGGCGGTCGACTTGCTGACCTGTTCGGCCGCAAACGGATGTTCATGATCGGCTTGACCGGTTTCGCCGCGGCCTCTGCTGTGGGCGGCGCCGCGGTCAACTTCGACATGCTCGTGACTGCTCGTGCTGTGCAAGGTGTGTTCGGGGCGCTGCTTGCCCCGGCGGCGCTGTCGTTGCTGACGACCACGTTCACCGACAGTCGGGAGCGCGGTCGGGCCTTCGGTATCTACGGTGCGATCGGTGGCGGCGGCGCGGCAATCGGACTGCTGCTCGGCGGTGTACTCACCGAGTACGCGTCATGGCGTTGGTGCATGTACGTGAACCTCGCCTTCGCTGCGCTGGCCTTGGTCGGCGGAGCGCTGCTCCTGCGCGATCGCGCTGAGACCGTCCATCCGAAACTTGACATCCCGGGCATCGCGCTCGTCTCCGCTGGCCTGTTCAGCGTCGTCTACGGCTTCTCCCACGCCGAGACCGCCGGTTGGCTCGACTCGATCACGCTCGCGTTCCTGGCTGTCGGAGTGGTTCTGATCGTCGCATTCGTGATCGTGCAGACACGGGTGCAAAACCCGGTCCTGCCGCTGCGGGTCGTGCTCGACCGCAACCGCGGCGGCTCCTACCTGGCGATCCTCTCGCTCGGTATCGGCCTGTTCGGAATGTTCCTATTCCTGACCTACTACCTGCAGGGCACGCTTGGCTTCTCCGCAGTCGAGTCCGGACTGGCGTTCCTGCCCATGACCGCAGGGCTAGTCATCACCTCCCAACTTGCGGTGAACGTCCTTGCTCGCCGGGTCGGGCCGCGCTACATCATCGCCCCGGGCCTGGCGATCTCCGCGATCGGACTGATCATGCTCGCCAACCTCGACATGAACTCCAGCTACGCCGCCAACGTCCTCCCGGCCACGATCATCTTCGGGCTCGGCGCCGGGCTGACGTTCTCCTCGGCCACCAGCAACGCCACCGCACGAGTCAAGGCCGAAGACGCCGGCGTCGCCTCAGCGATGGTCAGCACCGGCCAGCAGATAGGCGGCTCCATCGGCACCGCCCTACTGAGCACCCTGGCCGCCTCCGCGGGGACGAGCTACCTCACCTCACACCACGGACCTCGTGTCGTCGAGCTGGCCACCATCCACAGCTACACCACCGTCTTCGGCTGGTCCGCCGTCGTCATCGGTCTGAGCGCACTAGTCACCGCAGTGATCCTGCGCGGCGATGTCCCCGTGATCGACGAGAACGCCGTCGAGGTACCGGCCCTCTGACCCTCCTCCTAGAGACGGGCGGCCCGGCACCAGCGCCGCCGGACCGCTCGTCTCGTCCACCAGCTGCCCTGGGAGATGATGAACCGATGGACACCACGCCGCGCACCGTCCGCAAGGACGTGCTCCGCAACCGCGAGCTACTGCTGGCCTCCGCTGACGCAGTGATCCGCGAACACGGCATGGACCTCTCCCTCAATGCAGTGGCCCACCACGCAGGCGTGGGAGTCGGCACCGTCTATCGACACTTCCCCGACCGTGCCGCGCTGATCAGAGCAATGTTCGAACAACGAGTCGACCAGGTCTGCCAGATCATGTCCTCCCACCTCAAGGACGCTGACCCCGTCGCAGGGCTGCGCGGCGCAGTGTTCGACATCTGCCAGATGCAGGCCACCGACCGCGGCATGTGGGAGGTCGTGTCCGCAGGCGGCCAAGAGTCGCACCGCGAGATCGTGCAGACCCGAATACTTCCCATAGCCGGAAAGCTTGTCCGGCGGGCCAACGCCACCGGACGTCTCAGGGTCAAGTTCGACGTCAACGACCTGCCCGTGCTGCTGTGGACCGGTGGTGCCCTCAACAGCTACCTCGGCCCATCCGCGCCCACCGCATGGTGGCGCTACATCCAGCTCATGTTCGACAGCTTCCTCACCGACGACGACCCCGCCCGCACGGCGATCATCCAGAAGCCCCCCACTATCGATCAGGTCGACGCCGCGATGCGCAGCTGGCACCTCGCCTAACATTCCAGGCTTGGACGGCGTGCCGGTCCAACGCGAAGGACAGCCGTTGATCAGCTTGCTGTGCGACGCCGTGCCCGGCGATCTGGACGCGGCCATCGAAGCGCTAGATCCCCCGATACCGAAATCGCGCAGGCACCGTCCCTAGGGCTTGGCAGCGGATCCCCGGGATCGCGAAGCCCGGGACGAGTCGTCGCCGCGTTGCGCTCGTCGTTGCAAGGACTCGGAATTCGTTGTTGCGGAACATTGGCGTGACCTCCAGCGCCGCCGAACTGACGCCCGAAGCCCGCAGACGCTAATCGGAGGACGATCTCGACGAGGAGACGTCTGCGCACCTCGAGGATCAAGCCGCGAGGTGGAACGACGCTCTCCGCGCGGACGCCATGGGGTGCCTGACCGGAATCATGTCGACTGATCCAGGAAACTGTCGGACCCGTCGATCACGATGCCGTTCGTGAAAAGACACCAACATCGTCCTGAGCTCGATCCGTTCGACTGGCTCAGCCTCGCTGTGCGAGGGGCCCTCACCGTCTGCCTGGTGGTGCTGTTCGTCGGCGATGCATCGCACGCCTACACCCGACTGGGCGAGACGTTCTTCTACGTGCTCACGGGAGTGATGATCGCGGTAGGCGGCCGGCTCACCTACGTGATCTTCAGGCGCAGCTTGCGTGACGAGACCGCCGAAGCCCTTTCCTGGCTCATGGATCTGCTGACCGCCGTCTACTGCTTCACGCTCTACTTCCTCAACCGGGACGCCCTGAGCGCGGCGCTCGGCATCTTTCAGCTAGTGATCTTCTTCGATCCCGGCAATCGCCGACGCCGAAGGAAGGCGTTGAAGATCATAGGCGAGAAGTCACGCGCGATCCTTGCCAGGCTGAGGGTGACCACGCCGCCGAACGCCGCTCCCGAGCAGTCCTTCACAGCGAACGTCAGGTGCGTCGCGTGGACGGTCTGACCGGCGGTGTTCCTCCGTAGATTGGCCGGCCGTCCGTGTTCAAGTGCTCCGGCGCTTCTAGCGCCTGGTGCGTTTCGACCGATGACGCCGACGACGCGCTAGCTACGGGCGTGTCGAACGGATTTCGCGACGATGGTGTCCAGCGAGCACCGGCGTGCCGAACGTCTGAGCCCGAGCCGCGAGATCGACGGCGATGACGATCGATGGGACGAGAGCGACG
>JAOPUX010000108.1 GCA_025963285.1 Jatrophihabitans sp.
CTGGCAGGTCTGGGTCTACACGGCCTGGATGACGAAATACCTCGACACCAATCACAACGCGATCCTGCTGCTGCTCGTGCTGCTGATGATGGGCAGCCTCGTGCTAGCCGCCGAGATCCCGCACGCCTTCGACCGGGGCGGCCTGCTGGTGGCGGTTCTCTATGTACTCATGCAACTCGGCCGCAGCATCTACGCCGCGCAGACGCTACGCGGGCAGCGGCTTCGCTTCATCTTCCTGCGACTCAACGCCTGGTCGATGCTCAGCGCCGTGCCGATCATCGCCGGCGGGCTGACCCACGGCCACCTCCGCGAGGTGCTCTGGGCCCTGGGCGTCGCTATCGAGCTGGGCGGGGCCGCAGTCGGCTTCGCCACCCCGGGCCTGGGCCGCTCGCAGACCCTCGACTGGAACATCGACGGTGGCCACTTCGCCGAGCGCTGCCAGGCCTTCGTGCTGATCGCGCTCGGCGAGTCGATCGTGGTGAGCGGGACGACGTTGTCCGGACTGGATCACGTGCACGCCTCGGAGATCCTCGCGTTCTGCATGGCCTTCGGGGCGGTCGTCGCCCTGTGGTGGGTGTACTTCGACAAGGCGGCCGAACTCAGCGCCCGACGGATCGACGAGTCCGACGACCCCGGGCGGCTGGGTCGCAGTGCCTTCCACTGGGTCCACCCGTTGATCGTCGGCGGCGTCATCGTCACCGCGGCGGCCACCCACGACGTGCTCGACCACCCGCTGGCGCACGGCTCCATGAAGACGGCCGGCCTCATGCTCGGCGGCACTGCCCTCTTCCTGGGCGGCCACGCGGTCTTCAAGGCGGTGATGTGGCACGTTCCGAGCTGGCCACGGATCGTCGCCGTGCCGGTGCTGCTATTGCTGCTGCTCCTCGCCCCGCACGTGACTTCGATCGTGCTCGGGGTGCCGGTGATGGTGGTGATCCTGGCCGTGATCGTCGCCGACCGCGTCGGCCATCCCGAGCTGGACGAGAGGGCAGCGAAGGCCTAGATCGCCGCGAAGGCAGGCGTGAAGTCGGCAGGCACCACACCGGTCCGCGCGGCACGGCGGGCGAACTCAACGATGCCGTCGACCTGCCGCTGCCCCAGCGAGAAGTCGAGCGTGCGGAAGTAGACCGCCAGGGTCTCGGCGTCGAAGACCTCCCAGCGAGCTGCCTGGGCTGCGATCTCGTCGACGTGCGCCAGCGCATCGTCACGGCTCTGGACGAACATCGAGTGGACGTCCTTGACCAGCCCCGGGTTCGCGTCGGCGTAGTCGCGCCGCACGGCCCACGGCGCGAAGACCATCGGCAGCCCCGTCCATTCCTTCCACACCGCGCCAAGGTCGTAGACGTCCAGGCCGCGGGTGGGGGCCTCATAGGTGGCCCGCAGGGCGGTGTCGCCGATCAGTACCGCGGCGTCGGCCTCGAGCATCATCGCGGTGAGGTCTGGCGGGCAGACGAAGTACTCCGGCTGCACCCCGTGCACGTCGGCCAGCCACATCCGGGCTAGCTGCACCGAGGTGCGTGACGTGGAGCCGAGCGCCACCCGCCGGCCGTCGAGCTGATCGAGCGGAACCTGGCTGACCATGTTCACCGAGAGCACCGGGCCGTCGGAGCCGACGGCGACGTCGGGCAGCAGCAGCAGCTCGTCGGAGTGGCGCAGGTACTCCACGAGCGAGATCGGGCCGAGGTCGAGCTGGCCGGCCACCAGCATGTCGTTGAGGTGGTCGGGGGTGTCCTTGGTGAGCTCGACGTCGAGGAGCGAACCGGAGCGCACCAGCCCCCAGTAGATCGGAAGGCAGTTCAGAAACTGGATGTGCCCCACCCGGGGGCGTGCCGAGACAGCCATGTTTCGACGGTACTCACGCGTCGCGCCAAGCTGCGGCTCGGTAGGTTCGCGGAGTGCTGTCTGACTTCGAGCTCGCCGCCTCGCTCGTCCGTGATGCCGGCTCCCTCGCCGGGCAGATGCTGGCCGAGGGGCTGGACACCAAGTACAAGACCTCGGTCTCCGACGTCGTCTCCGCGGCCGACCACGCCGCCGAGGAGCTGGTCGTGACCCGGCTGCGCGCCGAGCGCCCGGACGACGGCATCATCGGCGAGGAGGGGGCCGCCACGGCTGCCGTCTCCGGCCGGACCTGGTTCGTGGACCCGGTCGACGGCACCTACAACTTCCTCTCCGGCATCCCGATCTGGTGCGCGGCGGTGGCTCTGGCCACGGCGGCGGGACCGCTCGTCGGGGCGGTCTACCACCACTCGGCCGGCGAGCTCTGGCTCGGCGGACCCGGCTACCCGACCAGCTGCAACGGCATCGAGGTGACGCCACTGGTCAACCGGCCGCTGCACGAGGTGTCGGTCGCGAGCTACCTGCACCCGACGACCCTGCCCGACGACGCGATCCGGCAGCCGCTGCTGCACGCCATCCAGGGCGCGGCGACGGTGCGGATGCTGGGATCGGGGTCGGTCGAGCTGGCGGCGGTGGCGGCCGGGCGGCTCGGCGGCTGGATCCAGCTGAACTCGCTGGACTGGGACTGGCTACCCGGCGTGGCGCTCGTGCGGGCCGCGGGCGGTGCGGCCGAGGTGGTCGAGGCGCACGGGCATCGCTGGCACCTGGCCGGGTCCGAGCAGGTGGTGGCCGAGCTCAGTCTTCGGGTTCAGGATCCGGGTCAAGCCTGGAGTTGAGCTCCTCGATCGACTCGCGCCGGGCATTGACCCGCTGCTCGATGTTGCCGGCCACCACCGAGCGCGGCCGCGACAGCAGCACGAGCGAGAGCGGGATCGAGAGGACGAGCCCCAGGAACGCGCTGAAGAGCCCGTGCACGCCGATCAGCTCGAGCAGGCCCCAGAGGGCGAAGAACAGCCCGAAGCGCAGCAGGCTGTAGAGCCACATGGACCCCATCCAGTTGCCGAAACTGGGGCCGCTCTTCTTCACTGGTTCCGACACTGTGGTTCGCCCTCCGCCGGCCGGCGCCTAGGCCCAGATGGCTTGCGGCTCGGCGCGGCGCTCGGCCAGCGAGACCGGGCCGTCGTACTCGCGGACGACCTCGTAGCGGGTGTTGCGTTCCTTGGGCTGGAACCCCGCGTCCCGGATCAGGTTGAGCAGGTCGTCTCGGGTCAGCTTGTCCGGCGTGCCGTAGTTGTCGGCGTCGTGCGTGATCTTGTATTCCACGACCGAGCCGTCCATGTCGTCGGCACCGTAGTTCAACGCCAACTGGGAGGTCGACAGACCGTGCATCACCCAGAACACCTTGACGTGCGGGAAATTGTCGAGCATCAGCCGCGACACCGCGAACGTCTTCAGCACGTCGGCCGGCTGGGCCATGCTCAGGTGGGAGAGCCGGTTGTTGTCGTTGTGGAATCGCAGCGGGATGAACACCTGGAACCCGCCGGTCTCGTCCTGCAGCTCGCGCAGGCTCAGCACGTGGTCGACGCGGTGCCGCGGCTCCTCGATGTGCCCGTAGAGCATGGTGGCCGGCGTATTGAGCCCCTTCTGGTGGGCCAGCCGGTGGATGCGCGACCAGTCCTCCCAGTGCGTGTCGTGA
>JAOPUX010000087.1 GCA_025963285.1 Jatrophihabitans sp.
ACGACGAGCTGGGAGAACATCGCCGTGCGGACCTTCTCGACGGCCTAGTAGCGCATCCGCGAGCCGCGGGCGGTGGGTTCGACGAACTCCAGGCCGATCATCAGCCCCATGACGCGCACCACGTGGAGGAGGACGTGCTTCTCCACCAGTGGTTGCAGGGCCTGCATGAAGAGCTCGCCGGTGTCCCGCGCCCGCTCGACGATGTTCTCCTCGTCGATGGCGTGCAGCGTGGCGAGCCCGGCCACCATTGCCAGCTGGTTGGTGCTGAAGGTCGAGGAGTGCACCACCGCCCGCTCCATGGAGCTGTAGACGGCGTCGGAGACCTTCGCCGAGCAGAGCATCGCCCCGACCGGGATGTAGCCGCCGGAGAGCGCTTTGGAGACGGTGATGATGTCCGGCTGGACGTCCCAGTGCTCGTGAGCGAAGAACTTGCCCGTCCGGCCCAGGCCCGTCTGGATCTCGTCGATCACCAGCAGCGCGCCGTGGCGATGGCAGAGCTCCTGGGCTGCCGGCCAGAACTCGTCCGGTGCCAGGTAGACGCCCTTGCCCTGAATCGGCTCCACGACGAGTGCGGCGACGTCGCCCTTCTCCAGCTCGGCCGCGAGCGCGTCCAGGTCTCCGAGCGGGATCGCGGTGGAGTCGATGAGGGCACCGAACCCGGCGCGGAACTCGGCCCCTCCGTTGAGCGAGAGCGCGCCGGTGGTGAGGCCGTGGAAGGCATGGTCGCAGTAGAGGATCCGGCTGCGCTTGGTGGCCGCCCGGGCGAACTTGATCGCGCTCTCGACCGCCTCGGCGCCGGAGTTGGTGAAGAAGACCCGCTCGATCCCGGCGTGGGCGCGTTTCACCAGGGCCTCGGCGAGCACTCCCGGCAGCAGGGCGCAGTCGAGCTGGACGAGGTTGGGCAGGTCGGCGTTGATCGCGTCGTGCAGCGCCCGGGTGATAGTGGGGTGGCTGCGACCGAGGGCGTAGACACCGAAGCCGGAGAGGAGGTCGAGGTAGCGCTCACCGGCGTCGTCGTAGAGGTAGCAGCCCTCGCCCCGGACGTAGAACTTGTCGAAGCCCAGGGTGCCGAGCACCTTCGGCAGCTGCGGGCTCAGGTACTGCGAGTGCAGCCGGAAGTTCTCGCCGTGCCGCTGCGCCAAAACGCCTGAGAGGTCGAATGCCGCCATCTACCCATGCCTTCCGTTCGAAGGGCGCCGAGACGCGAACCTGCTGTTTGCCGACGCAGTCCAAATGTACAGATCGGCTTCAGCGTCACGGTTCGAGATCAGCGCCGCGTGGATGGGGCCGCCTCAGCGCACGGCGGCCTGGGCACTCCAGCGCCCCTGGCGATAGCTGACGGTGAGGGGGAAGTCGAAGCAGCGCGACACCGCCGTGGTCGTGATGGTCGACGGTGCGCTGCCCTGAGCCAGGATCTCGCCATCGCGGAGCAGCACCGCGTGGGTGGGGGTGGCCGGCAGCTCCTCCAGATGATGGGTGACGGTCACGGTGGCCAGCTCCGGGTTGGCCTGGGCGAGGTCGCTGACGGCCGTGAGCAGGTGCTCACGCGCCGCGACGTCGAGACCGGTGGCGGGTTCATCGAGCAGCAGCAGCCGAGGCTCGGGCATGAGCGCACGGGCGATGAGGGCCCGCCCCCGCTCGCCCTGCGAGAGCGTTGGCCACCGCTCGGCTTCGAGCTTGCCCAGGCCGAGCAGTTCGATGAACCCCATCGCGCGGTCCCGTTCCGCGATGCTCGGCGTCCAGCGCGGCACCAGGTCGTTGGTGCCGGTCGCCCCCGTGAGGATCACCTCGAGGACGCTGAGCGGACTCGACACCGGGTGCCGTGGGTTCACGTGGCCGATGGAGGAGCGGAGCTCGCGGACGTCGACGCGCCCGAGCTGATGCCCCAGCACCCGCACCGTGCCGTCAGTCGGGTGGATGTGGGCCCCGCAGAGGCCGAGCATCGTGGTCTTGCCGGCGCCGTTGGGTCCGAGCAGGGCCCAGTGTTCACCGGCGTGGACGACCAGGTTCACGTCGTCGAGAAGGCGCTTCTCGCCGCGGGTGAGGCCGACGCCCTCCAGTCGGAGCACGGGGGCTGCGGAGCGGGCCATCCCCTGATCCTGGTCGCGTCCGCAACCGGGATGCGCGCCGGTGCGAGGTGGGGCGACCCAGGTCACGAGTCGAATGGAGGCCCGGCGCGGTGCTTGATCAGTTAGATTGAGCGATGCGAGGCTGTCCCACGGGGCCTCAGTTGCCGCCCTCATCCTGGAGTCCTCGTGCCTGGTCGCCTTGTCTTCGGTGCTGTCGCTGCTGTTGGTGCGGCCGGCCTGGTCGTCCTCCTCGGCGCAGCGGCCGGCTCGGCGCAGGCGTCGCCCTCCGAACCGAGCGCGACGCCCTCGACCAGCGTCTCGGGTGCGCCGACCGACCCGGACCTGCGCATGGTGCGGCTCCCGGGAAGCGGCGAGAACCAGGTCCTGCCGCTCGGCACCGGGCAGGACGGTGACTTCGCGGCCGTGCTGACCAACGTCGGCGCGACCGCGCCGTCGGCGACGCTGACGATCACCCTGCCGCCCGGACTGGGCGTGGACGACTCGTTCGGGGTGATCCGCGACAATCATTACCAGTCCGGGGACGACAACGGCGGCTCACCGCTGACCTGCACGACGGTGTCCGCAGCCGAGGTCACCTGCGTGCTCGGCAAGGTCAAGTCCGGGGCGAACACGCTCATCGAGGTGCCGGTGCAGGCGCTGCCGAACGCGCCCTTCGGCACCACGGCGTCGTTCAGCGTGAGCGCGCTCGCTGACAGCGGCCTGGACGCGAACCCGCGCAACAACAGCACTGGCGCCTCGGTCGAGTTCGCCGGCGAGGCGCACTTGACCCTCACGCTGACGCCGAGCGCGACGAGTGCCCCGATCGGGCAGACGATCAACGTCGCAGCCGACCTGCACAACGACGGTCCTCAGCCCACCGCCGATGCGATCGCATTTCTCGCCCTCACCGGCCGGCAGTTCAAGATCACCGGCTTCACCGGCAAGGTCCTGCCCATCGACTTCGGAGGCGGCGGCGGAGGCAGCGGGAGTAGCTCGAGCGCGGCTGCGTCGAGCCCGGCAGTAGACCCGACCGTTCAGGCGCCCACCCGCATCCAGCTGATGACGGAGCTGGCCAAGTCCGCTGTGTCGACGGACGCCCTCGCGAACGTGACGGCTGCAGCCGGTTCCGGTCACGCACCGATCATCGCCTGGAACGTCGGCACGATCGCCTCGGGCGCATCGCTGACCGCGACCCTCACGCTCAAGGCCGTCGCGATCGGCAAGTTGGAGCTGACGGGCGAGGCGTTCTCCGCGGCCAGCGACCCGGCCTGCGAGACGCCGCAGCCGACGGCCGCGTGCACCGCGTTCACCCAGATCACCCTGTCCGTGACGAAGCGCGTCGCGCCGACCCCGACTCCGACCGCCTCCAGCACGAGTGCCGGGGCGGCCAGCCCCAGCTCGAGTAGCAGCAGCGCCGTGAGCGTGCTCGCCAACTCCGGGACACCGACTGCCCAGCTCAGCCTCTACGGGCTGACGGCGCTGCTCGCCGGCGGCCTGCTGGTGATCGGCTCGGTCGCCCGTCGCCGCCGCCCGCGTCACCTGCGCCGCCACTAGGCCGGGGAGGCTCACCGTGCCAGACACCACCTGCCACATGTCGATCTCGCTGGACGGCTACGTCGCTGGTCCCGATCAGAGCATGGAGCACCCGCTTGGCAAGCGGGGCGGGGAGCTGCACGGCTGGCACATCGGCGACCCGCGGGCAACCGAGGCCGACGAGATCGCGGCCGGGTGGCTCATGCGGCCCCGCGGCGCCTACGTCATGGGGCGGAACATGTTCGGCCCCATCCGCGGGGGCTGGGACGAGGAGTGGACCGGCTGGTGGGGCGACGAGCCGCCGTATCACGCGCCGGTGTTTGTGCTGACCCATCACGCACGCGATCCGATCGAGCTGGAGGGCGGTACCACGTTCCACTTCGTCACCGGAGGGTTCGACGCGGCCTATGCCGCGGCACGTGAGGCCGCCGGCGACGAGGGCGTGGACGTCGCGGGCGGCGCCTCGACCGTCCGGCAGGCGCTGTCGGCCGGCGTGATCGACGAGCTGACCCTCGACATCGCTCCCGTGCTGCTCGGCGCCGGGGAGCGCATCTTCGACGGCATCGACGCCTTCGGCTTCGAGCCGGTCGAGGTGCTGCACTCGCCGCTGACCACGCACATCCGCTACCGCCGAACCAGCTGACCCTGCGCGAGCTGACCCTGCGCCGCGCGACCGACTCACTTCCTTGCCGAGTGGCTTGTTCGGACGCGAGTGGCGGCGTGTCGCCCAGCCACTCGGCCCCGAACAAGCCACTCGGCGGGAAGGCATCATGAGGTGCAGCCGATGAACCTTTCGTTCGATGATCTGCAGAGCATCTGCACCTGGGCGCGCTCGGACTGGCCGAGACTGGCCCAGCAGTGGCTGGAGCGCGGCTACGACTCACCTGAGCTCCGCACGCTTGCCGACCTGGTCGACTCGACTCGTGCCGAGGTTGCGGTGTCGGTGATGCCCAGCGTGCTGCGCTCGCTAGGGATCGAGGTGGCCGACGAGGGGTTCTCCGAGTACGAGGCGAGCGGTTTCGGGGCTCGCTGCCGTGCTGCGTTCGCGGTGGTGCAGGCAGACCTTGATCGCACGGGCTTCGGACGGTTCCAGATGAGCCCCTACGTGACGACTGCGGGCTCCTGGATCACCGCCTATGCCCAGACCTCCGACGGTCGCCGCTGGACCAATGATGGGCTGGGGATTACGTCCTACACCAACGCCACGCAGATCGTGGCGTCAGCGGCCTCGCTCGTCTGCGACACCCTCTTGTTGTGCAAGCGGGTCCGATGGCCGCGCTGTGCCGCACACCAGACGAAGTATCTGGTCAGTCGGTACCCCTCCTGGCGGGGCGACCACCTTGTGCCGGCTGACCCTGACGGCGAGTGGTGGTGCAACTCCGATGAGCCGCACCCGGTCAACAGACTCGGGAACCTACAAGCAGCCGACGTCGTGCCGGATACCGGCTCGCCCACGGTCGGCCGGTAGTCATCGAACGGCGCGGGCCACGAACGACAGAAGGGCCCCGGTCCGAAGACCGGGGCCCTTCTCACTGTCTCAACACAGCGTGTCCGAGGGGGGACTTGAACCGCCTTCATTGCCCCCAGACTCATGAGCCTCGGACTGTTTGGCCCAGTGTATCCGGGATTTCTCGACGGCATGACCAGGCGTCAGACGGCACCAGGCGGACTCGGGTGGGACATGTCCCACCCGTCTCGGTCGGGCGTGTCGGTTTCCGAGCGGCGAAGTGTGCGCGCCTGTCATCGATCGCTCAGCATCGCTGGTCGTCTCCGTCCGCATGTGTGGCTACGCTTACACGGTTTTTCCAATGGGATGTGAGTTCGCGAGCCGGTTAATCAGCGACCAATGTCCTTTCGTGCGTCGGACACCAGCAGACTCTGGTAGCGGAGTGCCGACTGGCTGCCATGCCGAAGTTCGCTCGCCACTCCGCGATCCGAGGCGTGTTAGCAGAACGAGGCACGCACCAAAACTCGTGCACCGAGCTTGGGAGGGCTGCACCATCAGTGGTCCACTTCGGGCAAGCTGAGTGCTCACGAAGTACCTGACCGAACCCTGGAGACCTGATTGATCTCGTACGACCCGATCCTGAATGCGGCACGTTGAGCGCGCCGCGCCAGCGTCGCTCCGCTCTGGACCTGCTTCTCCGGGCACTCGGTCGAGGGGTGCTTGCGCTCGGGCGATGGAGCAAACGTCATCCGAAGATCGCGATCCCGCTCTTCGTGGCGATCATTGTCATCGGTGGCGTCACGTCGGATCTGAGCCGCAAGCCCAAAGACCAAGAGGCCTCGGCGAAGCCATCTCAGACCGTCGCGACGAGCGCTTCAGCGAGGCCAACGCCGACTCCTCAAGCCATGAGGAGCAGCATCGCGCCATCGAAGTCGCCGTCACCGAGCAAGCCTCGATCGACGGCTCCGTCGTACCCCGGACGCCTCAGCGACGACCATGTTGCGGGTTCGAGCGGGGCTGTCCGACTTAGCGGGTTCACCATGACGCTCGGCCCACTCAAGCGAGTGCACGACGACCTGACCGACGCTGACAGACTCTGCTCGACGGTTCATCTACTAAACCGCGACACTTCAACGCAGGACTATGACGATGACGACTTCGCCATACAGAGCCCGCGAGGGAACGTGTCGGGGACGGCGTTGGTCTATTCCGGCGGCATCAACAGCGGCGAATTGGTCCACAACGGGACGACCAGCGGTCGGGTCTGCTTTGTCGACGCCACCGCGCCGGGACTGTACGTCGTGTCATGGACACCAGACTCTGACGACGACCCCAGAGCCGTCTGGTTATTTGAGCGCGGCTAGCGGAACGACCCGACGTCGTCCGGGTGCTCAGCCCGGCTGTGCGCAGGGCAACCGCCCGTACCGTGGCAGGATGCCAGCTTGCACCTCCTTGAGGGGTCGGCACGTGCGACCGGTTGAGGACATCAGCGATGCTCGCGAAGAACTCGCCGGATGCGCGACACTTAACGATCGTGTCGACAACGTACTTCCTAGCCACATCGGCGAAGGTGACGATGGGGTCTGCAGGGGCCTCA
>JAOPUX010000089.1 GCA_025963285.1 Jatrophihabitans sp.
GACCACCGACGGCGAGGCGGACTCATGACGCAGCTCCAGGCCGGCGTCGACCGGCTCCGGCTCGCCGACCTCTACGCCGCCGAGCTGCAGCGCTTCGCCGAGACGCACCCCGGCTCGCTGGCCGCCCACGAGCGAGGCCGAGAGTCATTGCTCTACGGCGTCCCCATGAACTGGATGACGCGCTGGCCGGGCCGCTCGCCGGTGGTGGTGGCCGAGGCGCGCGGAGCACACCTCACCGACGTCGACGGCAACCGCTACGTCGATCTCTGTCTCGGTGACACCGGCGCGATGGCTGGTCACGCCCCGGCGGCGGTGGTCGAGGCGGTGGCAGCGCAGGTGGCCCGCGGCGTCACCACGATGCTGCCCAGCACCGACGCCAACGCGGTGGGTGAGGAGATGGCACGCCGCTTCGGGCTGCCCCTGTGGCAGTTCGCGCTCACCGCCACCGACGCCAACCGCTTCGTGCTGCGCTGGGCTCGCGAGCTCACCGGCCGTCCCAAGGTGGTGGTGCACAACTTCTGCTACCACGGCTCGGTCGACGAGACGGTGGCCCAGCTCGGGGCGGCGGGCGAGGTGCGGCCGCGTCCGGGCAGCATCGGGCCGCAGGTCGACCCCGCGCTCACCACCAAGGTCGTCGAGATCAACGACCTGCCCGCGCTGGAGGCGGCACTAGCCGAGGGCGACGTCGCGGCGGTGCTCATCGAGCCGGTGCTCACCAACATCGGCATCGTGCTGCCCGACGAGGGCTATCACGCGGCGGTCCGCGAGCTGACCCGTCGCTACGGCACGCTGCTGGTGATCGACGAGACGCACACCATCTGCGCAGGGCCCGGCGGCTACACCCGGGCACACGACCTCGAGCCCGACTTCCTGACGATCGGCAAGACGATCGCCGGCGGTATCCCGGCCGCCGCCTACGGGGTGAGCGCCGAGGTGGGCGAACGGATCGTGGCCAGCACCTCGTGGATCGAGACCGACGTCGGCGGCATCGGCGGCACGCTGGCCGGCAACGCCCTCTCGCTGGCCGCCACCCGCGCCACGCTGACCGAGGTGCTCACCGAGGCGGCGTTCGAGCGGATGACCGCCCTGGCCGTGCGCTTCACCGCCGGGGTCGAGGCTGTGATCGCCGAGCACGGGCTGCCCTGGCACGTCACCAGGCTGGGCTGCCGCGCGGAGTACCTCTTCCGCGCCGAGCGGCCGCGCAACGGGGCCGAGGCCGATGCCGGGGGAGACCTGGACCTCGACGCCTTCATCCACCTCTTCATGCTCAACCGGGGCATCCTGCTGACGCCCTTCCACAACATGGCGCTGATGTCGCCGGCCACTACCGAAGCCGACGTCGACCGGCATTCGGAGCTCTTTGCCGAGGCGGCCGCCCTCCTGCTCGCCTAATCCTGGCGATTGCGCAACTTCTGCCGCTCTGCGGACGGCAGAAGTTGCGCAATCGGCTACACGGCTCTGACCCCGCAGCCGCAAGAAGGTCAACGAGAGGCAGGGTCAGTACGCATCCCGGCGAAGACGTAGTCCAGGTGACGCTGGCACGTGCTGGCCGAGTCCTCGCCTGCCGATTCGATGATGCCGCGCAGTGACCACACCACGGTGGTGATGTCGTCGCGCGTGACCTCCGCGCGCATCACCCCGGCAGATTTCGCCTCGCGCAGCAGCACGCTGATCCGGCGGCGCAGCTCGGTGTGGTCGCGGCCGTTGTCCTCGCCCCACATGCGTGACAGGCAGCCGCGATAGGCCGAGAGCTTGTCGGCCAAGTCGCGGACGTAGTGCTCCAGGCCATGGCCGCCGGGTATCGACCGGGCGGTCTCTGCCCGCTCGGTCATGCCGTCGAGGAGCTCCTCGACCAGGTAGTCGATCAGCGCTTCCTTGGTGGGGAAGCGGCGATAGAGGGTGCCGACCCCGACCCCCGCGCGCTGGGCGATCTGCTCGACGCCGGCATCGAGGCCGTCGGAGTTGAAGACGTCCAGCGCGGCGGTGATCAACCGTTCCCGGTTGGCAGCCGCGTCGCGACGCAGCGGGCTCGCGACCTTCTCCACCCCGGCGACGCTACTCAACTTCTACCAGCGGGGCGCCGGCCACCATCGCGGCCTCGGCATTGCGGACGATGTGGACGCCGTCGGCCTCGAGAGCATGCTGCACGTCGGCGTCCGCGTCCCGGCCGCGCTTGTGAGCGGTCGGGATGATGACGGCGGCCGCGGTGGCGATGGCGGCTCCGACGAAGAGGAACAGGAAGCCGTGGGTGTAGCCGGCCTCGTGCGGGATGCCACCGGCGGCGGTGCCCGAGGTGACGATGCTGCCCATCACGGCCGCCCCGATCGAACCGCCGATGGTGCGGATGTTGGCGTTCATGCCGCTGGCGACACCCGTCTGCGATGGCGGCACCGACTCCACGATGATGTTCGACATCGCGGCGAAGGCGAAGCCCAGCCCGATGCCGAGCAGCCCGGAGACCACGTAGATGACCCACTCCTGGTGGTGGGCGAAGGTCAGGATGCCGAGCGGGGCCACCGTGACCGCGGAGCCGACGAGCAGGACGAACTTCGAGCCGAACTGGGCAGTCAGCCGTCCCGACCAGAGGCCGAAGAAGAACATCGTCACCGTCATCGGCAGCAGGTAGATGCCCGAGCTGGTGATGCTGGCGCCAAAGCCGTAGCCGTTCGACGACGGGGTCTGCAGGAACTCCGGCAGGAAGGCCATCACCGAGTACATGCCGACACCGAAGAGCAGCGCCACGAGGTTCGTGGTCCAGACGGCAGGCAGGCGCATCATCTTCATGTCGACGAGCGGCTGGGTGGCACGCACCTCGCTGACGACCCAGACGACGATGAGGACGACGGCGAGCACCAGCAGGCCGACCGTACGACCGGACAGCCAGCCCCACTCGCTGCCCTCGCTGACGGCCACCAGCAGTGCGACGAGCCAGCCCGTCATGAGGGCAGCTGGGAGCAGGCTGATCCGGCCGGGGGAGGTGTCGCGCGACTCCGGGATGACGAAGTGCGCGGCGACGGCGGCGATGACGATGAAGACCAACGGGATCCAGAAGAGGAAGTGGTAGTCGAGGGCGTCGACGATGGGCCCGGCGAGCACGATGCCGAGACCGCCGCCGACTGCCAGCAGGGCCGCGGTGGTGCTGACGGCGCTGGCGACGCGCTCCGGCGGGAACTCGTCGCGGATGATGCCGAAGGCCAGCGGCAGCACCGCACCTCCAGCGCCCTGGATCACGCGAGCGATGATCATGATGCCGATCGAGCTGGCGATGGCGGCGAGCAGCGTGCCGACCGCGAGGACGACGAGCACCGCGACAAGGGTCTTCTTCTTACCGATCATGTCGCCCAGCCGGCCGACGATCGGCGTCGCCACGGAGGCGGACAGCAGGTACGCGGTGAGCACCCAGGTGACGGTCGACTGCGTGGTGTGCAGGCTCGTCTGGATGGTCGGCAGCACCGGTAGCACCAGCGACTGCAGCATGGCGTAGGACATCGTGGCGACCAGGATGACGCTGAACGTCACCCGGTAGTGCGCGCGCTCTTCGACCTGCTCGACGGCTTCGGTAGTGGACACGAGATTCCTTCTTCACAGCTTCATATGCGGAGTATCGACTCCGCATAGTCAATCATGCGGAGTGGCGACTCCGCATAGTGAGAAGCCGCGACCTTCATCACAGTCGATCAGCGAGCCTTCCGATGATGACGGTGGCACCCCGTTCGTCGTCCTCGGCCAGTGCGGGCTCCAAGCCCGCCGCTGCGAGCAGGTCGAGCGCGGCCGGAGCCTGCGCGGTGCTCGTCTCGATCAGCAGGCGGCCGCCCGGAGCCAGCCAGGCCGGCGCCTCGGCGATCACTCGCCGCATGACGTCCTGCCCGTCGACGCCGCCATCGAGGGTGACCAGCGGCTCGTGTTCGCGGGCCTCGGCCGGCATGAAGGCGATCGCCGCGGTGGGCACGTAGGGCACGTTGGCCAGCAGCATGTCGATCCGGCCCCGCAGCCGATCGGGGAGTGGCTGGAAGAGATCGCCGAGGTAGACCTCCCCGGCCATGCCGACGTTCTCCCGGGCGCACTCCACTGCCGCCTGCTCGATGTCGACGGCGTGCAGTTCGACGTGCTGGAGCCAGCTGCCGAGCGCGATGCCCAGGGCCCCGCAGCCGCAGCAGAGGTCGAGCACCACGGCAGGGTCGGGGCTGAGCAGCCGCGCCTGCTCGACGAGCAGTTCCGTACGCTGCCGCGGCACGAAGACCCCGGGGTCGATGCGTAGCTGGAGGCCGCAGAACTCGACCCAGCCCAGGATGTACTCCAACGGCTCACCGGCCACCCGCCGGGCCACGAGCTCGGCCAGCCCGCCACGATCACCGGCGGGGTAGGAGCGGGCGTCGGCCGAGACCGCATCGAGCAGCAGCTCGGCCTCGTCCTCGGCGAAGACGCAGCCCGCGGCGCGCAGGGTCTCGACCAGCTCGGTATACGTCACGCCCGCATCCTGCCCGTGCCATCCGACAGCGCGCTGACGGGATTCGCGAAGCGTCCCGCGGTTGGGACAACTGGTCGCGAGTCGTCTGCGGTCAGCCCTGGTGCGGGTAGCCGTGCGACGTCGCCGGCACGAAGGTCTCCTTGATGGCGCGCGGCGAGGTCCAGCGCAGCAGGTTGAGCGGCGAGCCGGCCTTGTCGTTGGTACCCGAGGCCCGTCCGCCCCCGAACGGCTGCTGCCCCACCACCGCGCCGGTCGGCTTGTCGTTGACGTAGAAGTTGCCCGCGGCGAAGCGCAGTCCGGCCTGTGCGGCGGCCACCGCGGCACGGTCCTGGGCGATCACCGCACCGGTGAGCGCGTAGGACGAGGTGGCGTCGATGTGCTTGATCACCTGGTCGTAGTCGGCGTCCTCGTAGACGTGGATCGACAGCACCGGACCGAAGTACTCGGTGCGGAAGATGTCGTTGTCCGGGTCGGTGCCGAGCAGCAGGGTGGGGCGCACGAAGTATCCCTCGCTGTCGTCGGAGGTGCCCCCGGCCAGCACGGTGATCGTGTCGTCGGCATGCGCTCGCTGCTGCACGCCGGCCAGCCGCGCGAAGGAGCGCTCGTCGATCACGGCGCCGAGGAAGTTCGAGAGGTCGGCAACGTCGCCCATGCTCAGGGCCTCGGTCTGCCCGACGAGCTCGTCGCGCACCCGCTCCCAGACCGACCGCGCGATGTACGCGCGCGACGCGGCCGAGCACTTCTGGCCCTGGTATTCGAAGGCGCCGCGGATCAGGGCCGTGCGCACGACATCGACATCGGCCGAGGCGTGGGCAAGCACGAAGTCCTTGCCGCCCGTCTCGCCGACGATGCGCGGATAGCTGCGGTAGCCGGCGATGTTGGCGCCCACCGCGCCGTAGAGGTGCTGGAACACGGCGGTGGAGCCCGTGAAGTGGATGCCGGCCAGGTTCGGGTCGGCGAGCAGCTCGTCGGACACTGCGCGCCCGTCGCCGGTGACCAGGTTGATGACGCCGGCAGGAAGGCCCGCCTCGCCGAGCAGGTTCATCAGGTGGTGGGCGGCGAACTGCTGGGTGGGCGAGGGCTTCCAGACCACGGTGTTGCCCATCAGCGCGGGCGCGGTGCTGAGGTTGCCGGCGATAGCGGTGAAGTTGAAGGGCGTGATCGCGTAGACGAACCCCTCCAGCGGCCGGTGGTCGAGGCGGTTCCAGACGCCGGCGCCGGAGACGGGCTGCTCGGCGAGGATCTGCCGGGCGAAGGAGACGTTGAAGCGCAGGAAGTCGATCAGCTCGCAGGCCGCGTCGATCTCGGCCTGGTACACGGTCTTGCTCTGCCCGAGCATGGTGGCGGCGTTCAGGCGATGACGCCACGGGCCCGCCAGCAGGTCGGCCGCCTTGAGGAAGACGGCGGCCCGGTCGTCGAAGGCCACCTCCCGCCAGGCGGGCGCGGCAGCGAGCGCGGCATCGGCGGCGGCCCGTGCGTCGGCTGCGGTGGCGTTCGCCGTCGTGCCGAGGACGTGCGCGTGCCGGTGCGGCATCACGACGTCCAGCGGCGACCCGGAGGCCATCCGCTGCACGCCGTCGATCGTCATCGGCAGCTCGATCGGCGAGGCGCTCAGCGCGGCGAGCTCGGCCTCGATGCCGGCCCGCTCGGCGCTGCCGGGAGCGTAGTCGCGGACCGGCTCGTTCTGCGGTGCGGGAACGGTGCTGATGGCGTCCATGGGGACCAGCACTCCTTTCAACTAGTTGCGCGAGGCGAGGGCGCGGAGGAAGAACAGGACGTTGGCGGGGCGCTCGGCCAGCCGGCGCATGAAGTAGCCGTACCAGTCGGCGCCGAACGGGACGTAGGCCCGCACGAGATAGCCGTCGGCGGCCAGCCGGTTCTGCTCCGGCACCCGGATGCCGTAGAGCATCTGGAACTCGTAGCTGTCGCGAGCGCGGCCGGTGCGGACCGCCAGCTCATGGGCGTAAGCGATCATCCGCGGGTCGTGGCTGCCGATCATCGGGTAGCCCGCACCCGTCATCAGGATCTCCAGGCACTGCTCGTAGGCCCGTTCGACGTCGGCCTTGCTCTGCAGCGCCACGCCGGCAGCCTCGCGGTAGGCGCCCTTCACCAGCCGCACCCGCGAGCCGGCGGTGGCCAGCGCGGCGGCATCGTGCGGGGTGCGGTGCAGATAGCTCTGCAGCACCGCGCCGGTGCTGGGGTGCCGCGCGCGCAGGGTGGCCAGGATTCTCAGCGTCGAGTCGACGGTCGAGGCCTCCTCCATGTCCAGCGTGACGGTGCTTCCGATCGCCGCGGCCGCCTCCACCACGGGCGTGACGTTGGCCAGGGCCAGGTCGTCGCCGCCGGGCAGCGCCTGGCCGAAGGCAGAGAGCTTCACCGACACCTCGGCGCGAGTCCCGTAGCCGGCCAGCGCATCGAGCGCACGCAGGTAGGCGTCGCGCGAGGCCAGCGCACCGGTGGGGGAGGTGATGCCCTCCCCGAGGTGGTCCAGGGTCACCGAGATGCCGCGTTCGGCGAGCTCCCGGGTCGCGCGCAGCGCGTCGTCGAGGCTCTCCCCGGCGACGAAGCGGTCTACCACCCGCGCGGTAGGCCGGCTCGTCGACACGAGGTGGCGCAGCCGAGGACTACGAGAGGCGGAGAGGAGGGCTGGTCCCAACATGTCTTCGACGCTAGCCAAGGCGGCGCTAAGCGGCCACGGACAGTCGTCACTTCTGCGGCCTCGCGTGTCATACATTTGTCTGATGACACGGCCCGACGAGGTGCAGCGGCTGGTCGACGACATCTCCCACCTGCTTGCCGCCCCCACCACGCTGGAGAGCCGGGACTTCGAGCTCATCGCCTTCTGTGCCCACGATGCCGACGGCGGCGACGGCAGCGCCGGAATCGATCCGGTGCGGATGCACTCGATCCTCGGTCGAGGCTCGACGCTGCAGACGCGAGCCTGGTTCGAGGCCTTCGGGATCGCCACGGCCACCTGTCCGGTGCGCACCCCCGCCGCCCCGGAGCTCGGTATCCGGCCGAGGCTCTGCCTGCCGGTACGGCACCGGCGCCGGCTGCTCGGCTACGTCTGGCTGCTCGACGCCGGTGAGCTGGACCCGGCCGGAGCGGAGGTGGCCGCGGCGGTCGTGCTGACCGAGCGGCTCGCCGAACTCCTCGCCGCGCGGGAGAGTACCGATGTCTCCGCCGCGCTCGCCGACGCGCTCACCGGCGCCGGGGCGCGCCGGGCCGAGGCCCTGCGGGTACTGGCCGGTCAGCTCGGCGGCGTCCCCGCCGTGGTGGTCGCCACTGCCGTGGGGCCCGGCATCCAGCTGGACGGGCAGCGGGTGCAGCTGCTGCCCGCCGCGAGCCCGGTCGCCGCGCCCGCGGGGGTCAGCAGCCCGTTCACCGATCTGGCCCAGCTGCGCCGCGCGCACCGCCAGGCCGCCTACGCCGCGCGGGTGGCCGAGGCGATGCCGACTCTCGGGCCGGTGCTGCGCTGGGACGAGCTCGGCGCCTACCGGCTACTGCGCGACGTCCCGGCCGACGATCCTGAGGTCACGCGGCTGGTGGCGGCGCTGGCCGACGTGCCGGAACTCCTGGACACCGCCGAGGTGTACCTCGACCACGCCGGCAACGTGCAGGCGGCTGCGGCGGCGCTGTTCATCCATCGGCAGACGCTGTACCACCGCATCGCGCGGATCGAGGCGCTCACGGGTCTGACGCTGACCAGCGGCACCGATCGGCTGCTGCTGCACCTGGCCGTGAAGGTCACCGCCGTGAAGGTCACCCGGTTGAGCGGATCGCCCTACTGATCGGCGCCCATGACCGACGTCCGCCAGGAGGTTCGCGGCGAACACGACGAAGCCCGTGTCACGCCCAGGGGCGTGACACGGGCTTCGTCGTGTTGTGAGTCTTAGAGCGAGTTGGCGCGCAGCGCCATCGCGGACTTCTTGTTCGCAGCCTGGTTGGCGTGGATGACGCCCTTGCTGACGGCCTTGTCGAACTGGCGTGACGCGGTTGCCAGCGCAGCGAGGGCGGCATCCTTGTCGCCAGCCTCGGCAGCAGTGCTGAAACGGCGCTGCGCGGTCTTGAGCGCGGACTTCACGCTCTTGTTGCGCAGACGCGCCACATCGTTGGTGCGGATGCGCTTGATCTGGGACTTGATGTTCGCCACGCGGAGCCTCGACGTTCGGGTCTAGACGGAATTACGGGAAAAGTCTGGGTGCAGCCCAACGACAACATCACCGGTGGGCAACCTCGCCAGACTACCAGCGCGGTCGAGCGGGGCCAAAATCCGTGCGGATCAGCTGCCGGTGGAGCGGATCGTGACGAGCTCGAACTTCGTGTAGAGGTACGTCCGCACACCGAACTCGGAGCTGATCACCTCGTCGACCGGGTGGTCGGCGCCGTCGTCGGTGGCGTAGCTCATGGCCAGGCCGTCCGAGAAGTAGATGCCGGAGTCGACAGGCGCGAGGTCGGTGAGCTCCACTGCCACGTAGCGCCCGCCGAGCGTGGTGACCAGCGCGGCGAGCTCGTCGTCGTTGGTGTCGGTGGCGCTCTTGTACACGCCGAGGACCTGCTGCCAGTCGTCCTCACCCGGGCTGGTGTTGACGATGTCGCCGACCTTCAGGTCTACGGCTTGCACGCGGTACTCGACGGCGGCGCGGGGATCACTCGGTGCGGTCATGGCTGCCATCCTGCCCTATCTGCGGGGCCGATCCTGGAGCGCCCGGGTCGATCCGGCGGTGCGGGGCCCGCGGGCATGGGATCATGGAGCCCTGCCCATCCGGGCACCGCAGAGCCCAAAAGCACGCCTGAGGACCTGAGAGAGCTACGTGAGCGCTTCGCCGGCAGCAGTCGGCCGCACCGATCCGGCCCGCATCCGCAACTTCTGCATCATCGCCCACATCGACCACGGCAAGTCGACGCTGGCCGATCGCATGCTGCAGCTGACCGGTGTCGTCGATCCGCGGCTCATGCGGGCGCAGTACCTCGACCGGATGGACATCGAGCGCGAGCGCGGCATCACGATCAAGTCGCAGAACGTCCGGATGCCGTGGACGTCCACCCTCGACGGCACCGACTACGTGCTGCACATGATCGACACCCCCGGGCACGTCGACTTCACCTACGAGGTCTCGCGATCCCTGGCGGCCTGCGAGGGGGCGGTACTGCTCGTCGACGCCGCGCAGGGCATCGAGGCGCAGACGCTGGCCAACCTCTACCTCGCGCTCGAGAACGACCTCCAGATCATCCCGGTGCTCAACAAGATCGAACTGCCGGCCGCCCAGCCCGACCTCTACGCCGCCGAGATCGCGCACATCATCGGCTGCGACCCCGACGACGTGCTGCGCGTCAGCGCCAAGACCGGGCAGGGCGTCGGCGACCTGCTCGACCGCGTCTGCGCCAGCGTCCCCGCCCCGGTGGGCGACGCCGACGGCCCGCCCCGCGCGATGATCTTCGACTCCGTCTACGACATCTACCGTGGCGTCATCACCTACATCCGGGTGATCGACGGGCAGTTCACCCCGCGCGAGCGGATCAAGATGATGTCGACCGGTGCCACGCACGAGCTGCTGGAGATCGGCGTCATCTCCCCGGAGCCGGTGCCCACCACCGGACTCAGCGTCGGCGAGGTCGGCTACCTGATCACGGGGGTGAAGGACGTCCGCCAGTCGCGCGTCGGCGACACCGTCACCGACTCGCAGAAGCCGGCCACCGAGTCCCTCGGCGGCTACCGCGACCCGCGCCCGATGGTCTACTCCGGCCTCTTCCCGCTGGACGGCTCGGACTACCCGCTGCTGCGCGACGCCCTCGACCGGCTGCGGCTCAACGACGCCGCGCTGGTCTACGAGCCGGAGTCGAGCGCTGCGCTGGGGTTCGGGTTCCGCTGCGGCTTCCTGGGCCTGCTGCACCTGGAAATCACTCGGGATCGGCTCGAGAGAGAGTTCAACCTCGACCTGATCAGCACCGCCCCGAACGTCGTCAACCGGGTGCTGCTCGACGACGGCACGGAGCACGTCGTCACCAACCCCTCCGACTGGCCCACCGGCATGAAGATCGCCGAGATCTACGAGCCGGTGGTGAAGGCCATGATCATCGCGCCGAGTGAGTACATCGGCGCGATCATGGAGCTCTGCCAGGAGCGCCGCGGCACCCTCGGCGGCATGGACTACCTCTCCGAGACGCGCGTCGAGCTGCGCTACACGCTGCCGCTCGCCGAGATCATCTTCGACTTCTTCGACCAGCTGAAGTCGCGCACCCGTGGCTACGCCAGCCTCGACTACGAGCTGGCTGGCGAGCAGGTCTCCGACCTGGTCAAGGTCGACATCCTGCTGCAGGGTGAGCCGGTCGACGCCTTCTCCGCGATCATCCACAAGGACAAGGCCTACGGCTACGGCACGTCGATGACGGGCAAGCTGCGCAAGCTCATCCCGCGGCAGCAGTTCGAGGTGCCGATCCAGGCCGCCATCGGCGCCCGCGTCATCGCCCGCGAGAACATCAGCGCCATCCGCAAGGACGTCCTGGCCAAGTGCTACGGCGGTGACATCACCCGCAAGCGCAAGCTGCTGGAGAAGCAGAAAGAGGGCAAGAAGCGGATGAAGATGGTGGGCCGGGTCGAGGTGCCGCAGGAGGCCTTCATCGCCGCGCTCTCCACGGGCGACGCCCCCGACGCGAAGAAGTAGCCGCACGATGGAGCGGCTGCGGGTCTGCGGCCGCTGGCTCTGGGGCAACCTGCATCGCGAGTACGAGAGCTACTGGTGGCTGGCGCCGGTGCTCATCGGCTGGCTCGGCCTCCTCGCCGCGGTGGTGGGGCTGTCGGCGCACGAGCTGACCCTCGGCTGGCAGCCGGCCATCGTGCTCGCAGCGTTCGCCCACCAGCTCATGTGGGGGGCGGTGGTGGCGCTCGCCCTGCTGCTCGCCGCGCGGCGCTGGTGGGCCGTCTTCCTCGCGCTGGTGATCTTCAGTGGGGTGGCAGCCACCCAGGCCGGTAGCTACGTGTCCGGCGGTAAGCCAGGCTCCGGCGCCTCCCTGACACTGCTGCAGGCGAACCTGCGGGTGGGGGCGGCCGACCCGGCCCACCTCGTCCAGGAGGTCCGTGACGACCACGTCGACATCGCTACCACCGAAGAGCTGACCACCTCCGAACAAGCGCGGCTGACGAGCGCCGGACTCGCCGCCGCGCTGCCCTACCGGTACCTGGCGCCGCTGCCCGACGGCGGTGGCGGTCTCGGCATCTGGAGCCGGTACCCCCTGACAGCGAAGGTGAACCACCCGGGTTTCGAGCTGGGCGTGCTCTCCGTCCAGGTGGCCTCACCCGCCGGGGCGATCACCCTCTTCGCCGTCCACCTGTTGCCGCCGTACCCCTACCCGGCAGGGGAGTGGCTGCACGAGATCGCGGCGCTCAAGACGCTGCTGGATCACGCCGGCGGGCACGTCGTCGTGGCGGGCGACTTCAACGCCACCATGGACAACGCACAGTTCCGCGGCCTGCTCGCCGACGGCTACGGCGACGCCGCCGCTGAGCTCGGTGCCGGCTACCTGCCGACCTACCCCACCGACCGCTGGTTCCCGCCGCTCATCGCGATCGACCACGTCCTCACCGAGAACGTCCAGCCAGCGCACCTCTCGACCGTCGGCCTGACCGGCTCCGACCACCGGGGACTGCTAGCCCGGTTGGTCGTCTCCTGAGCGCCAGGCGTCAATGAACGCTGTGCGGCGCGACTCGCCGCGATTGCTGCCGCAGCGCGTTCACACAGTGAGAACGATCTTGCCGACGAGCTCGCCGGACTCCATGGCGGCCAGCCCCTCCGCGGCCTGCTCCAGCGGGAGGGTGCGGTCGATCAGGGGGCGCAGGCCGGTGGCGCGCAGGAAGGCGATGAGATCGCCGAGCTCGGCCTTGGTGCCCATCGTGGAGCCGATCACCTGGAGCTGCAGGAAGAAGATCCGGTTGAGGTCCGCGGGCGGATTCGGCCCGGAGGTGGCGCCGGAGATGATCAGCTGCCCACCGGGCCTGAGCGACTTGAGCGAGTGTGACCAGGTGGCCGCACCCACGGTCTCGATCACGGCGTCGACGCGCTCGGGCAGCCGGCCGCCGCTGGCGAAGGACTGGTGGGCGCCCAGCTCCAGCGCCCGCGCCTGCTTGGCCTCGGTACGGGCGGTGGCGTAGACCTGCAGGCCGGCCGCGCGGGCCATCGAGATGGCGGCCGTGGCCACGCCGCCGCTGGCGCCCTGCACGAGCACCGACTGTCCCGGCCGCAGCGACGACTGCACGAAGAGCATCCGGTAGGCGGTGAGCCAAGCGGTGGGCAGGCAGGCCGCCTCGGCCCAGGAGAGCTCGGCCGGCTTGGGCACGACGTTGCGCCTGGGCACGATCACGTACTCGGCGATCGAGCCCTGGTGCCGCTCGGAGAGCAGCGAGCGCCCGGGGTCGAGCGTCTCGTCACCGCTCCAGCCATCGGAGCTGATCACCGAGTGCACGACCACCTCTTCGCCGGTGGACTCGTCGATACCCGCCGCGTCGCAGCCGAGGATCATCGGCAGCTGTTCGGCCTTGATGCCGACGCCGCGCAGCGTCCAGAGGTCGTGGTGGTTGAGGCTGGCAGCCTTCACCGCCACGCGTGTCCAGCCCTCGGGAGCCTCGGGATCGGGGCGGTCGCCGATCACCAGCCCGTCGAGCGGTGAGTCGGGGTTGATCGAGGAGGCATAGACGGCGCGCATGCCCCGACCTTAGCGAGCGGTCAGGCGGTGAGTGCTGCAGGCACGGCGTCCAGGGCCGCCTGGACGGCGCGGATCAGTTCGCGAGCCGACTCCGCACTCAGCTCGAGCGCCACCCGGGCGCCCGGTCCCTTGGCCGGGTCGGTGAAGTCGATGTTCAGCGTGTGCTCGGCCATGGCGTGCACCGGGTGATCGAAGTACACCGTCGCGTCGGTGACGTGGAACCAGCCGCTGTTCGGGCCCTTGGCGCTGCCGTCCATCACCGCGTAGGTCGTCTCGTAGGTGCACACGGTCAGGCCCCCAGGTGGGTGCTGAAGAACGTCTCGATCTGCTCCCAGCCGTCGTTGGCGGCGGCGACGTTGTACGAGGGACGCTCGGTGGCGAAGAACGCGTGACCGGCACCGTCGTAGGAGTGGAACTCGTGCGGCTTGTCATTGGCGGTGAGGATCTCGTCGAGCTCGGCCACCTGCTCGGGGCTGGGGTAGCTGTCCTCCTTGCCGAAGAGACCGAGCAGCGGCGGACGCAGGTTCGGCAGCTGGTCGACGAGGTTGCTCTTGAACGGGCCGCCCTCC
>JAOPUX010000120.1 GCA_025963285.1 Jatrophihabitans sp.
GGAACGTCAGCGCATCCAGGAGTCACTCGCGCGCACGAATGACCAGTTGGCGATCGGCGCTCAGCGGCTCATCGATTGCATCCGTTTGATCGCCGATCCGGCCACGCTGTACGTCGAGGGCTCGGACGAACTCCGCCGAAACCTCAACTTGACGTTCTTCCGTCACTTCTACGTCGACGATGACGAGACGGTCCGGGTCTCAGAGAGCGTGTTCCAGGAGCCGTACGGGGAGCTAAACGCTGCCGGTGAGCTCTTTCGCGCAGCCATGCACGAAAGAAGCCCCGTTCCTGGGAACGGGGCTTCTTCGGTTAGTCATGCCACTCAATTTGATGTCGATCTCACATCTCTCGATCTCATCCGAACGGTCTCTGGTTCGAGTAAGACGGAGATGGTGGGCCCCGTCGGGCTCGAACCGACGACCAACGGATTAAAAGTCCGTAGCTCTACCAACTGAGCTAGAGGCCCGTGCGCCGACGTGAGTGCGGCGGCAGCGCAAGGCTACCGTCCGAACGTCTTGATCTGCTCGGCCAGCCAGCTGCCCTTGACCTTCTCCATGGTGACCTCGGAGAGGGTGGCTGAGGTCCTCACGCCTGTCGCGGTGACGTAGGCGAGCAGGGTCACCTTCGTGCTGGAGTTGATCGTCTCGACCCCGATGGTCTTGCAGGTGGCGCTGAGGTCGGCCCTGGCGTTCTTCATGCTCGCCTCGGTGGCCTTCTCCGCCTTGGCGAGCTTGTCGTGCAGGGCGCCGGTGGTGGCGTCGAGCCACTTGGCGTAGTCGTAGCCGAGGTGCTTGCGCCGCAGGGTGCCAACCGTCACCACGGTTCTGGTGCCGGCAGCCACCGCGGCGCTGAGGTCGTCGGTGGCGAGGGTGTACGTGGTGGGGACGGCTGGCCCGTTCGGCGGGATCGCCAGCGCGTTGATCTGCCACTTGCCATTGACCTCGATCAGGCCGGCCTCGGCCGCCACCAGGTTGACCCTGCGGTGCGGAACGCTGGTGCCGGTGACGATCTGGCTGAAGCCGGCGACGATCTGAGCACTCTCCAGGTCGGCGCCGATCGCAGACACCGCCACCGTCATGCCGGAGACCTTCGAGACGCTGTGCAGCTTCTCCGCGGTGGCCTTCTGGGCGTCGGCATTGGCCTTGAACCGGGCGCCGTAGGACGCGGTGAGGTAGCTCTCTGCCGCCGCGATGTCCTTGTCGTAGGTGCCGTAGGCGTAGGTGCCGAGCTTGGTCAGGCCGCTCCGCGCCGCCTTCAGCACGTCGTCGATCGTCGACTTGTGGGTGAACGCCGGCCCGGACGGAGCGGCCGACGAGGTCGGCGCCACGGAGAGCGGATACGACGAATCGGAGCCGGCGGGCGTGGACTTCGCACACGCGCCGAGAGTGGCCATTGCGAGCGCAGCCACGACCAGTGCGGTCAGGCGGGTGTGGCGCACAGTGGCCCTTTCGGCAGAGGCAGGCGCCCAGATTACCCGTATTCCGCGGCCTCGCCGATCATGGTGTCTGCCTCCTCAGGGGGCCTAGAATCTGGCGGGTCGACGCCCCCCGACGGTGCGGGCGCGGCACGCAGCTCGCCGGAGGGGGCAGATGAGCGCAGCACCGCTGCCGCTCTGGCTCGACGCGTCCCTGACGCAGACACAGGGGCTGGTCGTCGAGGGCCCGCCAGGTATCGGCAAGACGCACCTGCTCAGCGGCCTGATCGCCTCGGCACAGGGCGCCTCGGCACAGGGCGCCTCGGTACAGGGCCGCCGAATCCTGCGAGCGCAGCCCGCCGAGGCCGAGGTCCGGCTCGTCGGCTCGGCCCTGCTCGACCTCTGTGACGACGTCTCGGATGCCGAGATCGACGAGCTGCCGCCGGCGCAGGCCGCCGCTCTGTCGGTGGCGCTGCTGCGTAGCGGCATCACCGGCGCCCTCACCCCGCAGGCGGTGGCGCTGGCCTTCACCACGCTCGTCAGGCGGCTGGCAGAACGCGGCCCGGTCCTGATCTTCATCGACGATGTGCAGTGGCTCGACCCCCAGACGGCCGAGGTGCTGGCCTTCGCGGCCCGCAGGCTGCCGCCGGCGGGTGTGGGCCTGCTGATCGGCATGCGCACCGAGCCTGGTGTCGCCCCGCCGGAGCTCATCGCCGAGCTCGGTGCCGCTCTGCCGCTGACCCGCTTCGTCGTCGGGCCGATGCCGCCGGCTGACCTCGAGGACGTGGTCCGGGCGCGGCTCGGCCGAAGCATCGGCAGCTCGGTGCTGCGCGCCGCGGTGGAGGCGGCCGACGGCAACCCGCTCTTCGGGATCGAGGTGGCCCGGGCCATGCTCGCCGCCGACAGTGTGAGCGCCGACCGGGTGCCCTTCCCCTCGTCGCTCGGCGAGCTGGTCGGGCGGCACGTCAGCACGCTGGCCAAGCCGACCCGGCTCTGCCTCGCCGCGGCGTCGGCCCTGCGCAAGCCGTCGGTGAAGGAGCTCCGCGACGTCGGCGTGGCCGGCAGCCTGGCCGCGGCCGAGGAGGCCGGCCTGATCACGATCAACGGCCACGACGTGCTCTTCACCCACCCGCTCTACGCCGCCGCGGCCTACGACGGGCTGCTCACCAGCGAGCGGATGGACCTGCACAGCCGGCTGGCGCGCGTGGTCGAGGGGGAGGAGGAGCGGGCCCGGCACCTGGCCCTCGGCGCGGTGGAGGCCGACGACACCGTGGCAGCGGCGCTGGACGTCGCCCGTGACCGTGCCCTCGGCCGCGGCGCGCTGCAGGCGGCCCTCGACGCCTCCCGGCTGGCGCTGCGGGCCACCCCGGACGGCAGCCCGGACGCTCCGAAGCGACTTATCCAGCTCGGCCGGCTGCTCTATCGGCTCGGCGACACCACCCAGGCCCGCAACGAGCTGATGGCGGCCGTCGAGCACGCCCGCGACCGCCAGGTGAAGGCGCGGGCCCTGCACGAGCTGGCCCGCATCGTCGGTGACAGCGAGTCCGAGATCGAGGGCAGCCGCCTCGAGCTGCAGGCCCTCGAACTCGCCGGTGACGACGTAGAACTGCTGGCCGACATCCACATGGGTCTGGCCCTCACCCGGGCCGACGACTGGGCGATCGCGGTCGAGCACGCCCGCACCGCGCTGGAGCTGCTCGACGGGATGGCCGACGCCGAGCCGAAGCAGGTGGCCGCCGCGCTCGCGGCCTACGTCGGCGCCTCGTTCTACGTGGGAACCGGCGCCGACATCGAGCGGTGCCTGCGTGCCGTCGAACTCGAGGCGGGCAGCGTCGACGTGCCGGTCTCGGATCGCGCGCTGTCGATCCTGTTCTACCTCTATCTCTGGACCGACGACTTCCCGCGCGCCCGCGCCCAGCTCGATCTTGCCTACCGACTGGCCGTCGACGAGGGCGACGAGGCGTCCCGCGGCTACATCCTCTCCAACATGGCCCGGCTGGAGCTGCGCTCGGGCAACTGGCCGATGGCCGAGCAGCACATCCACGAGTGCCTCGAGCTGTTCCACCGCTCCGGAAACCAGTACTTCGCGGCGGTGGCCGAGGCCCAGCAGCTCTGGCTCGACGCGTACCGAGGCGACTACGAGGCGCCGCTGGCCGCGGCCGCCATCGACATCGAGAAGGGTGCGGCCGCGCAGAACCCGCTCGTCGAACTGCGTGGCCGGGGCCTGCGTGGCTACTGCCAGCTGGTGCAGGGCGACGCCGCCAACGCCGCTGTCGAGCTGGACCGCTACCGGGCCCTCTTCGCCGTGAACAACGCCGGTGAGCCGGCGCTGCGGCAGGTGGCGGGCGAGCACATCGAGGCGCTCGTGGCGGTGGGCCGGCTCGACGATCCCGAGGCCGCCCTGGACGATCTCGTCGAGGCCGGGACCCGGTTGGGACGTACCGCGGTGCTCGCGGCGGCGGCCCGGGCCGAGGCACTGCTGCACGCGGCACGGGGTGACGCCGACGCCGCCATCGAGGCGGCCGAGCTGTCGTTGGCGCTCTACGACACGGTCGAGCGGCGCTTCGACCGGGCGCGGGCGCTGCTGACGAAGGGTCAGATCCACCGCCGCTTCAAGCAGAAGTCCGCAGCCCGCCGGGATCTCACCGCCGCTCTGGAGGAGTTCACCGTGCTCGGGGCGGCTGGCTTCGCCGAGCGGGCACGCGACGAGGTCAGCCGGGTGGGGCTGCGGCCGGCGGCCTCCCTGGACCTCACCGAGACCGAGCGGCAGATCGCCGAACTCACGGCGCGGGGCATGACCTCGGCCGAGATCGCCGGCCAGCTCTTCCTGAGTACCAAGACGGTGTCGGCGAACCTAACCCGGATCTACCGCAAGCTGGGCGTGCGCAATCGCTCCGAGCTGGCCGCCCAGATGCGGGGCACGGCACCAATAGGTTGAGTTTCGCAAGTAGCGACATGCACGACATGTGCGCGCAACACCGGCCACGCAGTGTGTGCCCATGACAACGCGTGCCCACACCCTCCGCACCCGCAGCCTTGTAAGCGCAGACGATGTGCGCTCACCCTGGATGCTCTACGTGGACGGAACCATCCTCACCGTCCGCGGTGCAACGCCTCAGGACCTGCCTGGCGTCGCCCTCATGCACAGCCGGTGCTCCGCCAAGACCCTGCTCGACCGCTACCGGGCAGGTGGCCGGCCCCCGGCCGTCCTGATCCTCGACAAGCACGTGCGCGAGCCGCTCAGCTTCGTCGTGACGAGCGACGACGGCCGTGTGGTCGCCACGTCGATGGTCTCGCCGGACGCCACCCACACGATCGGCAGCGGCGAGATCGCGATGATCGTCGAGGACCAGTGGCAGCAGCTCGGCATCGGCCGCTCGCTGCTTCGCCACACGGCGGCGGCGGCGCTACTGACCGGCTACCGCCAGCTCATCTCCTACCCCGGCACGACGATGCCGGTGATCCAGCGCCTGATGCAGGGCGTCGGCACCACTCGGCACATGGCCGACGTCCAGCGTCACCTGCACACCAGCCTGCCGGAGAGTGCACGGCACGGCCTGGGCAACATCAGCGGACACGGAATCGCGGCCCGTCGGGTGGGCGCCGCACTCGGCTAACAGCCGTTCGTCCTGGCGATTGTGCAACTTTCGCCGCCTGACGGGCGGCGAAAGTTGCACAATCGGGGACGTTTCAGCCCTGCTTGCCGCCCAGCGTGGCCAGTGCCACGGCCAGGGCGATGAACTTGTTGCTGCCCAGCTCGCCGATCGTCTTGACGTTGAGAGCCTCGAGGAAGAGCGCGTCGTGCCGCTCGGTGAGACCGGCCAGCGCCGAGGGCGGTGCAGCCAGCAGCTCGTCGAGGCTGACGTTCTCGAAGGCCTTGTCCAGGGCCTTCTCGAGGTTCGCGGAGACCGCCACGGGTCCTCCTTCATGTTGCCGGCGCGTCCTGTTGGCCGGGAGTCTGCACAGCCTGTCCTAAGCAGGCGACGGACAGCAACCGCGCGCGGTCAGTTCGGGGCGACGACGTGCCAGGGGACGGTCAGCTCGCCGTAGCGGGTGCGTCGGGTGTCGGCACGCCAGGCCGCCGAGAGTGCGGTGCAGGCCGCGACCCAGCGCTGCCTCGGTCCGAAGGCCGACAGGGGTGCTGCCGCCGCCCAGTGCGCGTCCAGCTCCCGCAGCAGCGCGTGGATCGGCTGCCCGTCGACGTTGTGGTGGATCAACGCCTTCGGCAGCCGCTCGGCCAGCTCGCTCGGCTGCTCCAGATCGCTGAGGCGGCAGGCGAAGGTGAGCTCGACCGGCCCGTCCTCGCTCAGCCGGACCCAGCTGCAGCGCCGGCCCAGCTCGTCACACGTGCCCTCGACGATCACCCCACCCGGGGCGAGGCCGGCCCGCATCGTCTGCCAGGCGGCCAGCGCGGCCTCCTCGTCGTACTGCCGCAGGACGTTCGCGGCACGCACCACTGCGGGGCGGTGGCCGGCCAGCTCGAACCCGCCGCGCGCGAAGGTGAGTCGGGGCGGGTCGGCGGCAGGCAGCGCCGCCGCCACCCGGGCCGGGTCGAGCTCCAGCCCGAGCACCCGGAGGTCGGGCCGGACCGCGCTCAACCGCCCGACCAGCTCCACCGCGGTGACCGGCGAGGCGCCGAACCCGAGATCGATCACGAGCGGGTCCGGGGCGCCGCGCAGCACGTCGGCGCAGCGCGTGGCGAGCCAGTTGTCCATCCGTCGGAGCCGGTTGGGGTTGGTGGTGCCGCGCGTCGGCAGCCCCAGCGCGCGGGCCCGGCCGGCCGCCAGGCGCGGGGTGCGACGCGGCGGCTCGTCGGGGCGCGGCGGAGGTGCCATGGCTGGCCCAGAGTAGCGTCGCGGATCGTGCCGACCACGCTCGCCGACCTCACCACACTGCGCCTGGGTGGGCCAGCCAAGCACGTCGTCACGGCCACCTCTTCGGAGCAGATCGTCTCCGCGCTCTGCCGGGCCGACGAGCTGGGCAAGCCGTCGCTCGTCGTCGGCGGCGGCAGCAACCTGGTCGTGTCCGACACGGGCTGGCCCGGTGTGGTGGTCCTCATCCGCACTGAGGGCATCGCCTCGACGCGGGTCGGCGACCTGGTCACGGTCACCGTCCAGGCCGGCGAGGTCTGGGACACCGTGGTGGCCACCTCGGTGCGCAACGGCTGGTCTGGGCTGGCGGCGATGTCCGGCATTCCCGGCCGAACCGGCGCCACCCCCATCCAGAACGTCGGTGCCTACGGCAGCGAGGTCGCCGACGTCATCAGCTCGCTGAGCGTCTACGACCGCGAGACCCGCGAGGTGTCGAGCTGGTCGCCGGCGCAGTGCGGCTTCGGCTTCCGCACCAGCGCCTTCAAGCACACCGACCGCTACGTGGTGCTGTCGGTGACGTTCAGCCTCACCGTCTCACCTCTCGCGCCGCCCGTCCGCTACGCCGAGGTGGCCCGGCGGCTAGGCATCGAGGTGGGTGAGGTGGCCCCCTCGGCCGATGTCCGCGACACGGTGCTCGAGCTGCGACGCAGCAAGGGCATGCTCCTCGACGCCGACGATCACGACACCTGGAGCGTCGGCTCGTTCTTCGTCAACCCGTTCGTGGCGCCCGACGCCGTACCCGACGGCTGCCCGCACTGGACCGTCGATGGGCAGGTCAAGCTCTCGGCCGCCTGGTTGATCGAGAACGCCGGCTTCACCAAGGGCTACGGCACCAAGAAGGTGGCCGTCTCGTCCAAGCACACGCTCGCGCTCACGAACCGCGGTGGCGCGTCGACCGCGCAGCTGCTCGACCTGGCGCGGGAGATCCGCGCCGGCGTGGAGGCTCGTTTCGGCGTGCGCCTACGCCCGGAAGCCCGCCTGGCCGGCGTCGAGCTCTAGCTCCTCTCACCCCCAAATAGTGGTTCGGAGGCGGCCTCTCGGCCCGCCTCCGAACCACTATTTGGGGGCTGTGGACGGTCGGAACGCGAACTGGCCGGATCGGGCACGCTGCAGCGATGACCTGGGCAGTGACGGCACGTGCTCAGGCCGGAGTGATCACGCGTACCCAGCTGCGCGACGCCGGTCTGACGGACGACCAGATCAACATCTTGATTCGTACTGCGGCTCTCGTGCCGCTCTGGCGGGGCATCCACATCGTGCGCGGCGCTCCGCTGACCTACGACGCGAGGCTCTGGGCAGCGGTTCTCGGCCTCGACGGCATACTCGGGTTTGGCACGGCCGCACACCTGTGGGGCGTCACCGACCGACCGGATTGCATTGAAGTGATCATTCCGCGCGCGGCGCACCGCTGGCGCCATCCTGAGGTCCGGACCCACCGGATCGATGTCGCGGCCGGCTTCGTCACGACACGCAACGGACTACCGGTGACGGTTCGTCGCGAGACACTGCTCGACCACATCGGACGGCTGCGACCCTCCGCTGCGCGACAGCTAGCCGACCGTGCCGTCCAGCGTGGCTGGCTGGTGCCCGCCGACTTCGAGTCGAGGGTCAGCACCCAGCCGGGACGGATCGGCAATACCCTGCTCCGCGAACTCGGTGCGATGGTGAGCGATGGCGCAGCCGCGACGTCCGAGCGGGTGCTGCATCGGCTCCTCCGTCGTGCGGGCCTGACCGGATGGGACGCCAACGTCGACGTCTGGTGCGATGGGGAGTTGGTGGCCGTCCTCGATGTCGGCTTTCGGCGGGTCATGCTCGCGGTGGAGATAGACGGTCTGGCCCACCATCACACTCCGGATCGCTTCCAGCGTGACCGGACGAGGCAGAACCGGCTGGTCGGTCTTGGCTGGACGGTGCTGCGCTTCACATGGAGCGACCTGGTCGATCGCCCGGGCTATGTGGTCGCCACGATCCGCCATCACCTCCGGAATAGTGGTTCGGAAGCGGGCTGAGCGCCCGCTTCCGAACCACTATTTGGGTAGTTGGTGGCGGGCGACCTTGTGGGGCGCGGCCTGAGCCAGGGGTTTCACCACCAGGAGGTCGACGTTGACGTGCGCGGGCCGGGTCACGACGAAGGCGATGCAGTCGGCGATGTCGTCGGCGCTGAGCGGGTTCTCGACGCCGGCGTAGACGCGGTCGGCCGCGGCCTGGTCGCCGCGGAGCCGCACCCGCGAGAACTCCTCGGTGCGCACCATGCCCGGCGCCACCTCGGTGACACGCACCGGCCGGCCGTTGAGCTCCAGGCGCAGCGTCTCGACGAGTGCCGCCGCGCCGTGCTTGGCTGCCGTGTACCCCGCGCCGCCCTCGTAGACGAGGTGCCCGGCGATCGAGCCGGTCACCACCACATGGCCGCCGTCGCCGGCCTCCAGGGCGGGCAGCAGGGCCTGCGTGACGCGAAGGACCCCGAGCACGTTGGTGTCGAACATCGCCTGCCAGTCGGCGGGGTCGGCCCGTTCGATGGGCTCAGTGCCGATCGCCCCGCCCGCGTTGTTCACCAGCACCGCGATGTCGGGCAGCTCCGAGGCCAGCGCGGCGACGGACGACGGCGACGTGACATCGAGCGTCACGGCCCGGATTCCGGGGGTCGAGGCGGCGAGCTCATCGAGGCGTTCCCGCCGTCGCGCAGCGGCCACGACCTCGTAGCCCTCGGCCGCTAGCCGCCGTGCCGTGGCCGCTCCGATCCCGCTGCTGGCGCCGGTGACGACCGCGATCCCACGTGTGCTCATGACCTCGATTCTCCTACTCAGGCATGATCGGGGGTGCGTGGTGGTTGGGTAGGACGTGACGAACCGGGAAGGAGCAGCTGTGCAGCGCAGGTCGCCGAGGCGGGTAGCCATGCTCAGCGTGCATACGTCGCCCCTCGATCCGCCCGGCTGCGGCGACGCCGGCGGCATGAACGTGTACGTCGTCGAGACGGCCCGTCGCCTGGCACAGCGCGGCATCGAGGTCGAGATCTTCACCCGCCGCACGTCCAGCGATCAGCAGCGCCTGGTCGAACTCGAGCCGGGCGTGCTCGTCCACAACATCACCGCGGGCCCGTATGAGGGGCTGGCCAAGGACGACTTGCCGGCCCAGCTCTGCGCCTTCACCGCCGGCGTGCTGCGTACCGAGGCCTTCCAGGATCCGGGCTGGTACGACGTGATCCACTCGCACTACTGGCTCTCCGCACAGGTGGGCTGGCTGGTCCGCGACCGCTGGGGCGTGCCGCTGGTCCACTCCGCGCACACGCTGGCCAAGGTGAAGAACCTCTCGCTGGCCGAGGGGGACGCCCCGGAGCCGCGGGCCCGTGTGATCGGCGAGGAGCAGGTGGTGGCCGAGGCCGACCGCCTGATCGCCTCCACCGAGGACGAGGCCCGCCAGCTCGTCGACCTCTACGACGCCGACCCCGGGGCCGTCTGCACGGTCGCGCCCGGCGTCGACCTGCAGACCTTCACGCCCGGCTCGCGCTCCGCGGCCCGCACCCGGCTGGGCCTGGATATGGACCGTCCGACGCTGCTCTTCGTCGGCCGCATCCAGCCGCTCAAGGCCCCGGACCTGCTGCTGCGTGCCGCGTACCGGCTCAAGCAGGACGTGCCGAACCTGCAGGTGGTGATCGTCGGCGGCCCCAGCGGCTCGGGGATGGCGCTGCCGGGCTGGCTCACCGACCTCGCCCATCAGCTCGACCTCGGCGACACCGTCCGCTTCGCCCCGCCCGCGCACCGCGACGTGGTGGCCGAGTACTACCGCGCGGCCGACGTCACCGTGGTGCCGAGCCACACCGAGTCCTTCGGTCTCGTGGCGCTGGAGTCCCAGGCCTGCGGCACCCCGGTGGTGGCCGCGGCGGTCGGTGGCCTGCCCACCGCGGTGGCCGACGGTACCTCCGGCCTGCTCGTCGACGGTCACGACCCGCAGCAGTGGTCGTCCGTGCTGGGCCGGCTGCTCGCCGACCGGCATCAGCTCGATCACCTCAGCCGCAACGCCCGCGCGCACGCGAAGCGGTTCTCCTGGGAGCGCACCACAGACGGCCTGCTCGAGGCCTATCTCGAGGCCGACCACGCCTTGCACGCCCAGCGTCTGCAGGTCGTCGGACAGTGAGTACCGCGGAGGTCATCGAGGCGGCTCTGACCGACCTCGAGCTCGACTTCGAGCGGCACGACGACGGCCGCTTCGTGGTCGCGCTACCGGGCGAGAAGCGGCTCAAGACGGCCTGCTGGCTGACCGTCGGGGCGCACGCCCTGGAGATCGAGGCGTTCGTGATGCGCCGCCCGGACGAGAACCACGAGCGGGTCTATGAGTTCCTGCTGCAGCGCAACGTCCGCATGTACGCCGTCTCGTGGGCCATCGACGGCAACGGTGACGTCTACCTCGCCGGCCGGGTGCCGCTGAGCTCGGTCACCGCCGAGGAGATCGACCGCATCCTCGGCGCGGTGCTCGAGTACGCCGACGGCAGCTTCAACGTGATGCTCGAGCTCGGGTTCGGCTCGTCGATCAAGCGCGAGTGGGAGTGGCGGGTGAAGCGCGGGGAGTCCCTGGCCAACCTGGCCGCCTTCGAGACCTTCGCGAAGCGACCAGTCGAGGAGCCGGTCGCGAGGCGACCGGTCGAGTAATACCGCTACGGTTGCGTAGCGTAACTTCGTCTGCTTCTATATCGCTACGGAAACGTGTCGATATTAGGGAAGACGATGGACGAGAAGACGATCCACAACCGGCGCTGGGCGATCCTCGGCGTGCTGGTGCTCTGCCTGCTTGTCGTGATCCTCGACAACACGATCCTCAACGTGGCGCTGAAGACCATCCAGGCCGACCTCGACGCCTCGCAGAGCGAGATGCAGTGGGCCGTGGACAGCTACGCGCTGGTCTTCGCCGGGATGCTGATCACCGCGGGCATCCTGGGTGATCGCCTCGGCCGGAAGAAGGTCCTGCTCTTCGGCATGGTGGCCTTCGGGGCCACGTCGGCGCTCTGCTCCTTCGCCGGTTCCCCGCTGCAGCTCGTCATCTTCCGCGCGCTGATGGGCATCGGCGCCGCCGCCGTGCAGCCACAGACGCTGTCGATCATCAGCAACGTCTTCGAGCCGCACGAGCGCCCGAAGGCCATCGGCATCTGGGCCGGCGCCTCGGGCATGGCCATCGCGCTGGGTCCGATCACCGGCGGCATCCTGCTCAAGTACTTCTGGTGGGGCTCGATCTTCCTGGTCAACGTGCCGATCGTCATCGTCGGCGTCATCGCGATCTTCATCCTGGTGCCGGAGTCGAAGAACCCGAATCCGGGCCGCCCGGACCCCAGCGGCGTGCTGCTGTCGATGGTGGCGCTCGTGACCCTCGTCTACGGCGTGATCCAGGGCGGCGACACCAACCACTGGCTGCGCTGGAACACCGCCGGCATGATCGTGCTCGGCCTGGTGCTACTCGCGCTCTTCGTCCGGCAGCAGAACCGCAGCAAGAACCCGACGATCGACATGTCACTGTTCACCAACCGGCACTTCACCGCCGGCTCGCTCTCGATCGCGGTGACGTTCTTCGCCCTCACCGGCTCGACTTTCTACCTGGCGTACTTCATGCAGGCCGTCCGCGGCTACACCCCGCTCTCGGCGGGGCTCGCGCTGATCGCGGTGGCCGCCGCGGTGATGATCGCCGCACCGCAGTCGGCCAAGCTCTCGGCCCGCTTCGGCCCGCGCGTGGTCACCGGCATCGGGATGACGGTCTTCGGCCTCACCATGGCCTCCTTCGCGCTCTCCACCCAGACGATGCCGCAGTGGGTGATCGAGGTCGCGATGGCCGGCATGGGCACGGGCATGGGGTTGACGATGTCCCCCGCCACGAACGCGATCATGGGCGCCGTGCCGCGGGAGAAGGCCGGTGCGGGCTCGGCCGTCAACAACACGATCCGGCAGGTGGCCGCAGCGCTCGGCGTGGCGATCCTCGGCTCGATCCTGGCCGTGACGTTCCGCAGCCACCTGGGGGCCGACACCCCGGCGCAGACGGCCGCCAGCCTCGACCGGCCCGCTGCGGTGGTCTCCCACCTGCCCCGGGCCGAGCAGGTCGGCCCGCTCGTCAGCACGGATACGTCGCAGTCGATCGGCAATGCCTTCGAGTTCGCGGCCGAGGCGCAGGGCGCGCTGCAGGCCCGCGCCGGTGCCGCCAACCTCACGCCCGCGCAGGTCGACAAGGCTCGCGCGCAGGATCAGGCTGTTCTCGGGCAGTTCCTCGGCAAGACGAAGGTGGCCTTCATGTCCGGCATGCACGTCACGTCGCTGGTGGCGGGGTTCGTCGTGCTGCTCGGCGCGCTGATGGCCTTCCGGTTCCTGCCGGGGCGGCGCGAATTCGGCGGGGCCCACGCCGTAGCGCCGGGGACGGCGACCGAGGCGGTCGGGGTGTGAGCGTCGCCGTCACCCGCGGTCCCGGCCGGCCGCGCAGCGAGGAGATCGACGCCGCGATCCTGCAGGCCACCATCGACGAGCTGATCGAGCGGGGCTTCCTCGGCGCGTCGATGGAGTCGATCGCAGCCCGGGCCGGGGTCGCCAAGACCACGCTCTACCGGCGTTGGCCCAACACCACCGAGCTGACGATCGCGGCGATGCGTACCTTCGACGCCGACGATGCGGAGCCGCCGGCGGGCACCGTGCGCGAGCAGCTGCTCTGGCTGATCCACCGGATGCGGCGCAAGTGGGGCGATCCGCGCTTCGCGGCGATGATGCGACGGGTGGCCGCCGACGGCTCCGCCCAGCCGGAGATGTACCGCAGTGCCCGGGACCGGCTCGTGGGCCCGCACTCCGCCCGCATGACCGCGGTGCTGCAGCGGGCCATCGACGAGGGCCTGATCCGGCCGGACCTCGACCTCGAGTGGGCCCGGCAGCTGCTCGTCTCGCCGGTGATGGCCGGCGCGCTGACCCTCAAGGACAAGGTGTCGGCCAAGCAGATCGAACTCACCGTGGACACCGTGTTGAGAGGCCTCGCACCGTAGCGGGCAGAATGGCCTTCGTGCCGACACTGATCCTGCTCCGCCATGGCGAGAGCGACTGGAACCAGAAGAACCTCTTCACCGGTTGGGTCGACGTCGACCTCACGCCCAAGGGTGAGGCCGAGGCACGCCGCGGGGGTGAGCTGCTGCGCGCCGCGGGGGTGCTGCCCGACGTCCTGCACACCTCCCTGCTGCGCCGTGCGATCCGCACGGCGAACATCGCGCTCGCCAGTGCCGATCGGCACTGGCTGCCCGTCAAGCGGTCGTGGCGGCTCAACGAGCGGCACTACGGCGCGCTGCAGGGCAAGGACAAGGCCGAGGTGCGTGCCGAGTTCGGCGACGAGCAGTTCATGCTCTGGCGCCGGTCCTACGACGTGCCGCCGCCGCCGATCGCGGCCGACGACGAGTTCAGCCAGGTCGGCGACCCCCGCTATGCCAACCTGCTCGAGACGGTGCCGCGCACGGAGTGCCTGGCCGATGTGGTCGACCGGCTGCTGCCCTACTGGTACGACGAGATCGTCCCGGACCTGCGCGCGGGCCGCACCGTGCTGGTCGCCGCCCACGGCAACTCGCTGCGTGCCCTGATCAAGCACCTCGACGGCCTGAGCGACGAGGCGGTGATCGCCCTGAACGTCCCCACCGGCATCCCACTGCGCTACGAACTCGACGCCACCACGCTGCTGCCCGTCCGTCCGGCCGACTACCTCGACCCCGACGCCGCCGCCGCGGCGATCGAGGCCGTGGCCAACCAGGGCAAGAAGTAACGCGGGGGTGAACAGCTCGGCATCGGGCTGAGCCGAATCGTGCAAGCCCGTACGATCGGTGCGTGCTGCTGGCGATCGTCCTTGCCGTCGTTGCCTTCGCTCTCGGCGCGACGGCCTTCGCGGTGCTGCGCCCGGCCACCTCGGCGGCACAGTCGGTGCCGCCGCCGCGCCCGCGCATCGTCTACAGCCCCGCCGCGTCGCTCTCCTCGCTCGTCGTCGAGGCGCTCGATCAGGGTGTGGTGGTGCTCGACGCCGAGGACCGCGTCGTCCTGCTCAACCCCGCCGCCCGCGCGATGAACCTCACCGACGTCGACCGGCTCACCTTCCCCGACCTGGCCGAGCTGGCCCGCCGCGCGCGTTCGCTGGGCGAGCACCTGCACCGCACCGTCGACCTGCCGATCGGCCGCCTCGGCCGCGAGCCGATCTCGCTGGCCGTCGATGCCGTACCGCTGGTGATCGAGGACGAGCGGGTCGGCGCCGTGGGGCTGCTGCTGGCCGACATGAGCGAGCACCGCCGCCTCGAGGCCGTGCGCCGCGACTTCGTCGCCAACGTCTCCCACGAGCTGAAGACGCCCGTCGGCGCGCTCACGCTGCTGGCCGAGGCCGTGCAGGACGCCGCCGACGACCCTGAGGCGGTGGCCCGCTTCGCCGGACGCATGCAGCACGAGGGCACCCGCCTGGCCCGGCTCGTGCAGGAGCTGATGGAGCTCTCCCGGGTGCAGGGCGCCGACCCCATGCCCGGCGCGGAGATCGTCGACGTCCGCGACCTGCTCACCGAGTCCGTCGATCGGTCCCGGCTGGCCGCCGAGCAGGCCTCGATCACGATCGAGCTGCACTGTGCCGACGACACCCTCGCGGTGCGGGGCAGCGAGGCCCAGCTGACCACCGCGGTCTCCAACCTCGTCGACAACGCCATCGCCTACAGCGGCGCCGGCACCCGCATCGCTGTGCAGGCCTCGGCCACGAGTGACCACCAGGCGCGCCCCACCGTCGACATCTCCGTCTCCGACCAGGGTCTCGGAATCGAGGCCGACGACGTCGACCGGATCTTCGAACGCTTCTACCGGGTCGACCAGGCGCGGTCGCGCCGGACCGGCGGGACGGGTCTCGGGCTTGCGATCGTCAAGAACATCGTGACGAACCACCTGGGAACAGTTGCGGTACACAGCACAGTCGGCCAGGGCTCGACGTTCACGATTCGTCTACCACGCGTTCATGAAGGTGCGTCATCGTCCATGGTGGAACGACGTGATGACACGACAACAATCGTGCAGACGAGCGCGACGGAAGGGCGAGCATGACCCGAGTGCTGGTAGTCGAGGACGAAGAGTCGTTCTCGGACGCACTGTCCTACATGCTGCGACGTGAGGGGTACGAGGTCGAGGTCGCCGAGACGGGGCCCGATGCGCTGACTGCCTTCGACCGCTCCGGGGCCGACCTGGTGCTGCTCGACCTGATGCTCCCGGGGCTCTCCGGAACCGAGGTCTGCCGCGAGCTCCGCGTGCGCTCCAAGGTCCCGATCATCATGGTCACGGCGCGGGACACCGAGGTCGACAAGGTAGTGGGGCTCGAACTCGGCGCCGACGACTACGTCACCAAGCCCTTCTCCTCCCGCGAGCTCATCGCCCGCGTGCGTGCCGTGCTGCGCCGCGGCCAGGAGCCCGAGGAGCTGATCACCGCGACCGTCGAGGCCGGCCCGGTGCGGATGGACGTCGAGCGGCACGTCGTCTCCGTCAGCGGCGCGCAGGTGTCGATGCCCCTCAAGGAGTTCGACCTCCTCGAGCTGCTGCTGCGCAACGCCGGCCGCGTGCTCACCCGCGGCCAGCTGATCGATCGCGTCTGGGGCTCGGACTACGTCGGGGACACCAAGACGCTCGACGTCCACGTGAAGCGGCTCCGCGCCAAGATCGAGCCCGACCCCGGCAACCCCAAGCACTTGGTCACGGTCCGGGGCCTGGGCTACAAGTTCGAAGTCTGATCCTGCGTGGCCCTGTGTCATTGATACGTGCGCACCACGACTCGCCGTTGTAGGCCTGCGCGGGTATCAGTGATACGGGCCCCTCAGCTGCCGTAGGGCTTAGCTACCAGGCCGAGGTTGCGGGACGCGGTGGTGGCGGGATGGTCGGCGACCATGCCCTGCTCGAGGCGGCGCTGGCAGAGGGAGGCCAGCTCGTCGTAGCCGGGCTGCCCGATCAGTGCGACGAGCTCCGGGCCGTAGCTGACGTACATCGGCACGCCGCCGACGTGGGCCTCGGGCGAGGAGGTGCAGTACCAGTCGAGGTCGTGGCCACCCTCGCCCCAACCGCGGCGGTCGAACTCGGCGATCGTGGTGCGCAGGATGCGGGTCGTGTCGACGCGGTCGACCCACTCCTGCTCGCGACGCACCGGCAGCTGCCAGCAGACCTCGGGCTTGGTCTCGAGCGGGTTGAGGCCCAGCCGCAGGGCCAGGCCGTGCAGCGCACAGCCGATGCCGCCAGGGTGATCGGCCCGGTTGGCGAAGATGCAGGCACCGTCGTGCACGCGGGTCTTGTTGCGCCCCTCGTCGTCGTCCTCGGCGGGGACGATGACGTTCAGCTTGCCCTTCTTGCCGTCGTGGCCGAGGTCGTGGAACTGCCAGTCGTCTGGGGTCAGCTGCTTGACGAAGCCGCGCACCCGCTTCTCGTCGTCCTTGTCGGAGAAGTACGCGCCGTGATTGCAGCAGCCGGTGGCCTCCTGGCCGACCACGGTGCCGTGGCAGCCGCGGCCGAAGATGCAGGTCCAGCGCGAGCAGAGCCAGGTGAGGTCGGCCCTGATCCAGTGCTCGTCGTCGGCAGGATCGACGAACTCGATCCACTCGCGGGGGAAATCCAACGACACTTCGTCGAGAGGGGCTGAGGTCACGGCGTCGGTCACCCGGTGAGCGTAATAGGGTCCGATAATGCGGCTTGGCGTACTGGACGTCGGATCGAACACAGTTCACCTGCTCGTGGTCGATGCGCACCGGGGTGCGCAGCCGACCCCGCAGCACTCCGACAAGCACGAGCTCCGCCTGGCCGAGCAGCTCGATGCCCACGGTCGGATCACCCAGCGCGGCTCGGACAATCTCGTCCGCGCGGTGATCGAGGCCCGGCGGCAGGCCAAGGCCCTGGAGTGCGACGACATGCTGGCCTTCGCCACCTCGGCGGTCCGGGATGCCCGCAACAGCTCGCAGGTGCTCGAGCGGGTAGCCCTCGAGACGGGCGTCGACCTGCAGGTGCTCTCCGGCGAGGACGAGGCCCGCTTGACGTTCCTGGCGGTGCGTCGCTGGCTGGGCTGGAGCGCCGGCAACCTGATCTGCCTCGACATCGGCGGCGGCTCGCTGGAGCTGGCGGCAGGCCCCGACGAGGACCCGATCGTCGCCGTCTCCCTGCCCCTGGGCGCTGCCCGGCTGACGCGCGACCGGCTCGACGGCGACCCGCCGCCGAAGTCCGACGTCGCCGCCCTGCGGGAGTACGTCGATGCGCAGCTGCGCGCCCCGGCCCGTCGGCTCCTGGCCGCCGGCACCCCGGACCGCGTGGTGGCCACCAGTAAGACCTTCCGGACGCTGGCCCGGCTGGCCGGAGCGGCGCCGAGCTCGGCGGGTCCACGGGCGCGGCGGCTGCTCAACCGCACCGGACTGGCCCAGGTCACCGCCTTCGTCTCCCGGATGACGGCGGCCGATCTCGCCGAACTCGACGGCGTCAGCGTGGGCCGCGCCCACCAGACGCTGGCAGGAGCGATCGTGGCCGCTGCCGCGATGGATGCCCTCGGGATCGAGGTGCTGGAGCTCTGCCCGTGGGCTCTGCGTGAAGGCGTGATCCTTCGTCGTCTGGACTGGCTCTCGCAACCCTGAGGACCCACGATGGGACTACCCTCGCCGCCATGGCCTCGAACTCCTCGCGCGCGCTGCGCGGGTCGAGCGCGAAGATCGGCCTCTCCACCGCGTCGGTCTATCCGGAGGGCACGGCGGCCGCCTTCGAGCTGGCCGCGAAGCTCGGCTACGACGGGGTCGAGGTGATGGTCTGGACCGACCCGATCAGCCAGGACCCGTACGCGCTGCTGCGCCTCTCACAGCACTATCAGGTGCCGATCCTGGCCATCCACGCCCCGTGTCTGATCATCACCCAGCGGGTCTGGTCGACCGATCCGTGGGAGAAGCTGCAGAAGGCGCAGTTCGCCGCGGAGCTGCTGGGTGCGCAGACGGTGGTCGTGCACCCCCCGTTCCGGTGGCAGCGTGAGTACGCGCGCAACTTCGAGAAGGGCATCGAGCAGATGGCCGGCGAGACCGACATCCGCTTCGCCGTGGAGAACATGTTCCCGCTGCGTGTGCGCGGACGTGAGGTGTCGGCGTACCAGCCCACCTGGGACGTCGCCTTCGACGAGGTCGAGTACCGCGACTACACCCTCGACCTCTCGCACAGCGCCGTCTCGCAGTCCGATGCCCTGGCGATGCTGAACGCGATGGGCAAGCGGCTCACCCACCTGCACATGGCCGACGGCACCGGCCTGCAGAAGGACGAGCATCTCGTGCCCGGCCGCGGCTCCCAGCCGTGTGCAGAGACCCTGGAGACGCTCGCGGCTCGGGGCTTCGACGGGCACGTGGTGGTGGAGATCAACACCCGGCGTGCCCTCGACCGTGCCGAGCGGGAGGCCGACCTCGCCGAGGCGTTGGCGTTCTGCCGCCTACACCTGGTGGCATCGGCCGTCACTGAATAGGTCTTTCGGCGTCGGTGATACGCACGCACCGCGACACGCCGCCGCAGTGGTGCGTGCGTATCAGTGTCTCGCGGCCAGCGGAGGCGCTGCCCTAGGCTGGCGGCCATGAGCGCCCTCGCACTCCTCGGCTGCGGCAAGATCGGTGAGGCACTGCTCGCGGGGCTGCTGCGCGGGGACTACCGCCCGGCCGACATCGTGGTCTGTGAGCGTTACCCGGAGCGTGCGGCCTACCTGACGGAGACGTATGGCGTGCGCGTGGTCGACCTCGACGAGGCGGCGTCGGGGGCGCAGACGCTGATCCTGGCCGTCAAACCGCAGGACATCGACACCCTGCTCGCCGAGCTGAAGCCGGTCGTGACGCCTGACCAGCTCGTCGTCTCAGTGGCCGCCGGGATCACCACCGCCCAGCTCTCCCGAGGCCTGGGTGACGGGGTACCGGTGGTGCGTTGCATGCCCAACACCCCGGCCCTGGTCGACGAGGCCATGACCGCCGTAGCTGCGGGCCCGAACGCCGACGACTCCCACGTCGGGATCGCCGAGGCGCTGCTCTCGGCGGTGGGCAAGGTGGTGCGGGTGCCGGAGTCGCAGCTCGACGCGGTCACCGCCCTGTCAGGCTCCGGGCCGGCCTACTTCTTCTTCCTGGTCGAGGCGATGATCGACGCGGGCATCCTGCTCGGGCTGCCGCGCACGCTGGCCGCGGACCTCATCGTGCAGACGGCTATCGGCGCGGCGAAGATGCTGCGCGACTCCGGTGAGCACCCCGTGCAGCTCCGGGAGGCCGTCACCAGCCCGGGCGGCACCACGATCGCAGCGATCCGCGAGCTCGAGGTGCACGGCGTCCGCGCGGCACTGCTCGCCGCCATCGAGGCGGCCGCCCTGCGCAGTGCCGAGCTCGGCCGCGACCGGTAGCGCCCTTGCCGCGGCGTGAGTTTTCGGTGTAGGCCTGTGTGTGCGGGGGGTGAAGTGGGGAACAGCTATCGCATCTGCCCCACCTGTACCGCTAGTCTCACCCTCAGCACGCGCGTGTCGTTCGTCGGAGGGGAAGCCGACGCACTGACGCGTGCCGAAGGTATCGGTGAAAAATGAGCACGTCCGCACAAGGTGGGTCTCGCGGGTCGGGGGATCCCGCAGAGTCAGCCGGCGCACGTCCGGCGGATCCTGCCTTCTCTGACGTCAGGTTCCTGACGGTGGCAGAGGTGGCAGCGGTTATGCGCGTCTCCAAGATGACCGTCTATCGAATGGTCCACGGCGGTGACCTGCCCGCGGTGCGCGTGGGGCGCTCGTTCCGCGTGCCGGAGAAGGCCGTCCACGAGTACCTGCGTTCGGCGTTCTTCGAGACCGGCTGAGCCCGGCCGGCGAGCCTGCGGGGGACGACTGTGGCGAGCCGGGGTTCCTACCCCGGGTAGGCTGTGCCTTTGAACATCGCGGCCGTGGCTTCATACGGCCTGCACTCTGACTGCTCCCGGGTATGTCCCGGGCTGCCTGGAACATTGAACGAGGTCTGGTCTCTATGGGTTCTGTCATCAAGAAGCGGCGCAAGCGGATGGCGAAGAAGAAGCACCGCAAGCTGCTGAAGAAGACCCGCGTTCAGCGTCGCAACAAGAAGTAGCCCACTCCGCGCGAGCGCTCGGAACCCCGCATGCCTTCGCCCACGCAACGTGTCGTCCTGATCACCGGCGTCAGCCGGTACCTGGGCGGGCACCTTGCTGAGCGGCTGGCCGCCGACTCATCGGTCGAGCGGATCATCGGCATCGATACGATCGCGCCGCGTACCAGTGAGCGGCCCCGGCTCGGACGCACCGAGTTCGTCCGAGCCGACATCCGCAATCCGCTGATCGCCAAGGTGATCAGCCAGGCGCGGGTCGACACCGTCGTGCACACCGCGGCGCTCGCGAGTCCGCGGGCGCCGCGGGTCACGCTCCAGGACCAGTACGTCACCGGCACGATGCAGCTGCTCGCCGCCTGCCAGACCTCGGAGTCGATTCGTCGCGTGGTCGTGGCCTCCACCACCGCCGTCTACGGGGCCAGCGCGGCAGACCCAGCCCTCTTCACCGAGGAGATGCCGCCCACCGGTCAAGCCGTCGGCTACGCCCGTAGTTCGATAGAGGTGGAGAACTACGCCCGCGGCTTCGCCCGCCGCCGCCCGGACATCCCACTGAGCGTGCTGCGGCTGGCCAACCTGATCGGGCCGACGGTCGACACCGCCCTCACCCGCTACCTCTCCATGCCGATCGTGCCGACCTCGCTCGGCTACGACGCCCGGCTCCAGCTGCTGCACGAGTGGGACGCCATCGAGGCCCTGCACCGCGCCAGCGCGATCGACCACCGCGGCGTGGTCAACGTCGCGGGCGAGGGGGTCGTCTCGCTGGCCCAGGCGGTACGACGTGCCGGACGGCTGCGGCTGCCCGTGCCCTCACCAGCGGTGGCGCTCGTCGGGGCTGCCGTGCGCAACAGCGGGGTGGCCGAGGTCTCGGCGGAGAAGACCAGCTTCCTCAACTACGGCCGCGTCGTCGACACCACCCGGCTGCGCACCCAGTTCGGCTACACGCCCCGCTACACCACCGAAGAGGCCCTCCGCGACTACGTCGAGGCCCGCTCCGTGCTGCCGCGGCTGGTGCTCGGCGCCGTCGAGGGGGCCCAGCACCGGCTGCAGGACCGGCTCGAACGGCTGGCGAGCGCGGCGGCGCGGATGGGGGCGATCTGATGGACGAGCGCGTCGTCATCCCGCTGCACGACGAGAGCGAGCCGCAGCGGCGGCGCTCGGCGGTGCGTCGCAGTGCCCGTCCACCGCGCCCGGCCGATGGGAGCGCCGACGTCTACGCCTTCAACGGGGCGGCGGAGTTCGACGGGATCGACGACATCGACCACGTCGCGCCGGCCCTCCCCGCCGCCGGGTGGGAGCGGCGCGCCAGCAAGGGGCTGGCGTTCCTGCGCCGGCGGCTCACCGGTAACTACTCCCTCGACGACTACGGCTTCGACCCAGATCTCGCCGAGAACGTGCTGCTGCCGGTCTTCCGGGCCCTCTACGACAACTGGTTCCGCGTCGAGGTCAACGGCCTGGAGAACATCCCGAACACCGGTGGCGCGCTACTGCTGGCCAACCACTCCGGCGGCCTCTGGGCACTCGACGCGGCCATGATGTCGGTGGCGATCCGCGAGCGGCACCCCGTCCAGCGGCACCTGCGGATGCTCGCCGACCAGTTCGTCTTCTCCACCCCCGGCCTCAGCGTCCTCGCCCGGCGGGCCGGGGCCACCCTGGCCTGCCCCGCCGATGCCGAGCGACTGCTCAACGCCGGCGAGCTGGTCGGCGCCTGGCCCGAGGGTTTCGCCGGGCTGGGCAAGCCGTTCCGGGACCGCTACCAGCTGCAGCGCTTCAGCCGGGGCGGCTTCGTCAGCTCGGCCATCGCCGCGGGCGTGCCGATCATCCCGGTCTCGATCGTCGGTGCCGAGGAGACCCACCCCGTGCTGGGCAACGCCCGCTCGCTGGCACGGCTGCTCGACCTGCCCTACTTCCCGCTCACGCCCACCTTCCCGTGGCTCGGTCCGCTCGGCCTCGTCCCGCTGCCGAGCAAGTGGTACATCGAGTTTGGGGCGCCGATCAGTACCGAGGACGCCGAAGGAGGCCGCGACGTCTTCGAACTCACCGATCAGGTGCGCGAGACGATCCAGACCTCGCTCTACCGCCTGCTCGTGCAGCGCCGCTCGGTCTGGCGCTGAACTCAGCGCCAGCGACGGCGGGAGGGTTGGCTTGCGAGGAGGGCCAGACGGCTGAACTCGGTGGCGCGGCCACGCTTGATCGCCAGCCCGGCCGCCACCCCGCCCCCGATGGCGCCGATGCCCAGCGCGCTGGGAATCCCGATGCGGGCGGCCTTGCGGCCGGTGCGGAAGTCCCGGATCTCCCAGCCGCGCTGCTTGGCCTCGGCCCGCAACGCGGAGTCCGGGTTCACCGCGACGGCATGCCCGACGAGCGAGAGCAGCGGGACGTCGTTGATCGAGTCGGAGTAGGCGCTGCACTTCGCCAGATCCAGGCCCTCCCGGTCGGCCAGTGCCTGCACGGCGTGGGCCTTGGCCTCGCCGTGCAGCACCTCGCCGACGAGCCGCCCGGTGTAGACGCCGTCCTTCGCCTCGGCGACGGTGCCGAGCGCCCCGGTGAGTTTGAGCCGCCGGGCGATGATGGTGGCCAGCTCCACCGGGGTGGCGGTGACGAGCCAGACGCGCCGCCCCTCGTCCAGATGGGCCTGAGCCAGCGCGTAGGTCCCTGACCAGATGCGGTCGGCCAGCTCCTCGTCGTAGATCTCCTCGCCGAGCAGCACGATGTCGGCGACGACCTTGCCCGCGACGAACGCCAGTGCCGACTCACGGGTGGAGTGCATGTCGCCGTGCCGCTCACCGACCACGCGCAGCCGGGCCTGCTTGAGCGAGAACGTGACCAGGTCGCGCCAGGAGAAGAAGTTCCGGGCGGCCATGCCCTTGGCGAAGTGGAAGATCGAGGCGCCGACCATCATCGTGTTGTCCACGTCGAAGAACGCGGCGGCGTGGGGGTCCGGCGGAACGCTCACCGGTACGTTCGCTGCTGGCTCCACACCGTCGAGGGTAACGACCCCACGTTACGGGCGGATTCAGCTGTGGGCGGTGGTCGGGCAGCTGCCCAGGTGCAGGATGATCGGGCTCAGCGAGACGGAGATACCGCAGGAGCCGATCCCGATCGGACCGATCGGGAGGCTCGGCAGCGTCGAGAGGATGGTCGGCAGCGTCAGGCCCGGTCTGCTCTTCGACGGCGTTGGCGTCGGGGTGGCAGTGGCGCTCGGGCCTGTGCCGTTGCCCGTCGCGGCCGCCGAACTGCCGGCGCCGGTGGAGCCGGTGGAGCCCGTGGCGGCGCCGGTGCTGCTGCTGACCGGAGCGGTCGGCTTGGTCGAGACGGCCGGGGTCTTCGACGGCCCGGAGCCCCCAGGGACACCAGGGTGGGCCGGTGAGACGCAGACCGGACAGGGCAGCGGGCCGAGCTGGTCGCTGGAGGTGGCGTGCAGGCACGAGCAGCCGGCCTCTGCCGCCAGCATCTTGGCGCGGGTGAAGGCGCTGGTCAGCAGCGTGTACGAGCCGGTGACGCGATCGCGCAGATCACCGGCCGGGAGGCGGTTGATGATGCTCGTGAGGTGGCTGAGCGCCCCCGGTGCCCACTTCGTCAGCACGTCGAGCGGGGCGGCGGAGTTGTTCCGGATGGCCTGCGCGCCGAGCGTCTGCGACGCGCTGAGCAGGTCGGAGTCGGCCGAGCCCAGCGTGGAGTCGACGAGCGACCTGGTGTGGCTGCTGACGCGCTTCGCAGCTGCCGGCGACTCCGGGAGCAGCTTCGCGACCTCACTGAAACGGGTGCTGGCCAGCTTGAGGTTGAGCTTCGCCTTGGCCTCGGCGCCGGAGGTGGCCGCGAGCTGGGCGTTCTCGCTGGCCCGCTTGACGCCGTAGAGCGCGTCGCCGGGCAGCGAGCCGCGACTCAGGACCACCACGCCGCCGAGCAGCATCGCCAGGATCACGACGGTGCAGGCCACCGCCGCCAGCGGACGGCCCAGGTGCAGGCCGGAGATCAGGCCCTTCTTGACGGGCTGCTTCGGCGGGGCTGCCTCGGCGCGGCGGGGGGCGAGCTCCTCGGTGCCCTCCTGGACCAGCCGCGGCGCGACAGCGACGAGCTGGGCCCGCAGCTCGGCGCGGAAGTGGGCGCGGGGGGCCGGGGCAGGGTCGAGGGTGGCCAGTGCCGCGACCACCTCGCGGATGCGGGGGTCGCGCGAGTGTGCAGGGTCCTCGTACCGCCGCAGCGGCCCGCCCAGCATCGACACGCGATGCTCAGCCATGGTCTGCCGTGCCCCTCGTCGTGCCGGCACCCGTTGTGCCGGGCTGGGCGCCGGGTCCCCGAACTCCCCGGACGTCCTTCGATTTCAACGATCCCGTGATGCTTTGGATACTCATAGCTGCCGGCTGGACGCTCATAACGCCTCACCGCCGAGCAGCTCGGCGAGCTTGCGGACGGCCCGGTGCTGGAGCGCCTTGATGGCGCCGTCGTTCTTGCCCATCACCGCGGCCGTCTCGCTGACCGACAGGCCCTGGATGAAGCGGAGCATCACGCACTCGCGCTGCTCGTCACCGAGGCGCCGAACGGCGGCCATCAGTGTCTCCGAGGTCAGGGACTCGATGACGGCCAGCTCCGGGCTCGGTGAGTGCTCCTTGCCCTCGATCACCTCGCCGGTGGTCATCTCGAGCCGTGCACGGGCCGACTTGAGGTGGTCCAGCACGATGTTGCGGGCGATGGTGACGAACCACGCGCCGATGTCGCGCCCCTGATAGCTGATGGTGCCGATGCGGCGCAGGGCGCGCAGGAAGGTCTCGCTGGTGAAGTCCTCGGCGAGGGTGCGGTCGTTGACGCGGAAGTAGATGAAACGGAAGACGGTGTCGACGTAGCGGTCGTAGAGCTGTCCGAAGGCCTCGCCGTCACCGGCCTGGGCCAGGCCGACGAGCTTCCAGATCTCGGTGTGCTCCTCGGCCATCTCGGTGACCTCGGGCTCCGGGACGGGCGGGCTCACCCGGCCGCCGGTGCTCCGCCGCGGGCTCGGAGCGTGCCGTTCGCCGGTCTGCCGGGCCGCTCCGGCGTCGATGGTCATGCCCATGTCGAGCGGTCCACCGGCAGCCAGCGCGGGGTTCAGCGCCCCGACGAGCTGCTCGGCGATGCGTTCTGCGAGCGCGCGCCAGCCAGCACCCGGACCTGTCGGTTCTGGGTGCGGGACAGACGCACGGGACATCGGGCGTCCTTTCCGCGGCGGGGAGAAATAGGTGGGGGACTGGCGGGTCGGGCGCTCCGCGTGTGAAGAACGTGCTAACGCTACCTGGCGAGAGCGATTCTGAACACAGTCGTTCGCGGCTCCTCTCGCCACATACGTCACTCCTGTCCCGCTTCTCCGGTCGGTACCGTGGCCTTCTCCGACGCTAGGTAAGGGGTCCTCCAGTGGTGACGAAGGTGACCGAGCGCCGCGTCACCGTGATCACGCGCGCGGGCTGCCATCTCTGCGAGGTGGCCGAGCAGACCCTGCAGCGGCTGCAGGCAGAGCTGGGATTCGGGCTCCGCAGCGTCGATGTCGATGCCGACCCGGTGCTGCAGGCCGAGTACTCCGACCGGGTGCCGGTGATCTTGATCGACGATCGTGAGCATGGCTACTGGCGGGTAGAGGAGAAGCGGTTCCGTGCCGCGCTGACCGGCCGTCGCTGGGGCTCCGTGCGCTGATAAGCCCTATAGCACGGGGCCTCGCGATTTGGGAAAAGATTCACGAGCGGCGTAGCGTTCCCCGCGTTGCCACAGCTTCTACCACACCGGTGGGGCGGCCCCCGTCGAGGGGCGTTCCGTCCACTTCACCGGTCCACAACGAGGTGTAGATGACCGCCGACTGCCGGCCCAACGAGGCCCGCGTACCGGACGCGACTGTCGCCCGGTTGGCAACCTATCTGCGCGTTCTCGGGGTTCTCGGCGACGGCGCGGTCACCACCGTCTCCTCCGAGGAGCTCGCCGTGGCCGCGGGCGTCAACTCCGCCAAGCTGCGCAAGGACCTCTCCTACCTGGGCTCCTACGGGATCCGGGGCGTCGGCTACCACGTCGACACCCTCACCGAGGAGATCGCCCGCACCCTCGGCATCACCGTGCACCGCTCGGTGGCGCTGGTCGGGGTCGGAAACCTCGGCCAGGCGCTCGCTGGCTACGCCGGCTTCGCCACCCGTGGCTTCCGGATCGCCGCCCTCGTCGACGCCGACCCCGCCCGGATCGGGACGACGCTGCAGGGCCAGCCGGTGCGCGACATCGCCGAACTCGAGGCGATCGTGGCCGAGCACGGCATCACCATCGCCGTGCTGGCCACCCCCGCCGCGGTGTCGCAGGAGGTCTGCGACCGGCTGGTCGCCGCCGGCGTCACCAGCATCCTGAACTTCGCCCCGGTAGTGCTGACCGTCCCTGGGCACGTCGACCTGCGCAAGGTCGACCTGGCCGCCGAGCTGCAGATCCTCTCCTTCCACGAGACTCGCAAGGCCGCGGCCCAGCTGGCCGAGGTGGTGACCCGATGAGCGTCGTCGTCGTCGGCCTGTCGCACCGCACCGCCCCGGTCTCGATCCTCGAGCGGGCCGCCGTGCCGGCCGACGACCTGCGCAAGACCCTGGACGAGCTGCACCGCGCCGAGACGATCAGCGAGGTGCTGCTGCTCTCGACCTGCAACCGCATCGAGGTCTACGCCGACGTCGCGCGATTCCACCCGGCTGTCGCCGAGATCACCACGGTGCTGGCCCGGCACGCCGGCCTCGAGGTAGGCGACCTCGCCGACCACCTCTACGTCCACTTCGCCGAGGCGGCCGTCGAGCACCTCTTCGCCGTCGCCTCCGGGCTTGACTCGATGGTCGTCGGCGAGTCGCAGATCCTCGGCCAGCTGCGCAGCGCCTACGCCCTCGGCACCGAGGCCGGGTCGCTCGGCTCGGTGATGCACGAGCTCACCCAGACGGGCCTGCGGGTGGGCAAGCGGGTTCACTCCGACACCGGTATCGACCAGGCCGGGGCGTCGGTGGTCTCGGTGGCCCTCGACCGGGCCGAGGCCGTGCTGGGTTCGCTTGCCGGCCGCCGCGCCCTGATCGTGGGGGCCGGCTCGATGGGGGCACTGGCCGGTGCCACGTTGCGCCGCCGCGGCCTCACCGACATCGTCATCGCCAACCGCGGCATCGATCGGGCGCAGCGGCTGGCCGCCAATCTGAACGGCCGCGCGGTGCCGCTGGCCGGGATCGCCGCCGAGCTGGCCGACGCCGATGTGCTCGTCTCCTCCACCGGGGCCACGGGCCTGGTGATCGAGGCCGACTCGGTGCCGCCCCGGGGCGGCCGACCGCTCGTCGTCCTCGACCTGGCGCTGCCCCGCGACGTCGACCCGAGCATCGCCGAACGCGGTGAGGTCACCTACGTCGACCTCGAGGCGCTCCGCAACGGCGGCGCGGCCGTCAGCGAGGCGGAGGTCCGCGCGGCCTCGGCGATCGTCACCGAGGAGCTGGGCAACTACCTCTCCGAGCAGCAGCAGCTCGCCGTCGCACCCACCGTCACGGCCCTTCGGGCCCGCGCCAACCAGGTGATCGACGCCGAGATCGCCCGCCTCGACGGCCGCCTGCCCGAGCTCGACGACAAGGTGCGCCACGAGGTCGCCGACGCCGTTCGCCGGGCGGTGGAGAAGGTGCTGCACGCCCCCACCGTCCGGGTGAAGGAGCTGGCCTCCATGCCCGGCGGTGACCAGTACGCCTCAGCCCTGCGCGAGCTCTTCGACCTTGATCCGGCCACCGTCGACTCGGTGGCCGCGGTCAAGCAGCCCGGTGGTGTCTCATGACCCGCACGCTGCGTATCGGCACCCGCGCAAGCCTGCTGGCCCGGACCCAGACGGATCTCATCGTCAAGGCGCTGACGGTCGAGGCCGGCGTGGCAGAGGTCGAGGTCGTCCACATCGTCACCGAGGGCGACACGTCGAACGCCGCGGTGGCACAGATGGGCAGCACCGGCGTCTTCGTCACCGCGCTGCGCTCGGCGCTGCTCAACGACGAGATCGACATCGCGGTGCACTCGTTCAAGGATTTGCCGACCGCCGCCGCCGAGGGCATCGCGCTCGGTGCCGTGCCCGCTCGCGAGGACAGCCGGGATGCGCTGGTCGCGCGGGACGGGCTGACGCTCGGCGAGCTGCCGCCCGGCTCGCGGGTGGGCACCGGCTCGCCCCGCCGTGTAGCGCAGATCAACGCCCTCGGCCTCGGCGTGGAGATGGTCGCGCTACGCGGCAACGTCGACACCCGCCTCGCCAAGGTCACCTCCGGGGAGCTCGACGCCGTCGTGCTGGCCTACGCCGGGCTGCGCCGGATCGGCCGCGCGGACGTCGTCACCGAGGTACTCGACCCGATCCAGGTGCTGCCGGCCCCGGCCCAGGGCGCCCTTGCGATCGAGTGCCGCGCCTCGGACGCGGCGGTGCTGACCCTGCTTTCGGCGCTCGATCACGCCGACACCCGTGCCGCCGTCACCGCAGAGCGGGCCCTGCTCGGCGCGCTCGAAGGTGGCTGCTCAGCACCCGTAGGGGCGCTTGCCGAAGTTATCGACGGTGACGACGGAACTGGAACCACAGAGGTGTTTCTTCGCGGTTCGGTGACCGCGGTCGACGGCAGTGCCGCCGTGCGACTCTCAGCCACCGGTCCGACCACAGATGCTGACGGGGTGGGCAGGCGGCTTGCTGCTGAGCTCCTCGCCGAAGGCGCAGATCAATTGATGGGGAGCTCGACATGACCCGCGCGCGCAAGGCCACAGGCCGCGTCACTTTCGTTGGAGCCGGACCGGGTGACCCGGGCCTGCTCGCGGTCCACGGGGTGGAGGCACTGCGTGCCGCCGACCTGGTGATCGTCGACCCCGGGGTGAACCCAGCCATCACCGAGCTCGCCGGTGGCGAGGTGCGGGGCACCGAGGCCACCGCGGCCGACACCGCCAAGCTGGTGCTCGCCGAGGCCCGCAACGGCCTCGAGGTCGTGCGCCTGGTGGCCGGCGACCCGTTCGCCGACCAGGCGGCGGTGAAGGAGGCCATGACCGTGGCCAAGTCCGCCGTCCCGTTGATCGTGGTGCCCGGCGTAGGCACCGGCCACGGCGCGGCGACCTACGCCGGCGTGCCCTACGGCCACATCCGCACCTCCGCCGACCTGACGGTGGCCGATGACGTCGACCTCGAGTCGCTCGCCTCGGCCCCCGGCACCCTCGTGCTGACGATGCCGGCCGCCGAGGTCGCCTCGGTCGGTGCGCAGCTCGTCTCCTACGGCCTCAAGCCCGACACCGCGGTGACCGTGAGCTGCGACGCCACCACCACCCGGCAGCAGACGGTCTCGGGCTCGCTCGGCGACCTCGAGCTCGTCGCCGTGGGGATGACGGGCACGCTCGTCGTCACCATCGGCAAGGCGGCGGCGCAGCGCGACAAGCTCTCCTGGTGGGAGTCGCGGCCGCTCTACGGCTGGAAGATCCTGGTGCCGCGGACCAAGGAGCAGGCCGGTGCCATGAGCGACCGCCTGCGCGGCTACGGCTCGGTGCCCATCGAGGTCCCGACCATCGCCGTCGAGCCGCCCCGCACGCCCACCCAGATGGAGCGCGCGATCAAGGGCCTGGTCACCGGCCGCTACGAGTGGATCGTCTTCACCTCCACCAACGCGGTGCGCGCGGTGCGGGAGAAGTTCGAGGAGTACGGGCTGGATGCCCGGGCCTTCGCCGGCGTCAAGATCGCCTGCGTCGGGGAGGTGACGGCCGAGGCCGTACGTGCCTTCGGTATCAAGCCCGAGCTGCTGCCGACCGGCGACCAGTCCTCCGAGGGGCTGCTCGCCGACTTCCCGCCCTTCGACGACGTGCTCGACCCGATCAACCGGATCCTGCTGCCGCGCGCCGACATCGCCACCGAGACGCTCGCGGCCGGTCTGCGTGAGCTCGGTTGGGAGATCGACGACGTCACCGCCTACCGCACCGTGCGGGCCGCACCCCCGGCCGCCGAGATCCGCGACGCCATCAAGTCCGGTGGCTTCCAGGCCGTCTGCTTCACCTCGTCGTCCACGGTGCGCAACCTCGTCGGTATCGCCGGCAAGCCGCACTCGCGCACCGTCGTGGCCTGCATCGGCCCGCAGACGGCGGCGACGGCCCGCGAGTTCGGCCTGCGCGTGGACGTGCAGCCCGAGACGGCCACGGTCACCGCGCTCGTCGACGCCCTGGCCGCGCACGCCACGGCCAAGGCGATCGAGGACCGCGAGAAGGCGGCCGCCGCCGCGGCGAAGAAGCTCGCCCGCTCCGGCTCCCGGCGCGCCACCCGCTAACCCGCACCCGCTAACCCACACCCGCTAACCCACACCCGCTAACCCGGACCCGCTAACCCGGACCCGCTAACCCGCACCCGCCGAGTGGCTAGTTCGGCGCCGAGTGGTGGCGTGTCGCCCAGCCACTCGCGTCCGAACAAGCCACTCGGCGAGGTCGAAGTGTTCGCGCGCGTAATCTCGGGGCTGTGACATTGCCTGAACTGCCCGCCTACCCGGTGTCGCGGCCGCGGCGGCTGCGGCGAACTCCGGCGCTGCGCCGACTCGTGTCCGACGTGCACGTGCGCCCGGCCGACCTCATCCTGCCGATGTTCGTCCGCGAGGGGATCGCCGAGCCGGCGCCCATCTCGTCGATGCCAGGCGTGGTGCAGCACACCCAGGAGTCGCTGGTGAAGGCCGCGGTCGAGGCGGTCGAGGCCGGGGTCGGCGGGCTGATGATCTTCGGCATCCCGACCGAGAAGGACGCCGTCGGCTCGGGCGCCGACGACCCCGACGGCGTGCTGAACGTCGGCCTGCGCCGGCTGCAGAGCGAGCTCGGTGACGACACCGTGCTGATGGCCGATCTCTGCCTCGACGAGTTCACCGACCACGGCCACTGCGGCGTCCTCGATGCGGCGGGTGCGGTCGACAACGATGCCACCCTGCGGCGGTACGCCTCGATGGCACTCGCGCAGGCGGAGGCGGGTGCCCACCTGCTCGGTACGAGCGGGATGATGGACGGCCAGGTGGCGGTGGTCCGGGCCGCGCTCGACGCCGCGGGGCACCTCGACACCGGCATCCTCGGCTACGCGCCGAAGTACGCCTCGGCCTTCTACGGCCCGTTCCGCGAGGCCGTGAACTCCTCTCTCGTCGGCGACCGGAAGAGCTACCAGCAGGACGCCTCCCGCTCGGTGGCCGACGCGCTGGCCGAGGTGGCCCTCGATGTCGCCGAGGGCGCGGACATCGTCATGGTGAAGCCGGCGCTGCCCTACCTCGACATCCTCCGGGCGGTGGCCGACGCCTCGCCGGTGCCGGTGGCGGCCTACCAGATCAGCGGTGAGTACGCGATGGTCGAGGCGGCGGCGGAGCGCGGCTGGCTGGAACGGGAGCGGGCGATCCTCGAGACGCTCACCTCGATCAAGCGGGCCGGCGCTTCGATGATCTTGACCTACTGGGCGGCCGAGTTCGCCCAGCTGTCGCTGCGTTGACCCCACCGCCGGGTGCGACGCGCTACGTCGAGGCGGGGCGCACCTACGTCACCACGCTCGTGCTCTTCCTCGTGCTCCTGGCCGGCTTCGTCGTCGACCTCGTCATCGGCGGTGGGGTGTCGCACCTGCTGGCCTGGGTCATCGCGATCGTCATCGTGGTGGGTACCGAGGCGCTGACGGTCTACGCAGCACGGACGATGCGCTCGATCACGGTCACCGACACCGCCATCCGGGTGGGTGAGGAGTCGCTGCTGCTCGCCGACATCACCACCGCCGGCCCGGTCGGCGACTCCGAGGACCGCATCCTGGGCCGTCGCTACGCCACCGCCTTGCCCCGCGGCAGCGAGGGCATCGCGGTGCAGCTGCGCGACGGCACCGGCGTCATCGTGGCCACCCGCAAGCCTGCCGAGCTGCTCACCGCCCTCGTCGGCCCGGACGCCGCCCCGGCCAGGCTGGAGATCCGGGAGGCCGCGACCGAGGACCTGTCCGGCCTGGAGGAGATCGCCGAGCGCGCCGACTCGCTCTTCCGGGTGGCCGGGCACGAGCTTCCGGTGATCGTCGAGTCCGACGAGCGGCTCCCCGCCGAGGTGATCTTCGTGGTGGGGCGTCCGCCGGTGGGCTTCGCCGAGGTCGCGCAGGTCGACGGCACGGCCTATCTCGCCGAGCTGGCCGTGATCCCCGGGCAGATGCGGCACGGCTACGGCACCGGCCTGGTCGAGCAGGCCTGCAGCTGGGCCGCGGCGCGGGGCTACCCGGCGCTGACGCTGACGACCTACGCCGACATCGCCTGGAATGCGCCCTTCTACCGCAGGCTGGGCTTCGTCGAGGTCACCGATCCCACACCCGGGCTCCTGGCCGTCCGGGCCCGGGAGACGCGCGTGGGGCTGGACGCGGTGGGGCCGCGCATCGTCATGCGCCGCGCGCTGGCCTGACGGCTGCGCTGAGGCTCAGTCGCGGGCCATCACGACCAGCCACGGCGAGACGCGGACGGTGAGCACCCCGCGGGCCACGGCCAGGTCGTCCACGGTGGCCAGCCGCTTGGCCTCCTCGAGCGAGTCGACTTCGAGCAGCGTCATGCCGTGGCCGTTCGAGGCGGGCATCGGGCCGGCCGCAACGAGCTCGCCGGCCGCCGCGCGGCGCTGCAGGAAGGCGTAGTGCTCCACCATCCCGGGGTGGTCGGCGACCGAGGTGCCCTCTGGGACGGCGGGCCCGGGGGAGTGCAGCAGGATGTACATGGTGGTCGGCTCGCTCATGCCACCAGCCTGGCACGTCTCCTCGGGCCGGGGCGCCTAACACGACGATGGGAGACTGGACGCATGCAGGATGCGCCCGTCTCCGCCGAATTGTTCGCCCGCGCTCAGACCGTCACCCCCGGCGGGGTGAACTCGCCGGTACGGGCCTTCCGGTCCGTCGGCGGCACTCCGCGGTTCATGGTCAGCGGTGCCGGGGCCTACCTCACCGACGCCGACGGCAACCGCTACGTCGACCTCGTCTCGTCGTGGGGGCCGATGATCCTGGGCCACGCCCACCCGGAGGTCGTCGCGGCGGTGACCAGGGCCGCAGCCTCCGGCCTCTCCTTCGGCACGCCGACCTCCGGCGAGATCGAGTTGGCCGAGACGATCATCGGCCGGGTGGGGCCGGTGGAGCAGGTCCGGCTGGTGAACTCCGGCACGGAGGCCACCATGTCGGCCATCCGGCTGGCCCGCGGCTTCACCGGCCGGCACCGCGTGGTGAAGTTCGCCGGCTGCTACCACGGCCACGTCGACGCGCTGCTGGCCGCCGCCGGCTCAGGCGTGATCACTCTCGGGCTGCCGGACACCCCCGGCGTGACGGGCGCGCAGACGGCCGAGACGATCGTGCTGCCCTACAACGACATCGAGGCGGTGCGGGCCTGCTTCGCCGAGTTCGGCGCCGAGATCGCCTGCCTGATCACCGAGGCGGCCGCGGGCAACATGGGTGCGGTGGCCCCGCTGCCCGGCTTCAACGCCGCGCTGCGCGAGATCACCGCTGCCCACGGGGCGCTGCTGATCATGGACGAGGTGATGACGGGCTTCCGGGTCTCAGCGGCCGGGTGGTACGGCCTCGACCCGGTCGAGGCCGACCTCTTCACCTTCGGCAAGGTCATGAGCGGGGGGCTGCCGGCTGCCGCCTTCGGTGGACGGGCCGACATCATGGCTCGGCTGGCCCCGATGGGTCCGGTGTACCAGGCCGGCACGCTCTCGGGGAATCCCGTCGCCGTGGCGGCCGGCCTGGCCACGCTGCGTGCGGCCGGCCCCGACGTCTATGCCGCCCTCGATGCCAATGCCCGCACGATCGGCACCCTGGCCTCCGATGCGCTGACCGAGGCGGGGGTGGAGCACCAGCTGCAGTACGCCGGCAACCTCTTCTCGATCTTCTTCGCCGGGGCGCCCGTGCACGACTTCGCGGGTGCCCAGGCCGCGGCGACGGCGCGCTACGCACCCTTCTTCCACAGCATGCTCGAGGCGGGCGTGTACCTGCCGCCGAGCGCCTACGAGGCCTGGTTCGTCAACGCCGCGATGGACGACGAGGCGATCGGCCGGATCGCCGACGCGCTGCCCGCGGCGGCGCGTGCGGCGGCCGCGGCCTGAGTCAGTTGCCGCCTGCCGACACCACGGCCTGGAAGGACTCGAAGCCGCCCTCGTCGCCGGAGACGGCCACCCGCGGGCCGCGATTCCAGAGCCACGCGTCGACCTCGGCCGCGGTGCCGCTGATCGTGTAGCTGGGGCTCCCTTCGGCCACGACGGCCAGCATGCGCTCGTCCCACGTCTTACCGGTGTTCGGGCTGACCCCGCCCCAACGGGTGACATCGACGAGCCAGCTGCGGCCGACGTCGATGGCCTGCACGAGGCCCAGCTCTGCCGACGGCGTGAGCTCTGCCCACTCGGGGTGCCAGGCCAGGTCGACGTGCAGGGCCTGATCGATGCCGTCTGCGGCCAGGGCGGCGTCGATGGCGCCGAAGGAGCCGGACGCGGTCAGCTCGGCGTCGAGGCGGTGGATCAGCGCCTCGTGGGCCTGCCGCCGCCGGATGAAGCCGACACTCTGGTCGGCGGGCCACCACGTCCAGGCCGCGGCGTCGTCCGGGGCGCCCTCCAGGGCGGCCAGCAGCTCCTCACCCGCACCGGCGAAGAGCGCGTGCAGCTCGGCGAAGTCCGTGGGGCGCTGCGGCTTCTGGGCATCGGCGGCGTCGGAGTCGAGCCCATCGCGGACCACGGCGGCCCAGAACAGCTGTACCTCGGCGAGATGCCAGAGCAGGTCGGCCGCCTTCCAGTCCGGGCAGGTGGGCACCTGGGCGGTGGGGTCGGCTGCACGAAGCGCAGCACCGAAGCGGGCGGATTCGGCCCTGATGTGGGCCGTGAGGTCGAGTTCAGCCATGAAAGCGACCGTAGCGCCGACCCCCGACACGGTGCACCCCTGCGGCTGCGTACCTGGGAGGATGGCTCCATGGAGACGGTGCACCTGCTGCGGCACGGCGAGGTATTCAACCCCGACAACGTCCTCTACGGACGGCTACCGGGGTTCCGGCTCTCCGACCTGGGTGTCGCCCAGGCCAAGCTGGCCGCGGAGTTCTTCGCCACCAAGGAGATCGGCTACCTCGTGGCTTCGCCGCTGCAGCGGGCCCAGGAGACGGCGGCACCGATCGCGGCGGTCACGGGCCTGACGATCGCCACGGACGAGGACCTCGTCGAGGCGGCCAACTTCCTGGAGGGTCGCAACGTCGCCGGGGGCAAGGGCCTGCTCCGGGACCCGGCCAACTGGAAGTACCTCCGCAACCCGTTCAAGCCCAGCTGGGGCGAGCCCTACGTCGAGGTGGCCACCCGGGTGCTGCGGGCCGCCGGAGCGGCGCGGGCCAAGGTCGCTGGCACCGGCAAGGACGCCGTCTGCGTCAGCCACCAGCTGCCGATCGTCTCCGCACGGCGCCAGGCCGAGGGGCTGCGGCTCTTCCACGACCCGCGCAAGCGGCAGTGCAGCCTCGCCTCGGTGACGTCGCTGACCTTCGACGGTGACGTCGTGGTGCGGGTCGACTACGCCGAGCCCGCCGCGTCGCTTCCCGCAGGTCACGGCGCCGGCGCCTGAGGGGGTTCAGAGCCCATGCTGTCCGCGGTCACAGCTGGCTGAGCCGGGTGCGGCACCCACAGCTGGATAACGCACACTGGACGCACCATGAACAAGCGAATCCCCTCTGTCGCCGCGGCCAGAGTCGCCGTGGCCGGTGTGCTCGTCACCGCCGCCCTGGTGGTCTCGGGCTGTACCGGCTCCGATGCCGTCAGCCAGAGCGGCGGCACGTATCGCTTCGTCAGCCTCAACAAGATCGGCACGCTGCTACCCGCGGCCAAGCGTCAGAAAATCGGGACCGTGACGACCTCGCTGCTCGATGGCGGCACCTACAGCCTGGCCAGTGACCTGGGCAAGGTCGTCGTGGTGAACTTCTGGGCCACCTGGTGCGGCCCCTGCACCACCGAGACCCCGCAGTTCGACAGCGTCTACCGCGAGTACAAGGGCAAGGGCGTGACGTTCCTCGGCATCGACACCAAGGAGTCGAACCGCAGTGCCCCGCGGGCCTTCGTCAAGGACAACCACATCAGCTACCCGATCGCCTTCGACGAGCAGGGCGAGACATCGGTCAAGCTGGGCAAGATCCCGGCGATCAGCCTGCCTTACACGGTGATCCTCGACAAGGAGCAGCGAGTCGCGGCCGTCTACGACGGCACCGTGCTGCCGAAGGACCTCACCCCCGTCCTGGACAAGCTCGTCGCGGAGACGTGATGGTCGCCCAGCTGCTGGCCACCAACGGCCTGACCCACACCGTGAACGACGGGCCGCTGCTCGTCGCTGCCGCTGTGGCCGCGCTCGTCGGACTGGTCGGTTTCCTGTCGCCGTGCGTGCTGCCGCTGGTGCCCGGGTACCTCTCCTACGTTGCCGGGCTCTCCGGCGTCGAGGGCGTGCCCAGCCGTCGCCGGATGGTGAGTGGGGCGCTGCTCTTCGTGCTCGGCTTCACCGCGATCTTCGTGCTGCAAGGCGTGGCCTTCGGCCAGCTCGGCGCCAACCTGCGCAATGACAAGGACATCATCGCGCGGGTGCTCGGTGGCGTGACGATCGTGATGGGCGTGGTCTTCCTCGGCGGCTTCGGTTTCCTGCAGCGCGAGTTCAAGGTGCACAAGCTGCCCAAGGCCGGGCTGGTGGGTGCGCCGCTGCTCGGCGCCACCTTCGGCCTGGCCTGGGCGCCGTGTCTCACCCCGACCTTCAGCGCGGTGAACACGCTCGCCTTCACCCAGGGCACCGCCGGCCGCGGGGCGATACTCACCGCCTTCTACTGCCTCGGCCTCGGCATCCCGTTCGTGCTGGTCGCCTTCGGCGTCGGCTGGGTCACCGGCGCGCTGGGCTTCCTGCGACGGCACATGGGCGTGGTCACCCGGCTGGGTGGCGCGCTGCTGATCGTCATGGGGATCCTGCTCGTCACCGGTGAGTGGAACCACCTGATGGACTCGCTGCGCTCCAACGTCGGTGCCGGCGGGTTCGAGATCTGATGGCCAGCGCACTGGTAGGTGGCTCTGTCGTGGGCACCATCTGGCGGCCGATCCGCCAGACCTGGCGGCGCCTCACCAGCATGCGGACGGCCCTGATCCTGCTCTTCCTGCTGGCCGTGGCCGCCGTGCCGGGCTCGCTGCTGCCACAGCGCCCGCTGAACCCGGACAAGACCACCAGCTACATCAAGACGCACGGGGCGCTGGGGCACTTCCTGAATCGGATCGGTGCCTTCGACGTCTTCGGCTCGGTGTGGTTCGCCGCGATCTACCTGCTGCTGTTCATCTCCCTCGTCGGCTGCCTGATCCCGCGGATTCGCCTGCACTTCAAGGCTGTGGCCCGCAAGCCGCTGCCCGCACCGCGGCACCTGAACAAGCTGCCGGAGTCGGGCAGCTTCGTCACTGCCGTTACCCCGGCCGAGTACGCCACGGTCGCGCGCCGCACGCTCGGCCGGCGGTGGCGGGTGGTGACGCGCACCGAGGAGTCCGGTGCCGTCACGCTCTCGGCCGAGAAGGGCTACAGCCGCGAGACGGGCAACCTGCTCTTCCACGTGGCCCTGCTCGTGGCACTCGTACTGATCCTGATCGGCCACCTCTACGCCTACCAGGGCACCCGGATCATCCTGCAGGGCGCCGATCAGGGCTTCTGCAACACCGTGTCGCAGTACGACAACTGGCAGCCCGGGCGCTTTGCCGCGGAGGGCAAGATCAGCCCCGCGCCGTTCTGCGTCGACGAGATGTCGAAGTTCATCGCCACCTACACCTCCGAGGGTGAGGCGTCCCAGTTCCAGGCCAACATCGTCTACCGGCGCACCGTCGACTCCGCGCCCGAGAAGGGCGTGATCACGGTCAACCACCCGCTGCGGCTGGAGGGTGACCGCGTCTACCTGATCGGGCACGGCTTCGCCCCAGAGGTGACGATCACCATGCCCGACGGCTCGGTGCGCCACGACGTCGAGGCGTTCGTGCCCGAGGACGCCACGACCTTCCTCTCCGACGGCGCCTTCAAGCAGGCCGGTCCGGCCGGTGCGAACAAGGACGTCGGCGTCTCCGGGTTCTTCGCGCCCACCCCGCAGACGACGGGCAACGTCGTCACCTCGATCGCGCCCCAGGCCAACCATCCGATCCTGGGGATCAACGTCTACGAGGGCGACCTGAATTACCAGGGGCTGCCGCAGTCGGTGTACTCACTCGACACCTCCAAGATGAAGGAGCTCGGCCAGGCCAACCTCGCCGTGGGCGAGACGAGGTCGTTCAAGAACGGCGTCTCGGTGCGCTTCGACGGCTGGGTTCCGTGGGCCAGCCTGCAGGTTTCACACGACCCGTCGCAGGGCTACCTGCTCTTCGCCGCACTCGCGATGGTGCTCGGCCTGCTCGGCTCGCTGGGGGTGCGCCGCCGCAGACTGTGGCTTCGCCTGACCCCGTCGTCCGATACCACAGGCCCTTCACCTACCGTGGTAGCTGTCGGCGGCCTTGCGCGCAGCGATTCCGGGAACTTCTCGAGCGAGTTCAGTGCCCTGATCGAACGACTTGAAGCCGCGGGACAACCTGCAGGCATCGTGCCGGTGAAGGAGTAGACGTGGCTGGAATCAACGGCTCGATGGCTCACCTGTCCGACTCGATCTTCACCACCTCCATCGCGGTGTACGCCCTCGCGATGGTGGCCTACACCGCCGAGTACGCCTTCGGACGGCGTGGCCGGATCGCCGATACCGCGGTGCTGGCCGCCCCGGCTCGTGAGCTCGTCGGCGCAGGCGGGACGGTGCTGACGAAGGACACCCCGTCCGACATCCCCTCTGTCGTCGAGATCGACCCGACGACCGGCAAGCGCAGCTTCGCCGACCGCGCCGGTTGGCTGGCCGTGGCGCTCACCGTCTTCGGCGCGCTGCTGCACACCGGCTCGATCGCGGTGCGCGCCATCGCCGTCGACGCGGTGCCGTGGTCGAACATGTACGAGTTCGCCTCGGTGGCCGGCCTCGTCGGCGTCGTGGCATTCCTCGGGGTGCTGTGGAAGGCGCCGAGCATCCGCCACCTCGGCAGCTTCATCCTGCTGCCCGTCGTGCTCATGATGTTCCTCGCCGGGACGGTGCTCTACTCCAAGGCCCAGCCTCTGGTGCCCGCGCTGCAGTCCTACTGGCTGGCCATCCACGTCACGCTGGTCTCGATCGCCGAGGGCGCGCTCATGACGAGCGCCGTCCTCACCGCCCTCTACCTCGTGAAGGTGCGGCACGACCGCCTCTCCGGCAAGCCCGGCTACGTGCCCGGACGGGTCGGCACCCTCGCCTCCCGGCTGCCCGCCGCCGACGTCCTCGACAAGACGGCCTACCGCATCGTCGCCTTCGCCTTCCCGCTCTACACCGTGGCGATCATCTGCGGCTCGATCTGGGCCGAGGCCGCCTGGGGACGCTACTGGGGCTGGGACCCGAAGGAGACCTGGGCCTTCATCGTCTGGGTCATCTATGCCTGCTACCTGCACGCCCGCGCTACCGCTGGCTTCAAGGGCAAGGGCGCGGCCTGGGTGAACCTGGCCGGCTTCGGGGCGATCACCTTCAACTTCCTCGTGGTGAACATCGTGGTGTCGGGCCTGCACTCCTACGCCGGCCTCTCCTAAGTCGGTCTGCTCCGCCTGAGTCCGCGGGTGGGGTGTTCGGAGATTGACCGACGGGTTGTACGACGTTGTCATACAGACCGTCGGTCAACTCCGAACACCCCTGCCCGCTACTTCGCGAGGTTGTAGACGGTCGTGCCGCCGATCGTGGTGGCGGTGTACGTCTTCGCGACCCACTGCTGGATCGCGTAGGCCGTCGAGGTGTCCGCGGCGGTGGAGCCGATGAAACCCGAGGAGTCCGCGACGTAGTAGTGGATCTTGCCCTTCGCGACGAGCGCCTCGAACTGGGCGAGTGTGAGCGCGGGATCGGTGCCGTTGTAGCCGCCGAGGGCAGCCACCGCGTCGCCGGTCGCCAGCTCCAGGCTGGATGCCTCGTTGGAGCTGGTGGTGGCGGCCACCCAGGTATAGCTGGCTGCGTCTGACCTCAACGCGGTCACCAGCGCCGAGGCGACGGTGGTTGCACCACCGAGACCGCCTGGCTGGCCACCGGTGCCACCCCCACCGGCGGGTCGCCCGCCACCCGCTCCGCGCCCGCCAATGAAGGCGCCTCCACCGAAGGCGCCTCCACCGGCGGGTCGCCCGCCACCCGCTCCGCGCCCGCCACCCGCTCCGCGCCCGCCACCGAAGGCGGCTGTCGAGGTGGGGCCGGCACTCGGGAGCGCGCCGCTGTGTGCCGTCGAGGCGGTCTGCAGGGCGTAGGCGGTGGGTGCGGCGAGCATGGTCAGTGCCAGCAGCGGGGCGACGAGTGCGATCCGCAGGCGGGGCCCCAGGATGGCGAATACGGTGACCGCTCCGGAGAGCAGCACTACCCAGCGCAGCCAGGGGGCCCAGGTGGAGCGTCCCAGCAGGTCGTAGCTCCACAGCCCGCCGGCCGCCACCACACCGGCGAGTACCCAGCGCGCCACCGGATCGGTGCGGCGTTCCCAGAGTGCGATGACGGCCAGCGCCAGTACGGCGGCGATCGCCGGGGCCAGGGCCACCGTGTAGTAGGGATGGATGATCCCGCTGGCGAAGCTGAGCAGCACGCCGGTGACGAGCAGCCAGCCGCCCCAGACGATCGCACTGGCCCGCAGTGCATCGGCGCGGGGGCGGCGCCAGGTCAACCAGCCCAACGCCACCAGGCCGGCCAGCGCGGCGGGGAGCAGCCAGCTGATCTGCGTGCCCATGTCGCTACCGAAGAGGCGCGTCAGGCCGGTCTCGCTGGAGGAGAAGCCGCCGGTGCCGCCGCTGACGCTGCCGATGTTGCTCGAGCCGTCGAGCCGGCCGATCCCGTTGTAGCCGAAGATCAGCTCCAGGACGCTGTTGTGGTTGGAACCGCCGACGTAGGGGCGCGACCCCGCCGGCCAGAGCTCGACGAGGGCTACCCACCAGCCGGCAGCGGCGAACATCGCCACCCCGGCCACCAGCAGGTGTTTGATGCGGCTCCGCAGCGCGATCGGGGCGGCCACCAGATAGGCCAGCGCAAACGCCGGGACCACGATGAGCCCCTGGAGCATCTTGGTCAGGAAGGCGAAGCCGAGCAGTACCCCGGCCAGCACCAGCCAGCGGCCGCGCCCGGCCGCGACAGCCCGCACCGTGGCATAGGCCGCGGCCGTCATCAGCAGCACGAGCAGCGCATCCGGGTTGTTGTAGCGGAACATCAGCGCCGCCACCGGAGTGGTGGCCAGGATCGCCCCGGCCAGCAGCCCGGCAGTCGGGCCGGACACCCGCTTCACCGCGGCGTAGAGCAGCGCCACCGCGGCGACCCCCTCCAGCGCCTGCGGCACGAGCACCGACCAGGAGCTGAGGCCGAAGACCCGCACCGACAGGTCCATCACCCACAGCGACGCGGGCGGCTTGTCGACGGTGATGAAGTTCGACGAGTCCAGCGAGCCGAAGAGGAAGGCCGTCCAGCTCTTGCTGCCGGACTGGGCGGCCGCCGAGTAGAACTCGTTGGCCCAGCCGGAGACGGAGAGCCCGATCAGGTAGAGCAGCCCGGTGCCGAGCAGCAGCGCGGCGTGCAGCCCCCGGTCCCGGTGCCGACCAAACCGCTCCACGAGCGCCGGGTGGCGCGACGCATCGCGCCACCCGGTCTCCTGGGCGGTCTCCTGGGCGCCATCACCTGGCGGGGTCGCATCCGCGGGATGCAGTGCCGGGTCATCGGTGAGCGTGGTCATCACGAACCCGCCTTCGTGAGGTCGTAGACGGTGGTGCCACCGACGGTCGTCGAGGTGTAATGCGCCTCCACCCAGCTGGTGATCTGGCTGCTGTTCGAGCTGCCGCCACCCTGGCCGCCACCTTGGCCGCCACCCTGCCCGCCGGCGATGAAGTAGCTGATCTGCCCGGCGGCCACCTCCTTCTCGAACTGCGCCAGCGTCGGCGCATCGTCGGTGCCGCTGAAGCCGCCGATCGCGATGATCGCCTTGCCGGAGCTGAGCTCCAGCGCTCCGGCGGTCTGCGATCCGATCGCCGCTGCCGCCCACTTGGTGGTGGTCTTCTTCAGTAGCGCGGTCAACGCGGAGTTCGAGCTGGAACCGCCGCCTGCCGTGCCGGCGCCTGCGGTGCCTCCGAAGCCTCCGGACGGGCGGGTCGAGGTAGCCCCCTCGGTGGAGCCTGAGGTCGATGACGGCGCCCCGCCCGACGCGCCCGCGGGCGGTGTCCCGCCGCCGAAACCTCCGGTTGGACGGGCGCCACGTGCCGCGCCGCCGCCGAAGCCGCCGAAGCCGCCGGGGCCGCCACCCATGCCGCCTGCACCGCTGACCGTGGGACCGGCCGAGGGGGTGCTGCCGGTGTGCGGGGTGCTGGCCGTGCTGAGGGCGTAGGCCGCCGAGCCGCCGCTGACGGCGACGGTGCCGGCGACCAGGCCGGCGATCCCCGCTTCGCGCAGCTTGTTGGCCGGGACGAGGAGCCCGAGCGTGCCGATGATGCCGGCCGCGATCACCAGTCCGCCCACCCACGGGTGCCAGCCGGTGGAGCGGTGCAGCAGCGTGACGCTCCACCAGGCGGTCACCGCGACGCCCAGGGCCATCCCGATCCGGGCACCGATCCGGGCCCGCTCCCGCCAGCCGACCACGGCGCCGATCGCGACGAGGGCGGCGATGGCCGGGGCCAGCTCGACCGTGTAGTAGGTGTGGATGATGCCGCTGGCGTAGCTGAGCACGGCACCGGTGACGAGCAGCCAGCCGCCAAAGATGATCACGGCGGCCCGGGTGCGGTCGGTGCGGGCGGCACGAACCGTCAGGGCGACCAGACCGACGATCGCGAGCAGCGCTGCGGGCAGCAGCCAGGAGATCTGCCCACCGTCGAGGGAGTTGAAGAGCCGGCCGAGGCCGGTGCTGCCGCTGAAGCTCGCGCCGCCGCCCCCACCCCCGCCGCCGGTGCTGTCGCCGGTGATGCGGGACAGGCCGTTGTAGCCGAGGGCCAGGCCGAGTGCGGAGTTGTCACCCGAGCCGCCGATGTACGGGCGGTCGGCGGCAGGCGTCAGCTGGACGGCGAGCAGCCACCAGCCGGCACCGGCCACCAGGGTGGCACCGGCGCCGAGCAGCTGTAGCAACCGCGTGCGCAGGCCGGTCGGTGCCGCCACGAGGTAGGCGATGGCGAGCGCCGGCAGCACCGTGAACGGCTGCAGCCCCTTGGCCAGGAACGACAGCCCCATCACCGCGCCGGTGAGCAGCAGCCACTTCGTCGAGGCGTTCTCCAGGGCCCGCGTGACGCAGTAGGCCGCCAGCACGATCAGGAACGTCATCATCGCGTCGGGGTTGTTGAAGCGGAACATCAGCACGGCGACGGGAGTGATCGCCAGCAGCCCACCCGCGAGCAGGCCGGCGGTCGGGCCGAACCAGCGCTTCACCGTGGCGTAGAGCAACCAGACCGCGAGCACCCCCTCGATCGCGTTCGGGGCCAGCATCGACCAGGAGTTGAAGCCGAAGATCCGTCCTGAGAGCTCCATCGGCCAGAGCGAGAGCGGTGGCTTGTCCACGGTGATCGCGTTGGCGGAGTCGAAGCTGCCGAAGAAGAAGGCCTTCCAGCTCTCGGTGCCCGCCTGCACCGCGGCGGCGTAGAAGTCGTTGCCGTAGCCCGACGCCGCGAGGTCCCACAGGTAGAGCACCCCGGTCGAGGCGAGCAGGATCAGCAAGGCGAGGCGTTCACGGCTGCGCGTCCACCCGCCTGCGAGTGGCCACTTGTGCGCCGAGTGGTCCGTTGTCGGCGGCCACTCGGCGTCTAGCTGGCCACTCGGCGAGGTCAGTGAGCTGGTGGTGGTCATGAGGTGACCTTTCGGGAAGGGTGGGCGAAGACCCACGTGCGGAGCAGGACGAAACGGAGCACGGTCGAGGCGAGGTTGGCGATCAGCAGGACCGACAGTTCGACGGCCCGCGCGGGGTGTGCCGTCGCCAGGCCCAGCGCCCAGAGCGAGCCGCTGGTGAGGGCCAGGCCGAGGCCGAAGACGAGCAGCCCCTGGAGCTGATGTCGTCCGGCACCGGGGCCGGAGACGCCGAAGGTAAAGCGCCGGTTCACCGCGGTGTTGGCCACGGCGGTGACGAGCAGGGCGGCGAAGTTGGCGCCGAGTGCTCCGAGCGGTGCGCGCCACAGCAGGAAGAGCAGCAGGTAGGCCAGCGTGCTCAGCACCCCGACCACGCCGAAGCGGACGCCCTGCCGCAGCAGGCTCGACGGCTCGGCGCGGCCGAACTCGGCGCGCAGCTCACGTACGGGCAGCTCGCCGCGCAGCAACGACCGCCCGACGCGGGCGATGCCGCGCAGGTCGGCCAGTGCGGTGGCGGCGACGTCGACGCGGCTGTCCGGGTCGTCGATCCAGTCCACCGGCACCTCGGCGATCCGCAGGCCGCTGCGCTCGGCAAGTACGAGCAGCTCGGTGTCGAAGAACCACGAGGTGTCCCGCACGTGGGGCAGCAGGGTCCGCGCGTACTCGGCCCGCAGCGCCTTGAAACCGCACTGCGCATCGGAGAAGCGGGTGTGCAGGGTGGTGCGCAGCAGCAGGTTGTACGAGCGGGAGATGAACTCGCGCTTCGGCCCGCGAGTGACGCGCGAGGAGCGTGACAGCCGCGACCCGATCGCCACGTCGCTGTGGCCCGACATCAGCGGGGCCACCAGCGGCAGCAGGGCATTGAGGTCGGTGGAGAGGTCGACGTCCATGTAGGCGACGACCGTCGCGGTGCTGGCCGTCCACACCTGGTGCAGCGCCCGGCCCCGGCCCTTCGCGTCGAGGTGCACCGCGCGCACGCGCGGCAGTTCGGCGGCCAGGGTGACTGCGTGCTGCCAGGTCGAGTCGGTGCTCGCGTTGTCGGCGATGGTGATCACCGCCGTGAACGGGAAGCGCTCGTCGAGGAATTGGTTGAGGCGGCGCACGCTCGGTTCGAGGTCGGTCTCCTCGTTGAAGACCGGGACGACGATCTCGACGTCGACCGTGGCTCCGGCGGTGGGCGGGAAGAGCCGGCCACCGGATTTGAGCACGGCAGGCTCGATCAGGGTGGTCATGGGTTGAGTCCTCTCGGTGGGGTTCATGAGCGGGTCAGGCGGAGCGCGAGGGCGGGGCAGACGGTGACGGCGCGCTTGAGCTCCTTGGCTGATGCCGGCGCGGGCGAGATGATCGGGAAGCCCCAGTCGTCGCGGGTGATCCGGTGCGGCAGCAGCTCGGCGCAGAGGCCGTGGCCGTCGCAGCGGGTCCAGTCGATGTCGAGCCGGGTCATCGCGCGCCTCCCGACGTGAGGGAGGTGACCGGGGTCAGTGGCAGCCGCCCGACTACCGGGCGCCGGCAGCCGCCGTGGCGATGCAGCTCCACCTCGTCCTGCAGGACGTGCAGGCCGGAGCTGACGAACCGCACGGCGCCGTCGGGGTGACTGCAGGCGCCCCGCCCGTCGATCGAATGAAGGTGACCGAAGGCTGCGCCGAGGGCGGCGGGGTTGCCAGCGGCCAGCGCGGCGACGTCGGCGGCGAGGGCGGGCAGGCCGAAGCGGCACGGTCCGCACTGCTTGGCCGACGCGCGCGCCAGCCAGCCGGACACCAGGGCCAGCTCGCCCAGCCCGCAGGTGGCCTCGTCGACGACGAGCACCACGCCCGCTCCGAAGCTGCTGCCGGCGGCGGCGGCGCCGGCGCGGGAGAGACGGATGTCGGGGTTCGGCCGCACCCACCCGCCGTGGTAGCCGCCGAGGAGCACGGCCTGCGCCGGCGCTGCCTGCGCGGCGGTGAGCAGGATGCCCAGCGGCGTGCCGAGCGGGAGTTCGACGACGCCGGGCCGCCCCACCGCCCCGCCGACCGTCACCAGCGCCGTGCCGGGCTCGTCGCGGGTGCCGGTGTCGGTGAAGCCCCGCAGACCGCGGCGGAGCAGGATCGCGGTCTGCGCGAAGGTCTCGACGTTGGCCACCAGGGTGCCCGAGCTCGTCAGGTGCTCGCGCCGTCCCGGGGGCACCGCGGGGCCGCCGTCCAGGCCGCGTACCAGCGCCCGTGCCTCGCCGCCGACGAAGCCTCCGCCGGTGCGGGCCAAGCGCACCCGCCGCCCGTCGGGGCGCTGGGCGGCTGCTCGGCTCACGGCGACGAAGGCGGCCTCGTCGTGCACGGCCACGGTGACGCCGTCGGTGCCCAGCGCGGCGGCGACGGCGAGCGCGCCGTCGAGCACCAGGTGCGGCGCACGGCGCAGCAGCGTGCGGTCCTTGAGGCTCGCGGGCTCGCTTTCGCTGCCGTTGACGATCACCCGGGCGCGCTGGCCGTGCAACGCCTGCAGCTTTGCGGCGAGCGGGAAGCCGGCACCACCACGGCCGCTCAGCCCGGCTCCGGTGAGCAGCTCCACCAGCCGGGGCAGCTCGACGATCGGCTGCGGGCCGTGCACCTCGAGGTGGGCACCGTGATCGAGTACGGCATGGGTGTCGAGGCCGGCCAGCAGCCGTGGGACCCCGATCGACCAGGCGCCGGCGTCGGTGCTGCGGAGGTCGAGCGCGGCGCTCATCGGGCACCCACCAGCGGCTGCGGCTGTGCCACTGGAGCGTGGTGCCGGGTGAGGCCCGGCCGCTCGGTGTGGGTGAGCCGGATGGCCAGCGAACCGAGCACCGCCACACCGCAGGCGACGTAGAGCGAGCGCACCCACGGCAGCGCGCTGTCGGTGCCGGAGAGGAAGCCGTGCCACATCGCCATGCCGAAGCCGACGTAGGCAAGCGAGTGCAGCCAGCGCCAGGCCGCCGCGCCGCGAGGGGTCGCGGCGAAGCGTCCGCGCGCCGCCCCCACCGCGGCCACCAGCACGAAGGTGTAGACGGCCAGCGTGCCGAGCCCCACCCAGGTCGGCCGGTAGGACGAGGTGAACGGCACGAGCGCGCTGCGCCAGCCGACCCCGGAGTACGGATCGGCGAGGATCGTCGTGATGTGCAGCGCCAGCACGCCCAGCCCGAGGGAGGCGGTGACGCGGTGGACGTAGTGCCACACCACACGGTTCGCGGCGCGGGCGCGGCCGGTCATCAGCGCACCCAGGCAGGTCGAGATGCTGAGCAGCAGCAGCGCGGAGAGGCCCGCGCCGCGGGCGGTGAACCAGAGCGTCATGACGCGAGCTCCCGGAGACGGGCCGGCGGCCAGCCGGCGGTGGTGGTGACCGCGGCGTCGCGGGCGACGAGGCGGGCGGCGATGCCTCGGTCGGTGAGCCAGGGCAGGGCCGCGTCGCCGAGGACGATGGCGGCGGTGCTGGCGACGTTGGCGGCCAGCGCGCGGGGAGCGGACACCGAGACGGTGCGCCACGGGCCGTCGGCCGGCGCGCCGGTGCGTGGGTCGACGATGTGGTGCAGCGGCTGACCTCCGCGCTGCCAGTGCCGCACGGTGGTGGTTGAGGTGACGAGGCCGCCGTGCCGCAGCAGCAGGAGCTGCCCGGTGCCGCCCTCGCGCTCGGCGACCTCGATGCACCAGCCGTCCGGACGGTGCCCGGCCACGGCGATGTCGCCGCCGAGCTCGACCATCACCGCGGTGCCGTAGCGGGCATGCAGCGCCTGGGCCGCGTGGTCGGCGACGTAGGCCTTCGCCGTGGCACCGAGGTCGAGCGTGCTGCCCAGCGGCACCGTCAGCAGGCCGGCGCCGCGGTCGAGCCGCACGTCGCGGTAGCTGCGCCGCAGCGGGGCGGCGGCGATGGCCGGGCCGTCGGCCGGCAGGGCGGCGAAGTCCCGGTCGTACCCGAGAGCGGTGAGCGCCGGGCCCACGGTGGGGTCGACGGCACCGTCGGTCTGCACTGCTGCCTGGAGTGCCGCCTCGACCAGGTCGACGAGCAGCTGGGGCACCGGGGTCGGTCGGCCGGCGTTGCGGTTGGCCCGGCTGAGCGCGGAGTCGGCCCGGAACCGGCTGGCCGTCTTGTCGACGCAGCCGAGCAGCCAGAGCAGGTCGGCCGAGGCCGGCTTGAGGGCGCGGGCATCGTCGACGACGAGCCGGACGGTGCAGCTCCAGGCCCGGGTGGTGAACGAGGTAGTCATGACCCGTTGCTCCCGCCCTGCGCGGTGGAACCGGCGTTGGCATT
>JAOPUX010000160.1 GCA_025963285.1 Jatrophihabitans sp.
TCCAGGCAGAACTCCACGGTGTCGACGTTCATCCGCAGGCCGGCCTTGGTCGGGATCTGCTGCTTGGTGATGCAGCCGAGGTAGGTCAGGAAGAAGTCGGCCTGGCTCGTGCCCGCCAGCGACCGCAGGGAGAGCCCGCGGCGCTTGGCCACGTTCCAGTAGCAGGCAAGGGTGAAGGGGGCGTGCTGCACGACCCCGCCGCCCGGGTGGGCATACACCGAGCCGATGTCGATGCCGTCCAGGACGGTCTCGTAGTCGTCCAAGCTCTGGATGACGGCCCCGACCATGCCGACGTCCTCGTGCCGGGCCACGACGTCGGGGTGGTCGAGGTCGTAGAGGTGATCGGCGATGTTGCGGTCGTGCTCCATGATGAAGCCGGTCTCGCCGTGCTCCAGCAAGAACTTGATGCGCTCGCCCTCGTCCTCGGGGTTGCCGAAGCCGCTGAGCTGGAAGATCCGCCAGGGCTTGGTGCGGTACATCTGTGGGTGGGCGCCGCGCAGGTACGGGCGCTGGCCCGGTGCGGACGTTGGGGCGTCACCGGCCGCGCGGACATCGTCGGGGCCGTAGACCGCCCGCAATGGGATGCCGGACGAGGTCGTCGGGTCGAGGTCGTCGCTCATGACGACAGCAGGAACGCAGCGCTGACCGCCACGCCTCCGGACGGGCCGCCCTGCGCGCCGGCGTTCTGGATGGCGCCGACCCGTGGCAGCCGACCCTGGTACTCGACCTGGCGGGCGCCGGCCGTGCCGCGGAGCTGGCGGGCCGTCTCGACCACCTGGGCCACCCCGCTGGCCGCGATCGGGTGCCCTCGCGCGATCAGGCCGCCGTCGGTGTTGACCGGCACTCGGCCGCCGAGGGTGGTGGCGCCGGAGTGCAGCAGCTTGGCCTCGTCGCCGGGCGGGCAGAGCCCCATCACCTGATACGCGAGTAGCTCTTCCGGCGCGATCGACTCGTGCACCTGGGCGAGGTCCACGTCCTCGGGGCCGATGCCGGCACGCTCGTAGGCGAGGGCGAAGGCACGCCCCGCCTCGTCCATCGAGAGCATCCCGGGACGGTCGTCGGGCAGCCGGTTGGAGCGGTACTGCCCACCGACCACGCCCATCGCCGCGATGCGCGGGTGCCTCCCCGAACCGATTCGCGCAGCAGTCTCGGCGTCGGCGATCAGCACCGCGGCCGCGCCGTCGACGGCGGCCGAGGAGCACATCGGCCGGGTCAGCGGCGGGGCGACCATGCGGGCCGACAGCACCTCTTCGACCGAGATGGCACTCTGCAGCTCGGCGTCGGAGTTTGCGGCAGCGTGCCCGCGATTCTTGGAGGCGATCATGGCGAAGTCCCGGGCCGTCCACCCGTAGCGGGTCATCAGCCGTCGTGCGCTCATCGTGAGGTCACCGACCCAGGTGAGGCCGAGTTGGGTGGCCGTCGTCTGCTCGCCTGAGGTCGCGATGGCGCTGATCGACGCCGCCGGGTTGCCCGGCACGAAGACCTTCTCCACCCCCACCGCCAGGGCCATCCGGTACTGGCCGGACAGCACGGCCAGCGCGGCCTGGTGCACGGCCACCGAACCGGCCGCGCCGCCACCGGCGACATGGATCATCGGCATGCCGCTGAGCCCCGCCCGGCCGAAGACCAGCGGTGCCAGCGCATCGGCCTGCCCGGTGAAGTAGCCGTTGTAGCAGTTCGCCACGTAGGCCACGTCGATGTCCTTGGCCGCGACGCCGCCGTCGCGCACGGCGTTCCAGATCGCGGTGCGGGCGAGTTGCGGGACCGTCAGCTCGGGGTAGCGGCCGAACGGGTGCAGACCCGTCCCCACCACGTAGGCCTCAGACATCGGCGGCAGCGTCCGCCGCGAACTTCCAGCCCTGGAAGGCGTCATCGCCGGTGCCGAACTGCTCGAGGATCATCGTCATGGGGCTGCCCCTCTCGGCAGAGAATGTGCGGGGATCCGCGACGGCGAGGGTGGAGTAGATGACCGGCCCGTCGTCGAGAGCGATCCAGGCCTGCAGGTAAGGCACGGCGAAGCCCTCGGGGCCGCGTTCGGCCAGCACGTAGTCGCGCAGGACACCGTGGCCGCGGACCGGGACCGGCTCCATCACGTCGGGCTCGACGCAGAGCGGGCAGTCCTGGATCGCGGGGAAGACCACCTCTCCGCAGTTGACGCAGCGCGCCCCGGCCAGCGTCACCTCGCCGGTCTGGGCCGACACCGAGACCAGTTCATCGATCGCGTTAGGCACAGCGTGCTCCGCCCTCTGGGGTGTTGGTCTCGTCCTGCGCCCGGTCGCGGATTCCGTCGAAGTACACCGACGAGAGAATGCGGCCGAGCTCGTCACGATCGAGATCGCCGTCCGGGCTGAACCAGAAGATCGACCAGTTGAGCAGGTTGAAGAGTGCAAGGGTCAGGTACTTCGGGTCGATCTCCTCGCGGAGCTGGCCAGCGGCCTGCGCGGCGATCACCGTCTCCTGAACCCTGGCGACGTTCTCGTCGCGGCGGCCCACCACCTCCGCGCGCCGATCGGTGGAGAGCGAGCGGAGTTCGCTGAGCATCGTGGCGTGCCGGTCCCGGTCGCGGAGCGCCTGGTCGAGGTAACCCGTCGCCAACAGTCCGAGGGCTTCGGACGGATCGCGCTGAACGTCGAGCACCTGCGCGAAGCGTTCGGCCACGTCGTCGAGGGTCACCATGCAGAGCCGGTAGAGCAGATCTTCCTTGCCGCCGATGTGGTGATAGAGCGAGGCGTTCTGGATGCCCAGGCGGGCGGCGAGCGCCCGCGTGCTCGTCGCCGCGTAGCCCTTCTCCCGGAACATCTCCGCCGCGCCGGCGAGCAGTCGCTCACCGGTCGTGGGCTCGAGCTCGGCGAGCACGGGCTCGCTGTCAGTCATCGAAGTTGGGCTCTCGCTTCTCGATGAACGCACGAACGCCCTCCCGCGGGTGGGGCGAGGTGCTGAAGTATTCGAGCAGGGCTGAGCGCTCTTCGTTCAGCGCGGTCTCCAGCGGCACGTCGAGGCCCGCGGCGATCGCGCGCTTCGTGTACGTCAGCCCCATCCGGCTCTTGCTCGTGAGGCTGGCGGCAAGCTCGTTGATCGCGGCGTCGATCTCGGCGTCCGGCACGGCCTTGAGGACGATGCCCACCTCAGCGGCCTGCGCACCGGTCAACCATCGGCCGGTGAAGAGAAGCTCCGAGGCTGACTGCTTGCCGATCCGGCGTACCAGTCGCGGGATGCCGCCGGCGCCGGCGATGAGGCCGAAGTTCGAGTGCTGGTCGCCGATCCGAGCCCCCTCGGTGGCGATCGCCAGGTCGCAGCAGAGCAACAGCTCCAGACCACCGGCCAGCGCGTAGCCATGCACCCGGGCGATAGTGGGGATCGGGAGGTCCTCGACAAGGCACATGACCTCGGTCAGCCGGTAGAGGTACTTGACGTACTCGGGCCAGACGTCGAAGAGCCTGCTGATGGTCTTGAGGTCGCCGCCGGTGCAGAACGCCCGCCCCGCGCCGGAGATGACCGCGACTCTGACACTCGAGTCGGCGCGCACTGCGACTAGCGCCGCCTCGAGGTCGTCCAGCAGCTCGAGACTGAGGCTGTTGAGCGCATCCGGCCGGTTCAGCCGGATCTCGGCCACGCCTTTGTCGATCGTCAGGAGAACGTTGCTCATGTACCAGCCTTCGTGTTCGTCAGGGAGTCGAGCGGCGCCGCGGACTGCTGCAGGCGCGCCTCAAGCTGAAACTTCTGGACCTTCCCGGATGCCGTCATCGGGAGTTCGGTCACCAGTTCGACGCGCTCGGGCCATTTGAAGGAGGCGATGCCGCGCGACTTGAGGAATCCGGCCAGATCTTCCGTGGTCGGGGTCCGGCCCGGCTTCGGGATGACGAAGGCACAGGCCCGGTCGACGAGGCGGGCGTCGGCCATCCGCACCACCGCCACCCGGTCGATGTCCTCGTGGGCACTGAGCACGTCCTCGATCTCGCGCGGGCTGTACTTGTAGCCGCCGCGGTTGATCACTTCCTTCTTGCGGCCGGCCACCGTGAGGGCGCCACTGGGCGCCAGGCTGACCAGGTCACCCGACCGGAACCAGCCATCGCTGGTCAGGTTGGCCGCTTCGCGCTTCGGATCATCGAGGAAACCGACGCAGCGGTGCGGGCCCCGGTACTCACACTCACCGACCTCGCCGGCCGCCAGGATCGTGCCGTCGTCGTCGACCGTGCGGAGCTCGACCCCGGCCACCGGGCTACCGTCGCTCAGCTCGACCTGGTCCGGTGATTCGTCCACCGGGCTGAGCGTCGCCATGAAGCCCTCGGTCTGGCCGTAGAGGCGTAGCAGCTTGCTGCCGAGCACCTCGTCCACGCGGGTGGCGGTGCCCGGTGTCACGGTTGCGCCGCCGGTGACGAAATAGCGCAGCTTGCTGAGGTCGTAGCTGGCGATGTCGGGCAGTTCGAGGAGGTCGAGCACGAACGGGGTGGCGCCGTGGGTGTACGCGGCGCCGTACTCCGAGAGCATCGCCGCGGCGTCTCTGGCGTTCCATACGCCCAGCAGCGAGAGGGTGCTGCCGAGGGCGCAGGCCAGCCGGATGCCGAAGCCGTACCCGGTGCCGTGACCCAGCGGGGAGGCCATGAAGACGCCGTCGTCGCCGTTCAGGTCGAGCATCGAGCGAAGCGCCCGGACGTTGGCGAGCAGCGTGTTGTGCGTGTGGAGCACACCCTTGGCCGCGGCCTCGGTGCCAGAGGTGAAGAGCACCGCAGTAACCGCGTCGGGGTCAAGCACCGGACGGTCGAAGTTGTGGGGGTTCTCGCCCTGCTCCACGAACGCGGTGAAGGGGATCGACGACGCCGCCGGCTCGCTGGTCAGCGACACCACCGTCTCCAGGCTCGGGTGCTCGGCGAGCAGCTCCGCGCCGAGCACGTCGTGGTCGTAGCCGCGGTAGGTCCCGGGCACGAAGAGCAGCTTCATCGACGTCTTGGTGATGATGTGCTCGAGCTCGCGCTTGCGGTACGGCGTCACCATCGGGCAGACGACCGCACCGAGCTTCTCGATGGCCAGCGCGGCGACCGAGGCCTCGACCCGGTTGGGGAACTGCACCCCGACTACGTCCCCCGGGCCGACGCCGCGGGAGGCCATCGCCGCGGCCAGCCTGCTGGACTGTTCGTGCAGGCCCCGGTAGGTGATGCGCTGGCCCAGGTCGTCGACGACGGCCAGGTGGTCCGGTCGCTCGGCGGCGTGCCCGGCGAGCAACGCGGGCAGCGTCTCTTCGGCCGACCAGTACCCGGCGGCGTGATACCGCGCAGCGTCGTCAGCGGAGACGAACGGGCCGATGGACCGTGGCATGTGAGCCTCTCCTCCTGCTGGCGATTCGTACTGGCGATCTCGTCCGTCCACCCTGCCTCGTGCCATCCGACCGGGCGCTCGGTAGGCACATTACGCAGCGCCTCCAGTAGCCGTCAAGAGTGCCGATCATGGGGCAGGTCGGACGTTGACACGCTCGGGGCGCGGAACCAGGATAGCGGAACCAACCGTGCGCTCGGTAGTCTCAGTTGACGATGATCCGGGGCACCGGATCACCCCAACAGAGCAGAGGCGGACCCGTGCCTGACCAGACCTACGACTTCCGTTCATTGAGGATCTCCGTCGAGAATCAGGTCGCCACGATCCGGCTACGCCCGATCTCGATCACCTTCGCCGAGAATCCACCGGCCGACCCCCATATCGACCTCCCGTCAGCATTGGAGGCGATGCGCACCGACAACTCGATCCGGGTCATCGTGATCACCGGCGAGACCGACGGCGAGTTCCTCTGTGCCGGCTCCCCCGACTACTACCGCAGCGACCGCGCCGCCGATCGGCTCGCCGATCCGTACGGCCAGTGGAACGTCGGCCTCGGCGTGCTCCGCCTCGCCCACGTGATGACCGAGATCGAGAAGCCGATCATCGCGAAGGTCAACGGCGACGCGATCGGCTTCGGGCAGAGCATCGTCTTCGGCTCCGACTTCATCGTGGCCCGTGAGGACGCCTTCATCAGCGACGTCCACATGGGGATGGCGGAGGTGAAGCGCAGCGGCACCGGCACGCCGGTCGGGCTGCCCTTCGGCGTCGTTCCGGGAGACGGGGCCGGAGCGTTGATCCCGCTCTTCATGCCGCCGACCCAGGCCAAGGAGTACATGATGCTGTCGGCCACACACACTGCGGCCGACCTCGCGGAGATGCATATCGTCAACCGCGCGGTGCCCCTCGAGGAGCTCGACGCCGTGGTCGAGCACTTCAGCACCGCTCTGCTCAAGCGCTCGGCCTTCGCGCTGGCCTGGACCAAGCGGATCCTGAACCGGCACGTCGCGGCACAGCTGAACCTGACCCTGGACTCGTCCTCGGCCTACGAGCAGCTGAACCTGCTGCAGATCCAGCACCTCGGCTTCGCCGGCGACCCGACCTCGTTGCAGCGCTGAGCCCGTGAAGTCCTCCCTCATCCTCTCCTCGCGCGACCTGCACTTCCTGCTCTTCGACTGGCTCGACGTCGCCGAGCTGACCAAGCGGGAGCGCTTCGCCGACCACTCGACCGAGACGTTCGAGGCCGTGCTCGACCTGGCAGAGACCATCGCCACGCGCGACTTCGCCCCGCATAACCGCACCGCCGATGTCAACGAGCCGCGCCTGGTCGACGGGCGGGTGCAGCTGATCCCCGAGGTGGCGGCCGCCCTGAGCAAGTTCGCCGACTCCGGCCTGCTGGCAGCGCATGCCGACGCCTCCCTCGGCGGGCTGCAGCTTCCCTCGACGGTGGCCAAGGCAGCCATGGCCTGGTTCCAGGCGGCGAACGTGGCCACCTCGGCGTACGCATTCCTCTCGGTGGCGAACGCGAACCTGCTCGTCGCCCACGGCACCGAGGTGCAGATCGACAGCTACGCCAGGCCACTGCTGGCCGGGCGCTTCTTCGGCACCATGTGCCTGTCCGAACCGGGCGCCGGATCGTCGCTGGCCGACCTGACGACCACTGCGCACGAGCAGCCCGACGGCACGTACCGCCTCTTCGGCAACAAGATGTGGATCTCCGGTGGAGACCATGAGATGAGCGAGAACATCATCCATCTGGTGCTTGCCAGGACGCCGGACGCTCCTGCCGGGGTGCGCGGTATCTCGCTCTTCGTCGTCCCCAAGTTCCTGCTCGACGACGACGGCGCGCCGGCCGAGCGCAACGACATCGTCACCGCTGGGCTGAACCACAAGATGGGCTACCGGGGCACCACCAATGCCGCGCTGAACTTCGGCGAGGGTGCGTACCGTCCGGGCGGGGGGCCCGGGGCGGTGGGCTTCCTGGTCGGCGCCCGCAACGCCGGGCTGCAGCTGATGTTCCACATGATGAACGAGGCGCGCGTCGGCGTCGGCGTGGGTGCTGCGGCCCTCGGCTACACCGGCTACCTCCACTCGCTCGACTACGCGAAGACGCGGCTGCAGGGTAGGCCGGCCACCGACCGCGACCCGAGCAAGCCACAGGTGCCGATCATCGAGCACCCCGACGTCCGCCGCATGCTGCTGGCGCAGAAGTCCTACGTCGAGGGCGGTCTGGCATTGGGGCTCTACTGCGCCCGCCTCGTCGACGACAGCCAGACCGCATCGGAGGCGGACGACCGCCTACAGGCCGCCCTGCTCCTCGACGTGCTGACGCCGATCGTCAAGAGCTGGCCGTCACAGTGGTGCCTGGCCGCCAACGACCTGGCGATTCAAGTGCTCGGCGGCTACGGCTACACCCGCGACTATCCGGTCGAGCAGTTCTATCGCGACAACCGGCTCAACCCGATCCACGAGGGTACCCACGGCATCCAGGCCGCGGACCTGCTCGGCCGCAAGGTCGTGCACTCCGGCGGTGCAGGGCTGGACGCCTTCGCCGCCGCCGTGCGGGCCACGATCGCTCGAGCCGGACGGACCGAACACGCCGTCGCCCTGTCGGTTGCTGTCGCCTCACTCGTCGCGGTGACCCACAAGCTGCACGGCACCGGCGACCCGGCCAGCGCGCTGGCCAACGCCAGCAGCTACCTCGAGGCCTTCGGCCATATCGTCGTCGCCTGGATCTGGCTGGAGCAGGAGCTGGCTGCGGCCGGGCGCGGCGGCGACTTCTACGACGGCAAGCGGGCTGCGGCACAGTACTTCTTCCGCTTCGAGCTGCCGAAGGCCCGCACCCAGCTCGAGCTGCTCGACTCCCTCGACGCCACGGTGCTCGAAACCGCCCCGGCCTGGCTCTGACCAGGCATCCGCACCCACCGAAGGAAGAATCGCCGTGCCAACCTCGTCCGACCTCAGCCGGGTCGTCGTCACCGATCGCGTCGAGCGCGCCGAGGGGGTCATCAGCCTCGACCTCCAGGCGGCCGACGGAGCTGACCTCGACGCCTGGACCCCCGGTGCCCACATCGACGTCGTCCAGCCCTCTGGCCTGGAGCGGCAGTACTCCCTCTGCGGGGCGCCCGAGGAGCGGGCGACGTGGCGCATCGCCGTGCTCCGTGAGCCTGCGGGACGGGGTGGCTCGGCGTGGCTGCACGAGCACGTCGAGGTGGGTACCGAACTCGCGGTGCGCGGCCCGCGCAACCATTTCGAACTTGTCCCGGCGCCGGCCTACCTCTTCATCGCGGGCGGGATCGGCATCACCCCGCTGCTGGCCATGATCGCCTCGGCGGAGGCCAGCGGCGCGCGGTGGCGGCTGCTCTACGGCGGTCGGACCGCTGCCTCGATGGCGTTCCTCCCGGAGCTGGCGAGGTACGGCGACCGGGTCACCGTGGCCCCCCAGGACACGACCGGCCTGCTCGACCTGGCCACGTTCCTCTCCCCCGCAGCCGCCGGCACCCAGGTCTACTGCTGCGGCCCCGAGGGGTTGATCGCCGCGGTCGAGCAGCACTGCGCAGCCGACCCCGGCCTCACCCTGCACGTCGAGCGCTTCTCACCCAAGGAGCAGCCCGCCGACCTGATCGACACCGCCTTCGACGTCGTCCTCGCCCGCAGCGAGCTCACGGTGCACGTCCCGGTGGGGCGGACCATCCTCGATGTCGTCCTCGAAGCGGGCATCGACGTGGAGTCCTCCTGTGAGGAGGGCACGTGCGGCACCTGCGAGACCGGCGTCCTCGAAGGCGCGCCGGACCAGCGCGACTCGGTCCTCACCGCTGCCGAGCAGGTGGCCGGGGCGTCGATGATGATCTGCGTCTCGCGCAGCCGAAGCGCGACGCTGGTCCTCGATCTCTGAATCCTCGGTTTTCCTTGGAGGCCGTTCGAGTGGCTTAGTATCTCAACTCAGCTACCCAAGACGGCTCAGGCTTCCTCGGACAGAGAGCACCCCACATCGATGACTGACGGCGAGACCACCCCCGCGGAGACGGACCAGAGCACGGGCGAACGGCTTCTTGCCGGGGCTGCCGTGCTGTTTCGCGAGCAGGGTTACGCCGGCACCACGACCCGTCAGCTCGCTGCGCTGGTCGGCATCCAGAACGCCTCGCTCTATCACCACGTCGGAGGCAAGGAAGACCTGCTCTACCGGCTCTGCATGGACACCCTCGACAGCGTCGCAGCGACGTTCACCTCCGCCGTCGCCGCCGGCACCGACCCGTTGGAGACGCTGGGAACCGTCGCTCGCGGCTATCTCGACCAGGCCCTCAACGACCGCGACCGGCACGCCACCATGCTGACCGAGATCCGCTCGCTCTCCCCGCAGCGCCAGGCCGAGGTGATCGGCAGGCGGGACAAGAACGTCGCGATCGTGCAGGAGCTGGTGGCCAAGGCGCAGCGCGCCGGTCAGGTCCGTAAGGACATCGACGCGAAGTACCTGACGCTCGCACTCTTCAACCTGTTGAACTGGTCGATCTTCTGGTTCAACCCCGAGGGCGAACTCGATCACACCGCCATCGGCAACCTGCTGTGGACCGTGTTCTCCGACGGTGCAGCCAAGGGTGACTCCAAGCGCAAGCGCTGACCCCCCCCGCAGTCCCCGCCAGGCGAGACCCAACCTTGACGATGCCCCAGTGAATCGCTACGTTCAGTAACCTACCGGGCGCTCGATCGGGTGGGTACGACCCTACGGAGAGGTAAGCCATGTCTGCGGGCAACACCATCGCCACCGACGTCCTGGTGCTCGGCGCCGGCCCTAGTGGTCTCACCGCGGCTCATCAGGCAGCGCTCAGCGGCGCCTCGGTCTTGCTGGTCGACCGCACCGGAGAGCTTGGTGGCAACGGCGCCTTCTCCAGCGGCTACATGGCCTTCGCCGGCACATCGCTGCAGCGCGAGCAGGGCATCGACGACACCCCTGAGCGCTTCCTGCAGGACATGGTCACCGAGGTCGAGCGCAAGCGGCAGTCCTACGACCCCGAGTTCGGCCTGGAGGTCGGCAGGCGCTTCGCCGAGGAGAGCGGCCCTACCTTCGAGTACCTGCGCGAGCTGGGCTTCGGCTTCGGCCGCTTCGTGCCCCGGCCAATCCAGCACACGGCCGCACGCATGGTGGTGATGCTGCGCACCGCACAGTTCCAGGAGATCTACTCCGAGATCCTCCCGGGCCTGGGCGTCACCTTCATGCCGCATGCCCGCGCGCGCGAGCTGGTCAGCACCAACGGCGCTGTCACCGGCGCGCTGGTGGAGCGGGCCGACCAGACGATCACAGAGATCCACGCCTCCCGCGCGGTGATCGTGACGACGGGCGGCTACCAGGCGAGCGCCGAGCTGCGTGCCCGCTACCAGCCGAAGCACGACCCGCTCGCGCCCTACCAGGGGCTCGAGACGATCGTCGGCGACGGGCAGCTGATGCTCGAGGCGGCCGGGGCCGAGCTGGTGAACATGCACATGGTGCCTGAGCTCGTGAAGATGGCCTCCCGCCTCGTCGAGGAGTGCATCGCGCTCAACGAGGAGGGTCTCCGCTTCGAGGACGAGGCTGGCCCCTACTCCGAGCGGCTGCGGCTGCTGCGCGCCCAGCCGGGTGGCATCGGCTACTTCCTCTGCGACGCCGACACCGCGCGCCGGCACGCCCAACTGCTCGCCGAGATCCCCGGCACGCACCGGCGCGTCAACACCATCGCCGACGTCGCCCGCACGATCAACGCCCCACTGGATGTCGTCGCCCGCACCGTCGAACGCTGGAATGCCACCGTCGAGAGCGGTGCCACGGCTGATCCCGACTTCGGCCGGGTCATCTTCCCCGACCCCAGGATCGGCATCCGCACCCCGCCGTTCACCGTCGTGCCCATGATCGTGGGCACCGACATCAGCGCCGGCGGTGTCCGCGTCTCCGCGGACATGGAGGCCCTCGACAAGGACGGCAACGCCATCCCGAACCTCTACGCCGCGGGCGACAGCAGCGGCATGATCAACAGCGCCGCCGGGCTGGGTGGCGTGCACCTCGCCTCCGCGGTGACGCTGGGCCGGGTGGCCGGCCGCTCCGCGGTCAGCTAGTCCAGCTCCCACCTCGAGTCAGATTGGGCCGATCGACATCAACATCGACAGAGGCATGGATCTCCACCGTCCGGCGGACGTTACGGAGGCCGAAATCGAGGTCTTCCGCGCCGCCTACGCCAAGTCGCACGGCAGCGTGCTCGGTGCCTACGAGTTCTGGCTGGAGAACAACCCGCGGGTGGTGAAGAGCCACCGCATCCAGGCCTGGTACAGCGCCAGCGACGAAGGGCGCGCGCTGCCGCTGCATGGCACGCTCGCCTTCTTGCACCTCTACACGGTGATGGGCTACGAGTTCGGGATCAACTACGAGGTGCAGCACTCCCGCACCCTGGGAGCCTCGAAGGCCGCGGTCGTACAAGCTATCGAGCTTGCCTTCATCCACAGCGGCCCGCGGGGTGCCGACGCCGCGCGCATCGCCGCCAAGTCCACCCTGGACTCGTGGGAGGGCACCGAGCTGGACATGACGGCCGCCTTCCCGCCCGGCTGGGCGCGCGATCCGTCGGCCTTCGATTTGGAGCTGGACCTGACCACCGCCGAGCTGGCGGCCTCGGAGCTGGCGGCGATCCGTGCCTGGTACTTACGCGTCGCAGGCGAGGTACCGCCCCACGTCGACTTCCTGGCTGCCGGGCGCCCCGGGCTGCTCAAGGCACACCTCGACCGGATGTTCCGCGCGATGGACGGGCCGTTGCCCAACCAGGTGCTGCCCTTCGTCCTGCTGCAGATGTACGTCGCGCAGGGCAATCCGGCAGGCATCCGGGAGAGCGCGCTACTCGGCCGCGGGCTTGGCATGACGAGCGATCAGCTCTACGAGGCCGCCGCCTGGGGGGCGATGTACGGTGGCCCTCCGGCACTCTCACTGGCCGCCCAGATCGCGGGCGACGTGTTCCAGAGTGCTGGGGAGGGTTAGCGACATGCCTGCAGACGACCTCTTTGACGTATCCGGGCTGCGCGTACTCGTCACCGGCGGATCGCGCGGGATCGGGGCGATGATCGCCGAGGGCCTGGTCCGGCGCGGTGCGATCGTCACGATCACCGCCCGGGACGCCGAAGCCTGCCAGGCGCAGCAGGAGCGCCTCGCCGAGTGGGGCGAGTGCCACGCCGTGCCGGCTAACCTCGCTGGCGAGCAGGGAGTGGCGGCCGTAGTCGCGGCGCTCGAGGAGCACGGGCAGCTGGACGTGCTGGTCAACAACGCCGGTGCCACCTGGGGCGCGGAGTTCGACTCGTACCCGATGGACGGCTTCGACAAGGTCATGAACCTCAACGTTCGGGCCGTCTTCCGGCTCACCCAGGCCCTACTCCCCCTACTAACGGCCCGAGCGACGGCGCAGCGTCCAAGTCGGGTGATCAACATCGGCAGCGTCGAGGGCATAATGGTCTCGGCCTCGCAGAACTACGCCTACGGCGCTAGCAAGGCCGCGGTGCATCACCTGAGCCGGCAGCTCGCGCGGGATCTGGCGGCCCGGCACGTCCTGGTCAACAGCATCGCCCCGGGGCCGTTCTACTCGAAGATGATGGCGTTCGCGCTGGACGATCAGGAGATCCGAGCCGAGCTCGAACGGAGCATCCCGGTCGGCCGGATCGGCTCCGACGACGACATGGTCGGTGCGGCCGTGTACCTCTTGTCGCGCGCGTCAGCCTATGTCACGGGCACAACGCTCGTGGTCGACGGCGGACTGTCCGGCTGCAGCTAGCCGTACGCTCGTGCCCCGTAGCCGGGCCGACCGCACGGCAAGGTCAAGCGCGTTCGGGCCAGACGGTGCTGCTTCGGTCAGGGACGAGAGCCTTCCGACTGGCCGGTCGCACAGCTCCAGCGGATGGGTGGCCCACCCCTGGCCGCAGCGCTAAGGGCGAGAACGGCGATGCATTCTCGTCGAGTGCTTCGACGTTGACGACCGACCGACCGGACGGTAGCTTCCATTAAGTCTGAGTCGCGGCGGCAGCCATGAAGGGCGAGTATGACAGCGAATCTCGACCGATCCGCGACGATCCAGCGCGTCTCTCCGGACGGTCTGGTTGTCACCGGTGGAGCTCAGGTCGTGGTGTCCCGCGGTAGTCAGCTGATCTTCGTAAACGGACAGGTTTCTCGCGACGTGAGCGGCGCGACCGTGGGCGTCGGCGATGTGCTGGCACAGCTGACCCAGTCGCTGCGAAACCTTCGCGCGGCCCTGGTCGCGGTCGGCGCCGACGGGCAGGACGTCGTCCAGTATCGGGTGAGCGTCGTGAACTATGACGAGTCCCTGCTCGCCCCGCTGCTGAAGGCCTTCGCCGACGAGTTCGACGGATCGCCCATCATCGCGGCCGGAGCGATCATCGGCGTCAGCGCCCTCGGACGGGCTGACTACCTCGTGGAAGTCGAAGCTATCGCCACGCTGGCGTGAAGGGGACGACGTGAATCAAGATCCAGGAAGTCACGGCCGGGAAGTGCGCGCCGAGTTGCTGCAGCGAACAAAGCGATCACAGGACGCGCTGGCGTCCAGTCGGGCAGTGCTCGTGATGGGCTCGGAGGCGAACCGGGCCATGCCGATACCGGTTCTCATCGAGGCCGGTGAGGGTTGCCGGGTGCGGGACATCGACGGCAACACCTACATCGACACGATGTTCGGTTACGGCGCCCTCATCCTCGGCCACCGGCACCCGTCGATCGAGGCGGCCCTGCACGCTCAGCTCGGCCTGGGCTGGCAGTTCGGCATTCACGACGCGATGCAAGAGGACCTGGCCCGGCTGATCGTAGAGGCGCTCCCCGCTGCTGAGCGGGTCATGCTCTGCAACTCCGGGACCGAGTCGACCATGTACGCAATCCGAGCCGCCCGCGCTTACACCGGCAAGCAGCGGATCGCGGTCTTCGACGGCGCGTACCACGGTGCCCACGACACCGCGTTGATCCGCTACGACCCCGCCAGCCCGAGGACTGCGCCGGCTTCGCTGCCGTTCGGCGACGGGATCCCCACGTCCATCGTCGGTGACGTGCTAATCCTGCCCTTCGCCCGCGAAGCCGCCTTCGACTTGATCCGAGCCCACCGCGACGAACTAGCGGTCGTGCTGGTCGAGCCGTCTCAGAGCTCGAACCCGCGAGTCGACGACGAGCAGACGGCGTTTCTGCAACAGGTGCAGGCGGTCTGCCGCGAGAGCGGCGTCCTCTTCCTCCTCGACGAGGTCATCACCGGCTTCCGGCTCGGATACTCAGGCGGCCAGGGAAGGCTCGGTCTCGAGCCGGACCTGACCACGCTGGGCAAGATCATCGGCGGCGGGGTCCCCGTCGGGGCCGTAGCCGGCCGCGGCGAGATCATGGACGTGTTCCTGGGCCTCGGCCGCCCGGGCCGGCCGGGAATCTTCTCCGGCGGCAGCTTCTCGGGCAACTCGCTGACGCTGGCCGCCGGAATCGCGCAGCTGAGTGAACTAAGGGAGCACGGCGACGTGATCTACCCGCACATCGAAGACCAGACCCGCCGCCTCGCGGACGCCTTCAACTCCAATGCCCGCCGGCTGGACGTCCCCGCGCAGATGTTGCGCGCCGGCTCCAGCTTCCGAGTCATATTCCAGGCGGGAGAGATCCGCTCGGCCCGGGACGTGCATCCCACGACCCACCCGGCCGAGGTGGACCTCTACGTACATCTGCTCGACCGCGGCGTCCTTATCCCAGGCAACCGCCGAGGCGTACTGTCCGCGGCCCACACCAGCGACGACGTCGACATCATGATCGCCGCCATGACCGAGTCGCTCGAGACCTGCGTCTCGGACGGGGTCCTCTGAACCTCGGCTCAGGTCCTGCGTCGTGAGCTCGTTGGCAGCTCGACATAGCTCAGCGTCCGGCGGTCAAGTACGAGGGAGCCATCCAGGCGGCTCGAACTCGCAGCTGATTGAGTGTGTTGTGGACGTTAGATCTGCAGCAGGGCCGGGGATTCTCGAACCATGCTGATGGACCTCCTGATCGCGCTCGTCATTGTTGTCATCGCCGGGGCACTGGGTTTGATCGTGCATCCCCTCCTCTGGCTCATCGTGATCTTCGCCGTCCTGTGGCTGTTCAGCCGCAGGGGGTCGTGGAACAGCCGCGTCTAGGTACCGCGCCCAGAATGGGCACTCGCGCCTAAGCGCTCGTCAGCGAGGGTCGGCAGGCTTCGACCCATACATCCGCGCGTCGGCCTCGGCCAACAACCGGTCGAAGTCGCCGGGGTCGTCGGAACGCGCCCAGCCCAGACTCACCCCGACCGCATGGATCGCACGCTCAGTCGGGATCGGCTGAGCGACCACCTGCTTCAGCGCGGCACAGAGGGCCAGCACTGCCGCACGCTCTGCGTTCGCGCCGTGCCGGATGATGACGAACTCGTCGCCACCCGTCCGGGCCAGCACGTCGGTGCCGCCACCGGCCAGCGTTGCCTGCATTCGACCACTAACCGCGACGAGGACGGCGTCACCGGCCCGATGCCCGGAGAGGTCGTTGACGGCTTTGAAGCCATCGAGGTCCAACACGATGACGGCAACCGGACAGCGCCGGTCACGACGTAGCTCAGCGGCACACTCGAGCAGACCGCTCCGATTGAGGAGGCCCGTCAGCCCGTCGTGGGTGGCGGCGTGGCGCAGCTCGTCTTGGCTGCGTTGCAGTTGACGGTGCAGACGGGCGTGTTCGATCGCGAGTGCTGCATGGTCGGCGAACAACTCCAATAACTGGAGCTGTTCGGGCTGGGGACGTCGACCGCCCTCGGGCAGATCCACGCTCAGTGCCCCGATGAGGTCGCCCTCGGATGAGTAGAGCGGCGCAAGCAAGGTATCCAGCGGATGCCACCAGTCCGGATCCGTGCCGTCCGAGGGGGTCGGCGAGGTTGGTGGAACCCAGGACGTCATGTTGCTCTTGCTGAGCAGCTGGCTGTGATGGGAGATGAATCGAAGCGTGCCCCACGGCTGGCCACTCTCGATGAGCTCCATCCAGCGGTGCGCCGGTTCGACGACCCCCAGCAACGTGGACTGGGCGTCATCGTCGCCCTGCACCGAAACCGCTTGGAACTCGCCACTGTCGATGACGAGATTCACCACCGCAACCCCGAAGCACGTGGCCTCCACGACGCCGCGTGCGACAGCGTCGAGAGTGGCCGGCAGGTCACTCAGACTCGAGTGGACACGCTTCGCCACTTCGTGCAGCAGCCGGTACGGCGAACCCGGATCAGCTGCGGAGGACGCCATGGGCCGAAGCGTAGAGCTGTTCGACCGTAACCCCCATTCGAAAGCAGCCGCCGGCTGCCAGAGCAAGGACCGAGAGCAACGAATCCACCAGTGAGACCTCCCTGACGGGACTGCGGCAGACCAGGTAGCAGCAGGAGCCCGCTCGGCTGGTGGTCTTGGGGATCTCGTGGGTCATCCGGCCGACGGCGTCCTGTCGTCGTCGGTGGTTCGATCTACGTGACGACCGCGCCGCGGAGTTCAGCGCTGATGTTCCAGATCTTGGGGTCGCTAGCTCGTTTCCCGGCTGAGCCAACCTCGCCGATCAGTGACGGATCACGTAGACGAGGCCCAGCGCGACCAAGATGGTGGCGATGGTGGCGAGGAGTTCGAGTAGCTGCTTCACCGTCTGCCCTTGTCGTCGTCATCACCAGACCTTGAGAGTCGCAGAGCAGCGGTCGCTGTCGTAGCCGTTCGATGTGTGATTTAGGCGGGCCTCCGCCCGGTTACCGAACCGCCCCGAATCATGTAAATTCCGCGTTTGGTTAGAGCCCGGCCGGCTCGACGGAGGGTTCCTGGATTCCGCCTACTCCCCCTGAGGTCGAGCGGCTCGTCTCGAGGCGTACGAGGCCGGGCTCTGCCGCGAGGCCTTCACCAGTCGTGCATCGTGCCGTCGTTGAGTCGGTTGTAGGGGAGGTAGGCAGGTTGGTACGGGAACGTCGCTGCGGCGACCTCGTCGATTTCGACGCCGAGGCCGGGCTGCTCACCGGGGTGAAGGAGCCCGTCGACGAAGGTGAGGGACTGCGCGAAGACGGTATTGGTCTTGGCGCTGTGCTCCATGTACTCCTGGATGCCGAAATTGTGGATGGCGAGGCCGACGTGCAGCTGCGCGGCCAAACCGACGGGCGAGACATCGGTAGGTCCGTGGAAACCGGACTTGATCTGATGCTGGGCTGCGAAGTCCATAACCTTCTTGAGCGGGCTGATGCCGCCGAAGTGGGTCGACGCCGCACGGACGTAGTCGATGAGCTGCTCGCGGATGAGCGTCTGGAAATCCCAGACGGTGTTGAACACCTCGCCGATGGCCAAGGGCGTCGTGGTGTGCTGGCGGACGAGCCTCAGGGAGTCCTGGTTCTCGGCGGGTGTGCAGTCCTCGAGCCAGAACAGGTCGTAGGGCTCGAGGGACTTCCCGAGCTTCGCGGCCTGGATCGGCGTCATGCGGTGGTGCCCGTCGTGCAGCAGCGGGAGTTCGGGCCCGAACTCGTTGCGTACTGCCTCGAAGACGGTGGGGAGATGACGCAGGTACGCGCGGGTGTCCCAGTCCTCCTCGACGGGGTAGGCGCCGCGGCCGGCGGGCTCGTAGTCGTAGCGCTCCCCCGAGGCCTGCGGCTGGGCCGCTACGCCGTAGACGGCTCGCACTCCTGGGATCGCGGTCTGGATCCGGACGGCGGTGAAGCCGAGTTCGCGGTGCTGGCGAATCGAGTCGAAAAGCTCGGGGAGGTCGCGACCCGAGGCGTGGCCGTAGGTCTGCAGGCCATTGCGTGATGCGCCACCGAGAAGCTGGTAGACGGGCAGGTTCGCCACCTTGCCCTTGATGTCCCAGAGTGCCATGTCAACCGCGGCGATCGCCGCCATCGTCACCGGTCCGCGGCGCCAGTAGCCGCCCCGGTAGAGGAACTGCCAGGTGTCCTCGATGCGGTGCGGGTCGCGACCGGTGAGCAGTGGCGCCACGTGTTCGGAGAGGTAGGCGGCAACGGCGAGTTCCCGGCCGTTGAGTGTCGCATCGCCGAGGCCCGTCACCCCGTCATCGGTCGTGATCTTGAGGGTCACGAAGTTGCGGCTCGGACTGGTGACGATCACGGTGGCCGAGATGATCTTCACGGCGTACTCCCCGCTGTCGGTGTCGGTGTCGGTGTCGGTGTCGGTGTCGGTGCGTGGCGCAGCGCATGGACGGCGCTGCACAGGTCGTCGTCCGCGCCGGGTTCGAGCAGGCGAAGCAGCGCGCGGGTCTGCTCCACGGCGTTCAACGCGAAGGCGGCGTTGATCGCGCTCGCGGCGGGGTCGTGGCGCGGCGTCACCTCCGGCAGGGCGGCGAGGTAATCCATCCACGCCGCCAGCACCACCAGGGCGGGCTCCGGGTCAGCTGCGGCGAGGGCGACCGGGACCACGCGCTGACGGAGCTTGACGCTGCCGTCGACGGCTATTTGGGCGAGTTGGTGCTCGATGCTGCGGTTCTCGAAGCGGAGGAGCAGGTCGCGCCGGTAGGCGGTGAGGTCCAGCGCGTCGTCATCGAGCACACCCTGTGCCAGATCCCAGAGGGCCTGCACTGCGGCGCGGCACACGGGGTCAGTAATCGCGTCCGCGACGGTGCCCAATCCGCGGAGCTGGCCGAGATAGGCGAGGAGGGAGTGCGCACCGTTGAGCAACCACAACTTGCGGGTCTCGTAGGGCCGGACGTCGGCGACGAACCTTGCACCCGCCCGCTCCCACGCGGGACGGCCGGCCGGGAAGTCGCCGCTGAGCACCCACTCGTGAAACGGCTCAGTGACCACAGGCGCATCGTCGAGGTAGGTGCACTCGCGAGCTACCGCGGCGACGTCCGCCGGTGTTGTGGCCGGCGTGATCCGATCGACGCAGGTACCGACGAAGCTGATCTGCTCCTCGATCCACCGGGCAAGCCCCGGCTCGACGAGTTCGGCGAAGCCGGTCAGCGCGATGCGGAGGACGCCGGCGTTGTCGGCCAGGTTGTCGCAAGGTACGAGGGCAAGCGGCCCTGCAGCG
>JAOPUX010000126.1 GCA_025963285.1 Jatrophihabitans sp.
AGAAGATGGTCGAGCTCGGCCGCCCGGGTCGCCTGAAGGGCGCCGGCTTCTTCGACTACGACGAGAACGGCAAGCGCACCGGCCTCTGGCCCGGCCTGGCCGAGCACTTCCCGGTGATGGACGACCCGTCGTCGGTCGACCTGCACGAGCTCTCCGAGCGCATGCTGGTGATCGAGGCCGTCGAGTCGGCGCGCTGCGTCGAGGAGGGCGTCATCATCACCACGGCTGACGCCAACATCGGCTCGATCATGGGTATCGGCTTCCCGCCGTGGACCGGTGGCGTGCTGCAGTACATCAACGGGTTCCCCGGCGGCGTCTCGGCGTTCGTCGCCCGCGCCGACGACTTCGCCGACCGGCACGGCGAGCGGTTCGCCCCGAACCCGCTGCTGCGGAAGAAGGCGGAGAACGGCGAGAAGTTCTGAGTTAGTCCGCTGGTAGACGGGATGGCCCTGCGTTCGCAGCCATCCGCCCCTCGTTCCTCGGGGCTCCCGCCAGGCCCGTCCACGCTTCACTCCGGGCCATCCCGTCTACCAGCTCCGCTTCCGTCTCACCGCTGAAAGGGCAGAAGAGCACGCATGCCGGGACCGCTTTTGGGGGTACGGATTCTGGAGTTGCCGGCGATCGGGCCGGTGCCGTTCCTGGGGGCTCTGCTCAGTGACCTGGGGGCCGAGGTCGTCCGGGTCGACAGACTGCGCGACCCCGGGATCTTCGGGATGTTCCCCTCGGGGCCCCTCGGCCGGGGGCGGCGTTCGATCGGACTGGACCTCCGTAAGCCTGGGGGTACCGAGGTCGTGCTCCGGCTCGCCGAGACCTGCGACGCCCTGATCGAGGGCTTCCGCCCTGGTGTCATGGAGCGGCTGGGCATCGGTCCCGACGAGGTGCTGGCGCGTAACCCGAAGCTCGTCTACGGCCGGATGACGGGGTGGGGACAGGAGGGACCACTCGCCTCGACCGCCGGGCACGACATCAACTACCTCGCCCTCACCGGGCTGCTGCACGGGATCGGTCCGAAGGACCGGCCGTGGCCCCCGGCCAACTATGTCGCCGACTTCGGCGGCGGGTCGATGTTCCTCGCCCTCGGCCTGCTCGCGGGCATCCTGCACGCGCGCAGCACCGGCGAGGGGCAGGTCGTCGACGTGGCGATGACCGAGGGCGCGGCCTACCTCGGTGCGATGACGCGCACGTTCGTGTCGATGGGCGGCTGGCAGGACGAGCGGGACGCGAACCTGCTCGACGGCGGGGCGCCGAACTACCGCTGCTACGAGACCTCGGACGGCAAGTTCATGGCGGTCGGGGCGATCGAGCCGCAGTTCTGGGCAGCCCTCGTGGGCGCGATCGGCCGCGAGGTCGACACCACCCCCTCGCCGTACGATCCGGCCCAGTGGGAGGCCTGCGCAGCGCTGCTCACCGAGGTCTTCGCCACGAAGACGCGCGAGGAGTGGGCCGCGATCTTCGCCCCGCTGGATGCGTGCGTGGCCCCCGTCCTCACCCTGGCCGAGGCGCCGGCACACCCGCACAACGTCGCCCGTGGATCGTTCGTGACCGTGGGCGATGCCACCCTGGCCGCACCCGCCCCGAAGTTCTCCGCGACACCTGGCGAGACGCTCGGCCTCACCGAGATGCTGGCGGCCGGTCCGGCGCTGCTCGCCGAGCTCGGCTACTCCGCTGCCGAAGTCGAGGAACTGAGGACCGCAGGCACCATCAGCTGAGCACCTCAGGCGATTGTGCAACTTCTACCGGCCTGAGACCGGTAGAAGTTGCACAATCGGGGAAACGGCGACTGAGCGCGGCCACTAAAGTGATTCGGTGACCACTGACCAGGATTGGCCCTACCGGCTCGATCCCGACGACGTGGCCACCTGCATCCGCGTCCTCGGCGAGTCGGAGCTGCTCGACCCCGACCACCCCGACGCCGCCGCTATCCGCAGAGCCACCGGAGCGATCTTCAAGACGCTGAAGAAGCGCCGCCGCGAGGTCCGGCGTGAGGCCATCCAGGCCAACGACCGTGCGGTCGTCGCCGCCACCGCCACCGGGTCGCCCCAGCGCATCGACGACGAGACCGAGGGCATCCCGCTCGTCAGCAACGCGGTGGGGGCCAGCGCGGGACGCTTCATCAAGGCCCGGCCCTGCTACATCTGCAAGCAGGACTACACCGAGGTCGACGCGTTCTACCACCAGCTCTGCCCGTCGTGCGCCGCGGAGAACCACGCCCACCGCGACGCCCGCACCGACCTCACCGACCGACGAGCACTGCTCACCGGAGGCCGGGCGAAGATCGGGATGTACATCGCGCTGCGGCTGCTGCGCGACGGTGCCCACACCACGATCACCACCCGCTTCCCCAACGACGCCGCCCGCCGCTTCGCCTCGCTGCCCGACAGCGCCGATTGGCTGCACCGGCTACGCGTCATCGGCGTCGACCTGCGCGACCCGGCCCAGGTGGTTGCCCTGGCCGACTCGGTGGCCGCAGCCGGCCCACTCGACATCCTGATCAACAACGCCGCACAGACGGTCCGCCGCTCCCCCGGCGCGTATGCCCCGCTCGCCGCGGCCGAGGCCGAGCCACTGCCCGACGGCCCGCTGCCGGAGATGCTGACCTTCGACCACATCTCCGATGCCCACCCGCTGGCGCTGGCCGGCAGCCTCTCCGCGCACCCCACCCCGCACCTGCCGGACGGGCTGGCCGGCAAGGACATCTCCCGGCTGGCACTCATCGCGGGCTCGGCCTCCCTCGACCGGATCGCCGACGCCACGGCCATCGACGCCGGCGGCCTCGTACCGGACGTCAACTCGGTGAACAGCTGGACGCAGACGGTCGAGGATGTCGATCCGATGGAGCTGCTCGAGGTGCAGCTCTGCAACACCACCGCACCGTTCCTGCTGATCAGCCGGCTGCGCGCCTCGATGGCCGCCAGCCCGGCCCGGCGCAAGTACATCGTGAACGTCTCGGCGATGGAGGGCGTCTTCAGCCGGGGCTACAAGGGCCCCGGACACCCGCACACCAACATGGCCAAGGCCGCGCTGAACATGCTCACCCGTACCAGTGCCGCCGAGATGCTCGGCGACGGCATCCTGATGACGGCCGTCGACACCGGCTGGATCACCGACGAGCGCCCGCACTACACGAAGGTCCGGCTGGCCGAGGAGGGCTTCCACGCCCCGCTCGACCTGGTCGACGGAGCCGCCCGCGTCTACGACCCGATCGTGCAGGGTGAGGCGGGCAACGACCTCTACGGCTGCTTCCTGAAGGACTACGCGAAGGCCGCGTGGTGAGCCTCCGGCGCGTCACCGCCACCCGGTACGTCACCCCGCTGCGCGAGGGCGGGTCGCTGCCGGGGCTGATGGAGGCCGACGACCTCGGCACCTACGTGGTCAAGTTCCACGGCGCCGGGCAGGGACGCAAGGCGCTCGTGGCCGAGGTGATCTGCGGTGAGCTGGCCCGCGCGCTGGGCCTGCCGGTGCCCGAGCTCGTCACCGTCGAGCTGGACCCGATCCTCGCGGCCAACGAGCCTGATGAGGAGATCCAGGACCTCATCCGGCGCAGCCCGGGCACCAACCTCGGTGTGGACTTCCTGCCCGGCTCGCTCGACCTCGACCCGGCCGCGTTCACCGTGCCCGCCGGGTTGGCCGGCGAGGTGCTCTGGTTCGACGCCCTGATCGGCAACGTCGACCGCTCGTGGCGCAACCCCAACATGCTCTTCTGGCACGGGCATCCCTACCTGATCGACCACGGCGCCGCCCTGACCTTCCACCACAGCTGGTCGGCCGGGCCGTCGCCGTTCAGCCCGGCCGATCACGCCCTGCTGGGGTGCACGCCCGACCTGGCCGCCGCCGAGGCACGGCTGGCGCCGCTGGTGACCGCGCCGGCCCTCGATGCCGCCACGGCCCTCGTGCCGGACGAGTGGCTTGCCGACGAGCCCGGCTTCGCCGACCCCGCCGCGGTGCGCGCCGCCTACCGGGATCGGCTCACCGCCCGCCTAGAGGACCGCGCCACCTGGCTGCCGGTGCTCCGCGACGCCGTCGAGTCCTACGACGAGAGGCAGCGCAGCGCACCGGTGCGCGGCAACCGGCCCGCGTGGCTGGGCGGTACGCCGTGAGCCGCATCCCCTTCGAGTACGTGCTGCTGCGGGTGATCCCCCGCGTCGAGCGCGGTGAGTCGATCAACGCCGGCGTGATCCTCTACAGCCAGGCCGGGGCGTTCCTGGGCGCACGGGTGCAGCTCGACCCGGCGCGGCTACTGGCCGTCGATCCATCGGCCGATGTCGACGCGATCAGCGCAGCGCTGCAGGCCGCGGCCAACACCTGCGCCGACGACGGTTCGGGGCCCGCCGCGGCCGAGGAGATCGGGCGCCGCTTCCGGTGGCTGGCCGCACCGCGCAGCACCGTTGTGCAGCCCGGTCCGATCCACACCGGCCTCACCAGCGACCCCGCGGCCGAACTCGACCGGCTGCTGGCCCTGCTCGTGCTGCCGGTCGGCGGGGCCTGAACCGTGCGACGGCTCGCGACGGCACTCGTGCTGGTGCTGGCTGGCTGCACTTCGACCGCGCACACCGTGTCGACCACCTCCGCCACCCCGGCCGTCAGCTCCACCGTCCCAGCGGCCACCTCACCAGCGGTCACCACCCCGCCGGCCACCGCCACCGCGACACCGTCGACGGCTCCCGCGGCCCGGTCCGGGCACGTGGTCGTCGTGCTGATGGAGAACCGTTCCTACCGCGACATCATCGGAGACCGCAGCGCGCCGTACCTGAACGAACTCGCCCGGCAAGGGCTCAACCTCACCTCGATGTTCGCCATCCGGCACCCGAGCCAGCCCAACTACGTAGCCCTCTTCTCCGGCAGCACGCGGGGGCTCACCTCCGACGTCTGCCCACAAACCTTCGGCGCCACCAACCTGGCGCGTCAGCTGCTCGACGCCCACCTCAGCTTCGCCGGGTACGCCGAGGGGCTGCCCAACACGGCGAACCTCACCTGCGCCACCGGCCGCTATGCCCGCAAGCACGCTCCCTGGACGAACTTCGCCGACCTTCCGGCCCAGGTCGGCCAGCCGCTGACGGCGTTCCCGACCGACTACACCACGCTGCCGAGCGTCTCGTTCGTGATCCCGAACCTCGACCATGACATGCACGACGGCACCGTGGCCCAGGGCGACACGTGGCTGCGGGCGCACCTCTCCGGCTACGTCCGGTGGGCCACCACCCACCACAGCCAGCTCGTGGTGACGTGGGACGAGGACGACCACAGCGAGTCCAACCAGATCCCGACGTTCATCGTCGGCGCCGGCATCGCGCCGACGACGGTGACGAGCCGGCTGACGCTCTACAGCCTGCTGCGCTATCTCGAGCACCGCTTCGATCTCGCCTACCTCGGCGGCGCGGCCACCGCTGCCACGATCCCCGCCTAGGGACGCTGAAACGCCCGCAGCGGCCGCGCCGAGATGCCGTGATGCTAGGCAGCGCCGCGACGGAGGGCAGCGGCGATGAGGCGGTCGACGAGCGTCGGGTAGTCGACGCCGGTGGCCGCCCACATCTTCGGGTACATCGAGATCGGCGTGAAGCCGGGCATCGTGTTCACCTCGTTGACGAGCACCCGCTCGTCGGGCGTGACGAAGAAGTCGACCCGGGCCAGGCCCGCGCAGTCGAGCGCGCTGAACGCGCGGCAGGCGGCTTCGCGCACCCGGGCGGTGACCTCCGGCGAGAGCAGCGCGGGAATGTCGAACTCGCAGGCGTCGTCGAGGTACTTGGCCTCGAAGTCGTACCAGTCGTGCCCGCGCACCAGCCGGATCTCGGCCGGCAGGCTCGCCTCGGGGCGGCCGTCGGCGTTCTCGAGCACACCGCACTCGACCTCACGGCCGACCACCGCCGCCTCGATGATCACCTTGCTGTCGTGCCGGAACGCCTCGGTCACCGCATCGTTCAGGTCGGCCCAGTCGGTGACCTTGGAGATGCCTAGCGACGACCCGGCGCGGGCCGGTTTCACGAAGACCGGCAGCCCGAGCGCGTGGACGTCGACCGCGGCCAGCTCGTCGGGTCGCCGCACCACGACGTAGCTGCCACCGTCGAGGCCGTCGGCGGCCAGCAGCTTCTTGGTGAACTCCTTGTCCATGGCCGCCGCGGAGGCGAGCACGCCGGGGCCGACGTAGGGCACGCCGGCCATCTCGAAGAGGCCCTGGATCGTGCCGTCCTCGCCGAAGCGGCCGTGCAGCACCGGGAAGACGACGTCGACGGCACCTAGCGCGCTGACTGCCGCGCCAGGATCGAGGGCCACCAGACCGCCCGCGGTGGGGTCGCCGGGCAGCGCCACCGACGTGCCGTCGGTGACCTGCGGAACGACGCGGTCGGCGATCTGCATCCGTGAGGCGTCACCGTCGGTCAGCACCCACTTGCCCGCCGGCGTGATGCCCACCGGGATGACCTCGTACCTCGCCGGGTCGAGGACGCTGATGACGCTGCCCGCGGAGACCACCGAGATGCCGTGCTCGCTGCTGCGGCCACCGTAGATCACCGCCACCCGGATCCTCGCCATCAGCGCGCCTCGCTCTTCACCGAGCGGGACATGAGCAGCGCGAGCATGGCCGACGGGGTGAGGCCGCCGAAGCAGACCGCCTCGACCGCCTCGGTGATCGGCACCTCGATGCCGTGGCTACGGGCCAGCTCGAGCACCGAGTGGCAGGACTTCACGCCCTCGGCCACCTGACCGTTCGTGGCCGACTGGGCCTGCTCGAGCGACTCTCCCAGCCCCAGCCGCAGCCCGAAGCTGCGGTTGCGCGACAGAGGAGACGAGCAGGTGGCGACGAGATCGCCCAACCCGGCCAGGCCGGCGAAGGTGAGCGGGTCGGCGCCCAGCTCGATGCCGAGCCGGCCCGTCTCGGCCAGCCCGCGGGTGATGATGGAGGCCACCGTGTTGTCACCGAAGCCCATCCCCTGGGCGATGCCGCAGGCCAGCGCGATGACGTTCTTGACGGCGCCCCCGAGCTCGCAGCCGACGACGTCGGAGTTGGTGTAGGGCCGGAAGTAGGGCGCCGAGCAGGCCTCCTGCAGTGCCGCGGCCCGCTGCGCGTCGGTGCAGGCGATCACGGTCGCGGTGGGCTGCTCCTGGGCGATCTCCATGGCCAGGTTCGGCCCGGAGATCACGGCGATGCGGCTCGGATCGGCGCCGGCCACCTCGGCGATCACCTCTGTCATCCGCTTGGCCGTCCCGAGCTCCACGCCCTTCATCAGGCTGACGAGGGTGGCATCGGCCGGCAGCAGCCCCACCCACCCGGCGAGGTTCTCGCGGAAGGTCTGGGACGGGATGGCGAAGGCCACCATCTCGGCCCCGGCGAGGGCCGCGGCGGCGTCGTGGGTGCTGCGCAGCGCCTCCGGCAGTTCGATCCCGGGCAGGTACCGGGGGTTGGCGTGCTCGCCGTCGATCTGGGCTGCCAGCTCCGGGCGGCGTGCCCAGAGCGTGACGTCGTTGCCGGCATCGACCAGCACCTTCGCGAATGCGGTACCCCAGGAGCCTGCGCCGAGAACGGCGGCCCTCACCCCTGCTCCCTGCGCGGGTCTTCGGCGGGGCTGCGCAGCTCGTCACTCGGGAGATCGGTAGGGCGGACCCAATGAAAGAGGTCGCCGGTGGGGGCAGGCAGGCCACGCAGCGCGGCGACGTCGTTACGCAGGCGCCGCATGATCACATCGGTGACGACGTGCAGCGTCTTCTCATCCAGGTCGGCCCCGGCGAACTCCGACAGGTCGATCGGCGCCCCGACGGACATGACGTGCTTGGGCCTTGGGATCAGCTTGATCTTCTTGCGGTACAGGTTGATCTGGTCCTGCACGCCCCACTGCGCGATCGGGATCACCGGGATCTCGGGAGCCAGCAGGGCCAGCCGGGCCGCGCCCGTCTTGCCGATCATCGGCCAGCCATCCGGATCGCGGGTGACGGTGCCCTCGGGGTGCAGCACGATCATGCCACCTGCCCGCAGGGCGTCGACGGCGGCGCCGAGCGACTCGCGGGCATCTGCGGTGCCGCGCTTGACCGGGATGTGCCCCATGGTGCGCATGGCCAGCCCGACGATCGGCGTGGTGAAGAGGGTGTCCTTGGCCAGGAAGCGCGGGCGACGTGCTCCGTCGATGACCATCTTGGCGACGAGGAACGGGTCGGCGTGCGAAACATGGTTGACCACGATGATCGCCCCGCCGGTCTGCGGCAGCTTGTCGAGGTTGCGGTACGTGCTCTTCACCAGCACGGAGAACGGGACGTAGAGGATGCCCATGACGATGGCCCACGCCAACCCGAGCTTCTCACCGTGCCATGGTCTACGGAGCTTCGTAGTCCCTGGCACGCCTACCCCCTAGCTGCGGTTGTCTCCCGTCTGCACCAGTCTGCCGTATGCCCGCAATGCCGGACACCAGGTATCGCCTCCAGGCGACCGCGCCGCGGGCGCTACCGTGGTGACGATGGGCAACCGGGAGGCGGCGACGCTGCGCTGGACGGTGCTCGTACCCCTCAAGGCGCTCCCCTCGGCCAAGTCCCGCCTCGCCGCCACCCTCGACCCCGTGGCCCACGTAGAGCTGGTGGAGGCCATCCGGGCTGACACCCTGGCCGCCGCCGCGGGCGCGCCGGCCGTCGCCCGGGTGGTGGTGGTCACCGACGTCCCCGGCGACTTCGACGCCGCGCTGACCGTCGTCCAGACGGAGCCGGGGCTCAACGCCGGCCTGGCCGAGGCGGCTCGCGAGATCGCGTCGAGGTGGCCAGCCGACGGCATCGCCGCACTCGTCGGCGATCTCCCCGCACTGCGCCCGGCAGAGCTCGACGCCGCACTGCGCGCCGCCGCCGCGCACCCCCGTGCCTTCGTGGCCGACGCCTCGGGCACCGGTACGACCCTGCTGGCCGTCACCCCGGGCACGGCGCTGGAGCCACGCTTCGGTCTCGGCTCGGCAGCCCGGCACGCCGCGGCCGCCACCGCACTGGCCGCAGGTGAGAGCCTGCGCGCCGACGTCGACACCGTCGCCGAACTCGAGACGGCCCGGCTGCTGGGCGTCGGGCCACGCAGCAGCGAGGTCCTCGCGCGATGGGCGCGTCTCTGACGGCTGCAACGGGGGGTATACCCCCAGTTCACCTGTACCCGGCATGATGAGGACCATGAGCGCCCCGCAGGCCATCACGGCCGAAGCCCTGGTCGAGGCCGCCGATGCCGTCCCCGAGGGTGACTACGCCCCCGCGATCGACACCTCCAGCGACCTGCCCGGCGAGCGCTACAGCAACCGTGAACTCTCCTGGCTGGCCTTCAACGAGCGGGTGCTGAACCTTGCCGAGGACCGCCAGCAGCCGCTGCTCGAGCGGATGAAGTTCCTCGCGATCTTCGCCAGCAACCTCGACGAGTTCTACATGGTGCGCGTGGCCGGGCTGAAGCGTCGCGCTGACATGGGGCTGGAGGTGACCTCGGCCGACGGGCTCTCCCCGCGCGAGGTGCTGGCCTCGCTGAGCACCCGCATCGCCGAGCTGGTCGACCGGCACGGCCGCTGCTTCCGCGACGTCATCGCGCCACTGCTCGTCGAGCAGGGCATCCACATCCGCCGCTGGGACGCCCTCGACGAGGAGCAGCACGCCCGGCTCGGCGAGTACTTCCGCTCCAAGGTCTTCCCGGTGCTCACCCCGCTGGCCGTTGACCCGGCGCACCCGTTCCCGTACATCTCCGGCCTCTCGCTGAACCTCGCCGTGCTCGTGCGCGACACCGAGGGCGGCGTGCAGCACTTCGCCCGCGTGAAGGTGCCCAACAACGTCCCCCGCTTCGTGGTGGTGTCGCAGTCGGCCGTCGAGGCCGAGTTCCTGCCGATCGAGGACCTCATCGCCGCCCACCTGCAGGCGCTCTTCCCCGGCATGGAGGTCGTCGAGCACCACGTCTTCCGGGTCACCCGCAACGCCGACTTCGAGGTGGAGGAGGACCGCGACGAGGACCTGCTGCAGGCCCTCGAACGTGAGCTCATGCGGCGCCGCTTCGGCCCGGCCGTCCGTCTGGAGGTCACCGACGACATCGACCCCGAGGTGGTCGAGCTGCTCGTCAGCGAGATCGACGTCGACGTCGACCAGGTGCAGCACGTGCCCGGCCTGCTCGACCTCAGCGCACTCTGGCAGGTCTACGACCTCGACCGCCCCGCGCTGAAGGAGCGCCGCTTCGTGCCGGCGACCCACCCGCGGTTCGTCGACGGCGAGAAGCCCAAGTCCGTCTTCGCCACCCTCCGCGACGGTGACGTGCTCGTGCATCACCCCTACGAGTCCTTCGCCACCAGCGTGCAGCGCTTCATCGAGCAGGCCGCGGCAGACCCGAACGTCCTGGCTATCAAGCAGACGCTCTACCGCACCTCCGGTGATTCGCCGATCGTCGACGCACTGATCGACGCCGCCCAGGCCGGCAAGCAGGTCGTGGCACTCGTGGAGATCAAGGCCCGCTTCGACGAGCAGGCCAACATCCGCTGGGCCCGCGCTCTGGAGCGCGCCGGCTGCCACGTCGTCTACGGCGTGGTCGGCCTCAAGACGCACTGCAAGACGGCGCTGGTCGTGCGGCAAGAGGGCAACACGATCCGCCGCTACGCCCACATCGGTACCGGCAACTACAACCCGAAGACCGCCCGCATGTACGAGGACCTCGGGCTCTTCACCGCCGACGAGAACATCTGCGCCGACCTCACCGACCTCTTCAACGTCCTCACCGGCTACTCGCGCCAGACGTCGTACCGCGCGCTGATGGTGGCACCCAACGGAGTGCGGCAGGGGCTGATCGAGCGGATCGAGCGCGAGGTCGAGCACGCCCGGGCGGGGCGTCCGGCACGCATCCAGTTCAAGACCAACCACCTGGTCGACGAGCAGATGATCGACGCGCTCTACCGGGCCTCCCGCGAGGGTGTGCAGATCGACCTGCTCGTGCGGACGTTCTGCACGATCCGCTCCGGGGTACCCGGCCTCTCCGAGAACATCTCCACCCGCTCGATCCTGGGGCGCTTCCTGGAGCACTCGCGGGTCTACTACTTCGGCAACGACGGCGAGCCCGAGTACTGGATCGGGTCGGCCGACCTGATGCACCGCAACCTCGATCGCCGCGTCGAGGTGCTCTGCCAGGTCTCCGACCCGCAGGCTGTCGACGAGGTCCGCGAGATGCTCGACCTCGCCTTCGATGCCGACACCGCATGCTGGGAGCTCAACGCCGACGGCCGCTGGGAACGCTCGCGCGGCCGCGCCGACTACCAGGAGTTGCTGGCCAAGCGCCTCGCCGATCGCGGCGAGTGAACCGGTGACCGAATCCCGGGCCGTCGAGGCCGCCGGCGGCCTGGTCTGGCGCGCCCGCAACGGCGTCGTCGAACTGGCCGTGGTGCACCGGCCCCGCTACGACGACTGGTCGCTGCCCAAGGGCAAGCTGGAGCCCGGCGAGAGCCCCCTGACCGCAGCCGTGCGCGAGGTGCGCGAGGAGATCGGCGCCGACATCGTCGTGTCGCGGCGGGTCGGCACCGTCCGCTACACGATCGGCGACAGCCTCAAGCGGGTGACCTACTGGTCGATGCGCTACCGCGGCGGTGCCTTCGCGCCCAACGCCGAGGTGGCCACTGTCGAGTGGCTGCCCCTCGGCCATGCGGTGCGGCGGCTGACCTACGACGCCGACCGCTCCGTCGTCACGGACTTCGCCGCGATGCCCGAACCCGAGGCCGTGGTGGTGCTCGTGCGTCACGCCAAGGCCGGCAAGCGCTCCCAGTGGAGCGGCCCGGACGACCTGCGCCCGCTCGACCCCAACGGCATCCGGCAGGCCGCCCGGCTACGCAAGGCACTGAGCTACTTCGGCCCCGAACGGATCTACTCCGCGGTGCCGCTGCGCTGCCAGCAGACCGTGCAGCCCCTGGCCGATTCGCTCGGCCTCATCGTCGAGGTGCAGGACGCCTTCTCCGACGAGACCTACCTCCGCTCGCCGGCCACCACCCAGACGGCGCTGCTGGCCGTGGCCAAGCCCGGGACGAGCAGCGTCGTCTGCAGCCAGGGCGTGACCATCCCCGAGCTGGTCGACCAGATGGGGCCGGGCGTACGGGTTACCGAGACCAAGAAGGGCGCGTGGTGGGTGTTGTCGATGGTGGACGGTGAGGTCATCGCGGCCGACCACTACGACGCTCCCTGAGCCCGGCTGCGGTCCGGCTGCGGACCGGCTGCGCCGGGAGGGGCGGCGTCGTCGCAACCATCCGCCCCTCGTTCCTCGGGGCTCCCGCCAGGCCCATCCACGCTCCTGACGCCGCCCCTCCCGGCTCCGCCTCCGCTGTCGGCTTCCGGCTTCGCTTTCGGCTTCCGGCTTCGTCGATTGGTCTTGGGCCGGTGCAGGTATGGGTGCACGGGGCTATGACAGTTGGCAAGGCTGGGCGGGGCTGGACGCACGAAGGGCCGGTCCTCACGGACCGGCCCTTCGGGTAGTGCTGGTGCGACTAGGCCTTCTTGGCAGGGGCCTTCTTGGCCGGAGCCTTCTTCGCGACGGCCTTGGCCGGAGCCTTCTTGGCCGGGGCCTTCACTGCCGGAGCCTTCTTGGCGGGAGCCTTGACGGCGGCGGGCGCCTTCTTGGCCGGAGCCTTCACCGCTGCAGCCTTCTTGGCCGGAGCCTTCACCGCAGCGGCCTTCTTGGCCGGAGCGGCAGCCTTCTTGGCCGGAGCCTTGGCGAGCTTGCGGGCACCGCTGGTGATCGCCTTGAACTCGGCGCCGGCGCGGAAGGCGGGGACGCTGGTCTTCTTGACCTTCACCGTGGCACCGGTGGCGGGGTTGCGGGCGGTGCGAGCGGCACGCTCACGCTTCTCGAACACACCGAAGCCGGTGAGTGCAACGCGCTCACCCTTGGCGACTGCGGCGTAGACCGTGTCGATCACAGCGTCGAGTGCGGCCGCAGCGCGCTTCTTGTCTCCATCGAGCCGCTCTGCGAGTGCCTCGACGAACTGGGCCTTGTTGGGCACGTGTCCTCCTGGGACGGGTTGTATCGACCAGTTAGTGGTCGCCTCGTCCGCACGCTACGACGAACGATGCGCCACAACAACGCAATCACCCCTGTGTCGCAGGACTTTTCTTGCCAAACAGCAGAATTCTCAGCTGGCGGTGGAGATCGCCGTCGGCTTCCACGCCGGGCGCGCCTGCTCGTAGGCGGCGACGTCGTCGACGTGGCGCAGGGTCAGGCCGATGTCGTCGAGGCCCTCGAGCAGCCGCCAGCGGCTGTAGTCGTCGAGGTCGAAGTCGTGTACCTCACCGCTCCAGCGGACCTGGCGCTCGACGAGGTCGACGGTGACCTGGATCGCAGGGTCGTCCTCGATGTCGTCCCACAGGCGCTGGACGATCTTCTCGGCGAGCTCGACCGTCAGCAGGCCGGCCTTGAGCGAGTTGCCGCGGAAGATGTCGGCGAAGCGCGGCGAGATGACGGCCTTGAAGCCATAGTCGTGCAGCGCCCACACCGCGTGCTCGCGCGACGAACCGGTGCCGAAGTCCGGGCCCGCGACGAGAATCGTCGCCCCTGCGAAGGCGGGACGGTTCAGCACGAAGTCCGGCTCGTTGGTGCGCCAGGCGTTGAAGAGTCCGTCCTCGAAGCCGGTGCGGGTGATCCGCTTGAGGTAGACGGCCGGGATGATCTGGTCGGTGTCGACGTTGCTCCGACGCAGCGGCACCGCGGTACCGGTATGCACGGTGAACTTGTCCATGTCCGTCTTCCTTAGATGTCTGCGGGGCTGGCGAGGTGGCCGGTGATGGCGGTGGCGGCGGCAACCAGGGGTGACACCAGGTGGGTGCGTCCGCCCTTGCCTTGCCGTCCTTCGAAGTTGCGGTTGGAGGTCGACGCGCTGCGCTCCCCCGGTGCGAGCTGGTCGGGGTTCATTCCCAGGCACATCGAGCAGCCGGCCTGACGCCAGTCGGCACCGGCTGCGATGAAGACCTTATCGAGGCCCTCTTCCTCGGCCTGCTTGCGTACCCGCACGCTTCCCGGCACCACCAGCATGCGGACACCGTCTGCCACCTTGTGCCCCTCGATCACCGCAGCGGCGGCCCGCAGGTCCTCGATGCGGCCGTTGGTGCACGAGCCGACGAAGACCGTCTGCACGGCGATCTCACGAAGCGGCGTGCCGGCCTCGAGCCCCATGTACTGCAGGGCCTTCTCCGCGGCGACGCGCTCGGACTCGTCCTCGATCAGCGACGGGAACGGCACGATGTCCGACAGCGGCGCGCCCTGACCCGGGTTGGTGCCCCAGGTCACGAAAGGCGTGATGTCGGCGGCGTCCAGGCTGATCTCGGCGTCGAACTCGGCGTCGTCGTCGGTGCGTAGCTGCGTCCACGCCTCGACGGCGGCGTCCCAGTCGGCACCCTTCGGGGCATGGTCGCGGCCCTGCACGTAGTCGAAGGTGGTCTGGTCCGGGGCGATCATGCCGGCGCGTGCGCCCCACTCGATGCTCATGTTGCAGACCGTCATCCGGCCCTCCATGCTCATCGCCTCGAAGGTGCTGCCGCGGTACTCGACCATGTAGCCCTGCCCACCGCCGGTGCCGGTCTTGGCAATCACCGCGAGGATGACGTCCTTCGGGGTGACACCCGGAGCCAGCTCACCGTTGACGGTGACGGCCATCGTCTTCGGCCGGTCCAGCGGCAGCGTCTGCGTGGCGAGGACGTGCTCGACCTGGCTGGTGCCGATGCCGAAGGCCAGCGCCCCGAAGGCACCGTGGGTCGAGGTGTGGGAGTCACCGCAGACGATCGTCATGCCCGGCTGGGTGATCCCGAGCTGCGGACCGATGACGTGGACGATGCCCTGCTCGGCGTCACCCATCGGGTAGATCGTCACGCCGAACTCCGCGCAGTTGCTGCGCAGCGCCTCGATCTGGGTGCGGCTGACCTCGTCCTTGATCGAGCTGGTACCGATCAACGGGAGCGTGTAGTCGGTCGGTGTGTTGTGATCCTCAGTAGCTAGCGTGAGGTCCGGCCGGTGCACGGGACGTCCCGCCAGCCGCAGCCCCTCGAAGGCCTGCGGGCTCGTCACCTCGTGTACGAGGTGCATGTCGATGTAGATCAGATCCGGCTCGCCTACCGCGCTACGCACGACATGGCTCTCCCAGAGCTTCTCCGCCAGCGTCTTGCCCATTGCGTCACCCTCGCTCTTGCTTCGTGCTTGCTATCTCACTATTTGAGATACTAGTATCGCCTTATGGGAAACGATACCAGCGCAGGTCAAGTGAGCGGGATCGGTGTCGTCGACAAGAGCGTGGCCATCCTCGCCGCCGTGGCCGAGGCCCCGAAGACGCTCGCCGAGCTGGTCGAGTCCACCGGACTCCCCCGCGCCACCGCACACCGCCTCGCCGTGGCGCTCGAGGTGCACCGCCTCATCGCACGCGACCTGGACGGCCGCTTCGTCCTCGGCACGCGGATCGGCGAGCTGGCCACCGCACTCCCCGACCCGCTCGTCGCCGCCGCCCAGCCGGTGCTGGCCTGGGTGCGTGACGAGAGCGGCGAGAGCGCGCAGCTCTACCGTCGCGACGGCAACGAGAGGGTCTGCGTGGCCGTCGCCGAACGGGCCACCGGGCTACGCACCACCGTGCCGGTCGGTTCGCGACTACCGCTCACCGCCGGCTCGGCCGCCCAGGTCATCTGCGCGTGGGGTGACGCCGCCGAGCTCTCCGACCTGCTGTCCGGATCGGAGTTCACGCCCCGGCTGCTGGCCGACGTCCGCCGCCGCGGCTGGGCACAGTCGATCGGTCAGCGGGAGGCCGGGGTGGCCTCGGTGTCGGCACCGGTCCGCAGCACGGCGCGCGGCGGCGAGCTGCTGGCCGCCATCTCGATCTCCGGACCCATCGAGCGGCTGGGCAGGACTCCGGGCCAGCGCTTCGCCCCGCTCCTCGTAGCCGGCGCGCACCGGATCGCCACGTCCCTCTGATCACCCGCGTCCGTCGCCCTCCCCCCTTCCGCTTCGTCCGCCCCCTTCGCCCGGACCTTTCGCCGGACCTTTCGCCGAGTGGCTAGTTCGGCGCCGAGTGGTGGCGTGTCGCCCAGCCACTCGCGTCCGAACTAGCCACTCGGCGTACCGGACTGCACGCGGGGGCGACGTACGAGATGCGGCGCCCGCGCTCTCACGGCCAGCCGTACCTCGGTTTCGATCTGCCAGGGCCTGCCGAATACCTCCGCCGGACCGTAGGCGAGCACGAGCCATCCCTCATCGCGCAGGTCGGCCGCCCGGCTGAGGTCACGCCGCATCCGCTCCGGATCGGCGTGATCGAGCCCTTGATACTCCAGCGCGATGCGTGCTTCGGCATGCGAGAGGTCGGGGCGGGCTAGCCATCCTCCCCGGTCGCGGTAGACGTCCTCGTTCACTGCGAATCTCGGGATGCCAGGCGCACTGATCGCGACGCGAAGATGGCTCTCCGGTCGGGATGCCGACCGCGCGTCGAGAAGTTCCAGCGCGGCTCGAGACCGCCGGACGTAGCGGTGGCGCGCCGTCCGCCGAACCACCTCCTCCAACTCCTCGAACGGGACGCCCATCCGGAGCACGCTGTCGCCCGCCGCAACCAGTGCCGGCAAGCCGAGCACGCTCGCGAGGTCACGCCAGGTCCGCGCCGGCGTCGTGACGGGCACGCCCCGCACGAGGCTGACGTCGTGGCTCGGAGCAGTCCAGCGATGCGCCACGAACTCCCTGCGTTGAGGGCGGCGCATGTCCCGGCCGGCGCGGTCAGGCAGCACCGTCGCGACATGGATCTCGTCGGGTACGTCGGGCAGCCACAGATCGTAGAGGCGGGCTGCGGTCGTAGAGACGATCACGGCATCGGCGTTGCAGGACCGCAGGACCGCGGCGCAGGTCCCGTCGAGTTCGGACGCATCAGGTTCGACGACCCAGCACCCCCGCGCGAGGCGGACCGGGTCTTGGTCGGATTCGACGGCGAGTCGATGTCTGTTCAGCATGACCACACGGTGGCCCGGCAAGCCCGTGCAGGTACCGCGCCAGCCGAGACTGTGGACAGCCCGTCCGCCTGTGGATCTCCCCCGAGTGGCTAGTTCGGCGCCGAGTGGCGGCGTGTCGCCCAGCCACTCGCGTCCGAACTAGCCACTCGGCAAATTAGCGGGGCCGAGCGAATCCTCAGTGGGCCGAGCGAATTTAGCGGGGGCCGAACTGGCGGTCGCCGGCGTCGCCGAGGCCCGGCACGATGTAGGCGTTGGCGTTGAGCCCCTCGTCGATGCTGGCGGTGAAGATC
>JAOPUX010000233.1 GCA_025963285.1 Jatrophihabitans sp.
GACTCGCGACCGTCGTCGAGCCCCGGATGCCGAAGGTGACGCACACCGCACTGGTGATCTACGCCCGCAAGCGCTGACCCCGCAGCGGGGCGCCCCAACCCAGTTGAGTGGTGCGGTATCGGTTGAGTGGCGCGGTATATCGCACCACTCAACGGACAACGCACCACTCAACGTCAGGCGCTGATCCGCCTCAGGTCGACGGTCGGGCCCTCAGCCGCGGAAAACCGTCAGCCGCAGAAGGAGTTGCCGCAGGCGCAGCCGCCGCCGGCGTTCGGGTTGTCGATGGTGAAGCCCTGCTGCTCGATCGTGTCGGTGAAGTCGATCGTGGCGCCACCGAGGTACGGCGAGCTCATCCGGTCGACGACCACCGGCACGCCGTTGAGGTCGTGCTCGACATCGCCGTCGAGGCTGCGCTCGTCGAAGAAGAGCTGGTACTGCATCCCCGAGCAGCCACCGGGCTGTACGGCAACGCGCAGACGCAGGTCATCACGGCCCTCCTGGTCAAGCAGGGCGCGAACCTTGACCGCCGCGGTGGGCGTAAGGCTCAGCGAGCCCGGCGCCTCGACAGGTGCGGAGGTGCCTATCTCAACGGGCGTGGCGACGGAGGTGGTCTCGGTGGCAGTCATGCGGGCTCCCGGGGTATGCGGTGCGAAAACTTATGTAGGTCGACGCTACGGGCAACGACGGTCACCCGGTGCATATTCCATGGTACGCACCGCAGCCGGAAGTGGGTGTCTCGGCGCGGTTACGCTGATCGAATGACGTCCAGCGCGTTGCTCCTGCTCGGTCGCGGCAGCGATCCCACCTCCGAGCGCGGGGTCGACTGTCCCGGTGACCTCCCCCCCGCCTCCGACCCGAACCTCGTCGCCCGTGCCCAGGCCGCCAAGGCCGCGCTCGGCGATCGGGTCTTCGTCCTCGGCCACCACTACCAGCGTGACGAGGTGATCCAGTTCGCCGACGTCACGGGTGACTCGTTCAAGCTCGCCAAGGACGCTGCGGCCCGTCCGGAGGCGGAGTACATCGTCTTCTGCGGCGTGCACTTCATGGCCGAATCGGCCGATATCCTCACCGCCGCTAGCCAGCAGGTGATCCTGCCCGACCTCGCCGCCGGCTGCTCGATGGCCGACATGGCCAACCACCAGCAGGTGATCGAGGCCTGGGACGTCTTCGTCGAGGCCGGCATCGCCGATGGTGTCGTGTCGGTGACGTACATGAACTCCACCGCCGCGATCAAGGCCTTCACCGGCGAGCACGGCGGCACCGTCTGCACCTCGTCCAACGCCGAGCGTGCGCTCAACTGGGCCTTCGAGCAGGGCGAGAAGGTCTTCTTCCTGCCCGACCAGCACCTCGGCCGCAACACCGCGGTACTGCAGCTGGGCCTGAGCCTGGACGACTGCGTCGTCTACAACCCGCACAAGCCGGGCGGCGGCCTCACCACCGAGCAGCTGCGAGCGGCGAAGATGATCCTGTGGCGCGGGCACTGCTCGGTGCACGGCCGCTTCACCGCCGAGAACGTCGCCGCCATCCGCGAGCAGATCCCGGATGTGAACGTGCTCGTGCACCCCGAATGCCAGCACGAGGTGGTGCTGGCCGCCGATCTGGTCGGCTCCACGGAGTACATCATCAAGACCATCGAGGCCGCGCCGGCCGGCTCGGCCTGGGCCGTCGGAACCGAGCTGAACCTGGTGCGCCGGCTCGCCGATGCCCATCCTGACAAGCGGATCGTCTTCTTGGAGAAGACGGTCTGCTACTGCTCGACGATGAACCGCATCGATCTGCCACACCTGGTGCGCTCCCTCGAGGCGCTCGTGGCGGGGCAGGTCGTCAACCAGATCGTGGTCGACCCGACCGTGGCCGCGAATGCCCGGCTCGCGCTCGACCGGATGCTTGCGCTGCCGTAGCCCGGTCGACGAGTTTGGGGGCGACGCGGCGGGCATTACTCTGGGGGCTGTGAAGCTGTCCCGCCGTACCCCCGAGCCCGCCGCCGCCGTCGTCGAGGCAGAGCCTGCCGACGCCACGACCAAGGGTCGCCCCACGCCCAAGCGCCGCGATCGCGCCGGGGTGCGTGGCCCGGTCACCGCGCCGAAGACTCGCAAGGAGGCCTACGCGCGGCAGAAGCAGCAGACGCGCGCTGCCCGCGAGGCCCGCAAGACCCCGGCCGTGGACATGACGGTGGCCCAGCGGCGCGCCGCCCTGAAGGCCGGCGACCCGGCGGTTCTCGGCAAGCGGGACCAGGGCAGTACCCGCAAGCTGGCCCGTGACTACGTCGACTCGCGGCGCCTGGCGAGCAACTACTTCCTGGTGCTCTTCCTGCTGCTCATCGCGAGTGCTGCCATCCATGCCCCGATCCTGCAGCTGATCACCCTCGCACTCGCCGTCGGCTTCATCGGCGAGTGGTACCTCATGGGCAAGCGCATCCGGCGCATCGCCCTGGAGCGCTTCAGCGAGACGCAGGGCGGCAACATGACGATCGGCTTCTACGCCGGTAGCCGGGCCTACCTGCCGCGGCGCTGGCGGCTGCCAGCCCCGCAGGTCTCCCTCGGCGACGAGATCTGAGCCACTTACTCCGACAGGCTCATCGGCCCGTAGACCACCGCGCCGTCGTTGAGCAGGGTGGCCTGCGCGACGCCGGCCTCGCTCAGCTCGCGCCACTGCTCGCCGAGCCACGACTCGGCGTCGGACTGGTTGCCGTGGGCCGGTGACTCAGGGCCGGTGACGACCGCCCCGCTGGTGTCCTCGAGTCGCCAGATCCAGCTCACGTCGCGCTCCTGATTCCTCGTCCTGCGGGTGGGTACCCACGAAACTCTAGTGCGCCGCTTCGACCCGGCAGCCGGGCTCGTAGGGTCAGCACCGTGACTGACCTGCTCTCCCTCGGTGCCGACGTGCAGTGGCCCGACCACGATCGCGCCTCGACCGTGCGGGCGGGCCTCGGCGACACGGCGCGGCTGGGCCGGCTCGCCCCGCTGGCCGAGTGGGTCGCCGGCGTGCACCCGCTCGGCGTGCACGAGGCGTTCCGGTCGATCCACGCCGTCGTCATCGACGGCGAGCCCGGCGCTGCCGCCAGCGCAGCCGCCGAGGCCGCCGGCGTGGGGCTGCGGATCGTCACCGACCTGCCCGACTGGCCGTCGGCCGCCCTCGAGGCAGGCGTCGCCCTCGCCGACGCCGAGGCCGACCGCGGGACCGACCTGCTGATCGTGGCCTCGCCTGAGGTCCGCGCCGACGCGGCCCTGGCAGTCTCGGTGCTGACGAACACCGAGCCGGTGAAGGTGCTCAGCCGGGGTGCGGCGGCCACCGACCCCGAGGCCTGGATGGACCTGGCGGTGCACGTCCGCGACGGACGCCGCCGGGCGATGGCGCACCACGACAACGCCGACGACCTGCTCACCGCTATCGGCAGCCCACGGCTGGCGCTGCTGGCCGGACTGATCCTGCGGGCATCCGTGCGCCGCACTCCCGTGGTGCTCGACGGGCCGGTGGCCTGCGCCGCCGCGCTCGTGGCCTACGAGGCCCAGCCGCGTGCGGTGCGCTGGTGGTGTGCGGCCGACCTCGGCCCCGATCCGCTGCACGAGCTCGCCCTCACCCGGCTGGGCCAGCAGGTGCTGCTCGGCGTCGGCTCCGGCCTCGGCGACGGGCTGGCCGGGATGCTTGCGGTACCGCTTCTCCAGGCCGCTGCCCGGCTCGGCGGCTGAGTTCGGACTGAGCCGGCCGGTTAGGCTCGCTGGGTGGCAGACGAGCAACGCAACGCAGCCGACTCGGTGACGTGGGGGGTGCGGGTCGCCTCTGCCTGGACGTGGCGGCTGCTCGTCATCGGCGTCGGCCTGTACGTCTTCGCCCGGATCTTCAACCGGATCGAGCTGGTGGCGTTCTCCTTCGTCCTGGCGCTCTTCCTGACCTCCGTGCTGCATCCCGTCCAACTGCTGCTGGCCAGGGTGCTCCCCGGTCCGAAGTCGCTCTCGGCCGCGCTCGCGCTCCTGATCGGCGTAGCGGCCGTCGGCGGGGTCGGCACGTTCGTCGTCTGGCAGATCACCTCGCACTCCAGCCAGCTCGGCGACCAGATCACCGACTTCGTCAACCGCACCCGGCACTGGCTGCAGACCGGCCCGCTGCACCTCAAGTCCAGCGACCTGGACAAGGTCGCCAACAACATCACCTCGGCGATCAAGAACCACCAGAGCGCCCTGATCAGCGGCGCGATCCAAACCGTGCAGACGGTGGTCGAGGGGCTCGGCGCAGTGCTGCTGATCCTGCTCTCGACGTTCTTCCTGCTGCGCGACGGCGAGCAGATCTGGGCCTGGGTGCTGCGGCTGCTGCCGCGGCAGGCGCAGGCCCAGATCGACGTCGCCGGCCGCGCCGGCTGGCACACGCTCGGTGGCTACATGCGAGGTCAGGTGCTGATCGCGCTCTTCCACGGCATCTCGGTGACGATCGTGCTGCTCGTGCTGCGGGTGCCTCTGGCCGCCGCGCTCGGCGTGCTGATCTTCCTCGGTTCCTTCATCCCGCTGATCGGCCTCACGGTCACCGGCGCGCTGGCGGTGGCCGTGGCCCTGCTCGAGCACGGCGCCACCGCAGCGATCGTGGTGGCGGTGGCGATCATCGTGCTGATCCAGCTCGAGGCCCACCTGCTGCAGCCGTTCATCATGAGCCGCAGCGTGGAGGTCCATCCGCTCGCCATCGCGATATCGGTGGTGGCGGGCACCACGCTCTACGGCATTCCCGGCGCGCTGCTGGCGGTGCCACTCGTCGCCTTCCTGAATGCGACGATCCACGCGCTGCGGCGCAGCGCCGAGCTCGCCCCCGCCGAGGCGGCGGTGGCCGACCCGGACGAGCTGCTACCGAGTGTGGATGGGGACGAACGGGGGCTTGACGACCCGCACGACTGAGCTGCGGCCGCGGACGTCGATGGTCACCTCGTCGCCCTCGGCAGCGGCACCTCGGTCGAGCAGCGCCAGGCCGATGCCCTTGCGCAGGGTCGGCGAGAACGTCCCGCTGGTCACCTCGCCGATGGGCGTGCCGCCGGCACCGAGCACGCTCATGTGCGGACGCGGGATACCGCGGTCGAGCGACTCGAGGCCCCAGAGCAGCCGTGCCGCCCCGGCCTCCCGCTCGGTGAGCAGGGCGTCACGGCCCCAGAAGGCGTCCTTCTTCCAGCCGACCGCCCAGCCCGAGCGCGCCTGGTTCGGTGTGATCGTCAGCGAGAGGTCCTGGCCGTGCAGCGGGTACCCCGCCTCGGTACGCAGCGTGTCGCGGGCACCGAGACCAGCCGGCATGCCACCGAGCTCCCGGGTGATCTCGACGAGTGCGTCCCAGACGTAGCCGGTGTCGGCCCAGCGGGGCAGCAGCTCGTAGCCGTACTCGCCGGTGTAGCCGGTGCGGCAGACGCGCACGGGCCGGCCGTCGAGGGCGGCGTCGCGGTACTCCATGTAGTCCTGATCGGTGGGCAGCCCCAGCCGCCCCAGCACCTCGGCGGCACGCGGCCCCTGCACGGCCAGCACGCCGTAGGCGTCGTGCTGGCCGGTGACCGTGATGCCGTCGGGTGCCGCGGCGGCGAGGCGGCGCACCACCTCGGCGGTGTTAGAGGCGTTCGGCACGAGGAAGACCTCGTCGTCGCTCACCAGGTAGGCGATCAGGTCGTCGACCACGCCCCCCGTCTCGTCGCAGCAGAGCGTGTACTGCGCCTGACCCGGGGCGATCCGGCTCAGGTCGTTGGTGAGGCAGGAGTTGACGAACGCCCGAGCGCCGGGGCCGGCCACGGTGGCCTTGCCGAGGTGCGAGACGTCGAAGACGCCGACGGCCTCGCGCACCGCCGCATGTTCCTTGAGCACCCCGCCGCCGCTGGCCGTGTACTCGATCGGCATCTCCCAGCCGCCGAAGTCGGCGAGCTTCGCGCCGAGGGCCACATGCCGGTCGAACAGGGGTGAGCGGAGGAGGTCTGCCATGCCCGAAACCTTACGGTCCTAGGCTGGGCCAATGGTCAAGGTCTCCCTCGTCGCACCCACTGCCCCACTCGCCGGCGACGCCGTCGTGATCGGGCTACTCCGCAGCCCGGACGGACCGCGCCTGGCACCGGGGGCGGCACCGGTCGACGCGGCCCTCGGCGGAAAGCTGCTCGCCGCCCTCAAGACGGCAGGCGCGAGCGGCAAGGCCGACGAGGTGGTCAAGGTCCCGACGCTCGGTCTGGCGCCGTTCCCGCTCGTCGTCTCGGCCGGCCTGGGCACCGACGGCTCCGCCGAGGCGCTGCGCCGCGGCGTGGGTGCCGCGCTGCGCGGGCTCACCGGCAAGAGGCACGTGCACCTCGCGATCGACGGCCCGCTCGACGCGCTGGCTGAGGGTGCCCAGCTCGGCGCCTACGCCTTCACCGAGTACAAGTCGAAGGCCACGAAGCCCGCGCTGGCCAAGGTCACCATCGCCGCGGCGAGCGACGCCACGGCCAGGGCCCACCTCAAGCACGCCCAGGCCGTCAGCGACGCGGTGCTCTTCGTCCGCGACCTGGTGAACACACCGCCCAACGATCTCTACCCCGCCACCTTCGCAGAGCGGGCCGTCGCCCGGGCCAGCGCCGCCGGCCTGGAGGTCGAGGTGCTGGACGAGCGAGGCCTCAAGCGCGGGCGGTTCGGCGGCATCCTCGCCGTCGGCGGCGGCTCGGCGCGCGGGCCGCGGCTGGTCCGCATCACCTACCGCCCGGCCAAGCCGCAGGCCAAGGTGGCGCTCGTCGGGAAGGGCATCACCTTCGACTCCGGCGGCCTCAACATCAAGACCGCCAACATGCACTGGATGAAGTCGGACATGGGCGGTGCCGCGGCGGTGATCGCCAGTGTGCTGGCCATCGCCGCGCTGAAGATCCCGGTGGAGGTCACGGCCACGGTGCCGATGGCGGAGAACATGCCCTCGGGCACCGCCTACCGGCCGAGTGATGTGCTGACGATGCGCAACGGCCGCACCGTCGAGGTGGCCGACACCGACGCCGAGGGGCGCCTGGTGCTCGCCGACGCCGTGATCCGCGCCGTCGAGGACGAGCCGGACTACCTGATCGAGGCGTCTACGCTCACCGGCGCCCAGCTCGTCGCCCTCGGTACCCGCGTGATCGGCGCGATGGGCGAGCCCGTGTGGCGTGACCAGGTCACCGCCGCCGGGAACGCGGCCGGCGAGGCGGTCTGGGCCATGCCTATCCCCGCAGAGCTGCGCCCGGCGCTCGACTCCCCCATTGCCGACCTGCAGAGCCTCACGGGCGACCGCTGGGGCGGCATGCTGGTGGGTGCGGCGTTCATCGGCGACTTCGTCCCGGAGGGCATCCCGTGGGTGCACCTGGACATCGCCGGGCCGGCGTGGAACCTCGGCGGACCGCACGGCTACACCCCCAAGGGCGGCACCGGTGCGGCCGTGCGGACGATTACGGCTGCGGTGGCAGGGCTAGTGTCGTGATGGCGGCCCGCACCGCGGCGATCGCCCGCTCGTCGGCCTGACGGGCCAGCTCCACGGCCTGCTCCCACCGGGAGCGCAGCCGCCGGTAGGCGCGGGCCCGTACCAGTTCGGCGTTCACGGCCACCCAGCCGCAGAGGATTGCGAGCGGGATCTCTGCCGCCCCGGCCAGGACGATGGCGAAGACGAACTGGCTCTGGCCCTGGCTGGTGGTGACGTCGAACCACGCGTCGAGGCAGAGCATCGTGGCTGCCACCGCAGCGAAGGGCCCCGTGGCCGCCCGGCCGGTGAAGGCGCAGAACCCGAGCATGCCGATGACGAGCCACATCGCGCAGTCGAAGCCCACCCACGCGATGTCGTAGTGGTCGGCCCGCGAGCGGGCGGGCAGCGTCATCGCGAGGTACACGATCCAGGGCAGCAGACCGGCCATGAAGCAGATGGTGAGCGGCCCCAGCCAGCGCGGCAGGTGCAGCAGCTGCTTGATCGGGATCTCACCGAGGGCGGCTTCCAGCGATTCGTGGTTCGGTGCCTGGGTCATCGCTTCTCTCCGCCGGCCTTCTGTCGTGCGGTCCAGTCCCGCATCCGCTGCGGGTAGCCCACCAGCCCGGCGTCGTAGAGCGGGATGGCGTGCTTCTTCGCGAACGTCCTGGCGGCGTCGGAGTCCTCGATGCGGCGACGCGTCCACTCCCCACTGCCGGCCACGAGGACGACCGTGGTGTCGGTGACGGTGGTGCGCGGCTCCAGGAACGCCTCCACGCCGCCGTGCTCGCGGACGAAGGTGGTGAGGTGCTCGATATCACCGGAGCTGGCCGAGCGGAGCGTGCCGGGGCGCTGCCTGCGCCTGGGTAGCAAGCCCACTGCGTCACCCCTCTACCGGCTGGTCACCGTGTGTCGCCGCGAAACACCATGTGAGCCGAAACTATGGCATCGCTGCCTGTGAAGGCGCTATCCCTTCCGCAGGCGAGCGCTGTGGCCGGCACCGGCTACCCGCCGGTCACCTCCGCCGCGCCGCCGCCGAAGCGGAAGTGCCAAGATGGACAAGGACCTTCGACTGAGCAGGAGCTGCAGTGGCCGACAACTTGTCCGACATCGTCATCCTCGGTGGCGGAAGCGGCGGATACGCCGCAGCCCTACGTGCGGCCGAGCTCGGCAAGAGCGTGGTGCTGATCGAGAAGGACAAGGTCGGCGGCACCTGCCTGCACCGCGGCTGCATCCCCACCAAGGCGCTGCTGCACGCCGGTGAGATCGCCGACTCGGCGCGCGAGAGCGCTAACTTCGGCGTGAATGCCACCTTCGAGGGCATCGACATGGCCGGCGTCCACAAGTACAAGGACGGCGTGATCAGCAAGAACCACAAGGGGCTCGTGGGGCTGATCAAGAGCCGCGGCATCACCATCGTGGAGGGCTCGGGCACGCTCACCGGCCCGCGCACCGTGACGGTCGGCGACGAGAGCTACACCGGCACCAACCTGATCCTGGCCACCGGCTCCTACTCCCGCACCCTGCCGGGCCTGGACGTCGACGGCACCAGGGTGATCGCCAGCGAGCACGCCCTGGTGCTCGACCACGTGCCCGCCAGCGCGATCATCCTGGGCGGCGGCGTCATCGGCGTCGAGTTCGCCAGCGCTTGGAAGTCCTTCGGCTCCGACGTCACCATCGTCGAGGCCCTGCCGCACCTGGTGCCGGCCGAGGACGAGGCCAACTCCAAGCTGCTCGAGCGCGCCTTCCGCCGCCGCGGCATCAACTACAAGCTCGGTGTCCGCTTCGAGAAGGTCGAGCAGACCGACTCCGGTGTGCGGGTCACCCTCGAGGGCGGCGAGACCCTCGAGGCCGAGCTGCTGCTCGTGGCGGTCGGGCGCGGCCCGTCGTCGGCCGGCCTGGGCTACGAGGAGCAGGGCGTGACGATCGAGCGCGGCTTCGTCATCACCGACGAGTACCTGCGCACCTCCGTCGAGGGCGTCTACGCCGTCGGTGACCTGATCTCGATCAACGGTGCCCCACACCTGCAGCTGGCCCATGTCGGCTTCGCCGAGGGCATCCAGGTTGCCGAGCACATCGCCGGCCTGCCGGTCGTGCCGATCGACTACGCCGGGGTCCCCCGCATCACCTACTCGTCCCCCGAGGTCGCCTCCGTCGGTCTCTCCGAGGTCCAGGCCGCCGAGAAGTTCGGCGCCGAGGGAGTGAAGACGGTCAACTACGACCTCTCGGGCAACGGCAAGAGCGCCATCCTCAACACCAAGGGCGCGGTCAAGCTCGTCGCCGCCCAGGACGGCACCGTCCTCGGTGTCCACATCGTCGGCGACCGCGTGGGCGAGCTCATCGCCGAGGCGCAGCTGATCTACAACTGGGAGGCCCTCGCCAGCGAGGTCGCCCAGCTGATCCACCCGCACCCGACCCAGTCGGAGGCGATCGGCGAGGCCCACCTGCTGCTCGCCGGCAAACCCCTGCACGTCCACGACTGACGCCGTCCCCGCCCTGCCTAGAAGGAGTTCCATCCCCATGCCGGTTTCTGTGACCATGCCGCGCCTCGGTGAGAGTGTCACCGAAGGCACCGTGACTCGCTGGCTCAAGGCCGAGGGCGACCACGTCGACGCCGACGAACCGCTGCTCGAGGTATCGACCGACAAGGTCGACACCGAGATCCCCTCCCCCGCGTCCGGCACCCTCCTGTCGATCAAGGTCCAGGAGGACGAGACGGTCGAGATCGGCGTCGAGCTGGCCGTGATCGGTGACGCCGACGGCGCCGCGCCGGCCGAAGCACCGGCCGAGCCCGCCGCCGCCCCGGAGCCGGCGCCTGAGCCCGAGCCAG
>JAOPUX010000247.1 GCA_025963285.1 Jatrophihabitans sp.
ACGACTGCCCGCCCCGGATCGGCGACGCACCAGCCGGCGACGGCCCGAACGGGGTGTCGACGGCCGGCGGCTCGTCGTCGGGGTACTGGGCGCCCTGCTCGAGCTCAGCCGCGTCGCGGCGTGCCTGGCGGGCCACGGCCCAGCGGTTGACCTGCTTGCGCACGTAGGAGGCGACCGCGATCGCCAGAGCGATGCCGTCGGCCAGATCCTCCGAGACTTCTGGGAACCGACGGGCCAGCAGCGCGCTGCCCGGTTTCGCGATGTCCTTGACGTCGTCCTCGTCGGCCAGGTAGAGGCCTTCGGCGTGGGCGTAGTCGTCGGTCAGGTGCTCGTGGGCAAGCGTGGTGCTGCCCTCGATCCCGATCTCCAGCACCTCGCGCAGCTGCGCCTTAGCGACGCGGGAGGACCCCCGGGACGATCCACTCTTGGTGGACCGCGGCTCGGGCAGCTCGTCGCTCGGCGCGGGTGAGTCGCTGCTTGCGTCGCCGAAACCGCCCTCCGGAGTCACGTCGAGCGGGCTCGGGCTCGACGTCTCCTCCGGCGGGTGGCTCCACCCCGGGGGGTGGACCTTCAACCGGGGGTTGTTCGGGATCTCCTCCGGCGGGCTGGGGCTCGGGCTCGTGTCGCTCATCGTCGTACTCCACATCGATGACTCGTTGGCGGTTGCGCTTGCCCCTCGGCGCTGGGGTCGCGTCGTGGGCGGGCGGCTTCGGGGTGTTCCTCGGAATCCGACGGGCCTTCACCTTCAGCGAGCAGCTGGGATCGGCGCACGGGCCCTCCCAAGTCACTCGACCCTTGTCAGAGACCGCCTCGGTGACGTGCCCACTCGCACACGTCCCCCGAACCGGCACCTGCCCCTTGACCGTTGCCACGGGCGAACCGTTACAGCCGAGCCGGGTGTTACGGAAGTGACCACTTCACCCGGTCGGCGCGACGCGTGCGCCGGTGTAGACCGCCCACGCCCTAGCGACGCCGCCGGAGCCCGGGAACACGTCGACCAGCTCGTCGCCGGGCTGAGCGGCCAGCAGCTCGAACAACCACCTCGAGAACGCCGCCGGCTTCGCGCCCACAACGCGATCAGGGTCGGTGAGGCGGGGCCGGCTGACGTGCACCAAGGCGTCGACTCGCGCCGGCAGGTCCTGCGCGACGCCTAGCGGCAGCGGCGGGGTGAAGCCGGGCGGGTCCAGCTCGTCGACGTGCGACACGTCCTCGAGCTGAGCGCGACGGATCAGGCCGCCGTAGATCACCGGCTCCCAGGCGTTCAGCGGGCTCGCGGCCCTCCTGTGGGGCCGGTGGCCACGGAACCAGGCCGCGACTGCCACACCGGGCGGACACAGCGCCAGGACGGCCGGCAGGGCCGCGGCCGACGTCGACAGCGCCCAGGTGTCGTACTCGGCCGACAGACGCCCGATCAGCTCGCCGTGGTCGACCTCTCCGGCGAAGTCCGGGTGGTCGGCGTAGTACCTGCGCGACATCCCCGGGTAGGGCGGGTCGGCGTAGGCGATGCGTCGCGGCTGGCCACCGATCGCAGCACCGGCCCCTGCAGGCGCGACGCCTACCGTCGTCATGAACCGGTGCCGGGCCTGACGACACCGCTTCGAGCACGTCACGGCGTCGCGCCTCGAGCTGTCACGGATCCGGCCGAGACACCAAGCACAGGTGCGCACCTAGACGAACTCCTCGAACCCGTGATTGCCCAAGACGCCGATCAGCCGGCTGCGCGAGACGCCGGCAGCCTCGGCCACGGCGCGCTGGGAGATCCCGGCGTCGACCGCGTCGACCATCAGCTCGTCGCGGGTGCGCTGGGCGTCCTCGAGCGTGACCCTGGCGTCGCGGGTCCTGCTCGCCGCCGCGGCGACGCGAGCGAGCAGCTGCGCCGAGCTGAGGTCGTCCTTGACGCTCATCGTCGGCTCGCTCGGGCGATCGCAGCCTTGACCTGGTGCACGTTGCCGTCGTGGCAGCTGGCGCCGTACCGGGTCGCGTCGCCAGCACCCAGGCCGAGCCGTACGACGTGCGCCGGGTGCCCGCGATAGTGCGCCGTCGAGCCCTTGTAGCCGTCGAGCGCGTCACCCCAGATCGACCAGTTGACCGGGCCTCGGTTCAGCAGCAGCGCCGGGACGCCCGCGGCCCTCATCGCGCGACAGCGAGCAGCTGCGTGCCGCTCGCCGCCGAGATGCTGCAACGTCATCCCGAAGACGTGCGCGTGCGCGACGTCGGCGGAGAGCCTGATGCGCTCCCACACCTCGACGTCCTCAAAGCGCGGGTCGTCCTTGGCCTCGTAGCCGATCGACATGCCGAGGCCAGCGGCGTGGCCCAGCGCGTCACCCAGGGTGCGGATTCTGAAGCCTCCCGGCGCGCGGAGCCGGCCGACCTCGGGCAACGCCATGCGCCTGGTCGGAGTGTTGCGCGGCATCCGGTGGATCATCGGCGCGGGGTCGTGGAAGTCGTGCTCGAGCGGCTTGCCCCAGTGGGTCAGCAGCGCGATCGCCTCGGCGCTCAGGTTGCCGTCGCCGTCGATCGCGTTGGCGCCGAGCTTGTGGGCGTGGTGCAGCCCGCGGAAGGAGTTCTCGACGTAGTACGGCGCCCGGGCGGCCTTGTGCCAGATCATCACCCCGGGGAACTGCTCGAGCGCCGGGTACTTCACCAGCTGGTCGGCCGTCGGCAGCCGGTACGCCGGCGCCAGGACGCTCATGGCCTACGCCCAAAGACGATGTAGATGATCCCGAGCACGTAGCGCATCACGACGCCACCCGCTCGGCCAGGCGCGCGAGCAGCTGCTCAGCACACACCTTGTGCGAGGGCCGGCCCTTGTCGTCGCGCAGGTTCGTCGGTCGCTTGCACACCCGGCACTTCGCCCGCCGGCGCGACCAGTGGATGCCGTTGCGCCAGTCGAGCTGCACAGCCGGGGCGGTCACAGGAACCACCGCCGGCGGTGGAGTACTCCACACGTGGCGCGATCTATCGCCCGCTGCATTCGCAGCTCGAGGTTGGCCTGCTCCGACCGCTTGAGCTGGGCGCGGGTCGCCCTCAGGTCCTCCCGTGGACGAGTCGCGAGGACCAGGCCGCCGATTAGGCCACCCGCGCCGAGCAGGTAGCCGAACACCTGCGCGACGTACGTCGCCGCGATCACGCCGTCACCTGGACCGCGAGCAGCGCCCGGTCACGGGCCGCCCGGTACTCCCTCGACACCATCGGGTAGGCCGGGTGCCGTACGTCGATCCGCTGGAGCCGGCGCCAGGTGCGCAGCACGTCGCGCTGCACCTGGACGGGTACCCGCGCCCAGCACTCCGGGCAGAACAGCTTCGGTCGCTCACGTCGCCGGCCGCACCCGGCCGGGCAGGTTGCATCCATCATCGGTGTCCTCCTGTAGCGAGCCGGCTAGACAGCCGGTCGATCACGGGCTCGCGCAGCCGCGGGAACCACACCGCGGCAGCGAGCAGCAGCCAGTCGCGGCGCCTCACGGCGTCACCTCCGGCTCGGTGGTGTCGTCCTTGGCAGCGCGGTAGGCCGCGCGCAGCGACCCCGGCTCCTTCGGCTCCGGCTTCGCCCGAGCGGCGTTGCGCTCGAGCACCTCGCGACGGCGCATTTCATCGGCCGCGGCCTTGTCGGCGGCAGCTGCTACGGCGTCGAGCTGGCGCCTGGTCGTGCCGCAATGACGACACCCGCCCTGGGCGGGGGTTCGTCCGTGCTCGCACTTCACATTCGAGGAAGGGGGTCCCTGGTCGAAGACCGGGGGAAGGTGCTCCCCAGCTGGGCTGTCCTCGACAGCGCTCGTGGGGGTAGGGGGAAAGAAGGGTGAATCAAGCGAAGATTCGCGCGCGCACGCGTTGGGGGGTGTCAATTTGGCAGCCCTGGGCTGTCGTTCTGACACCCCCGGGGTAGCAAAATGACAGCCCAGAAGTGCCCGCGATTCACCCAACAAAATCGGGGTGGTTAACCAGGGTGAACCGGGTAGTTCATCCAGGAGAACGAGCACCTGGAGCGGGTCGATTGCATAGAGCGTTGAGATGTGGCCGGTCCCCCGGCGGACCACCACAAGGCCGCTCTCTTCGATCGCGTGAACGGCTCGGATGACCGTGCTCTCGGACACGCCGAGTTCGACTCCGACCCACGTGTGTCTGCGGCGCAGCGGTTTCCGGCTCGTGGGGTTGGCAAGGCGCAACAGCAGCGCCAGCAGCTCGCGAGCTGAGGCTGGTGCGTGACCTCGAGCACGAGCCCGCCTAGCAAGTTCGTGCGCCTCCGCGGGACGGAGACGCGTCAGTCGCTTCGGTGGCTGCCGGAAGGGGACGACGTTGCCCCCCGGCCGGCTCATGCGACGCTGTCGAACAACTCGCCGGGCGAGAGGTCAAGCTGGGCTGCGATCCGACGCAGGGCTCGGACGTTGGGCGCCTTGCCGTCCCGCTCGAGTCGAACGATCGTGCTGACGGAGGTACTCGAGCGCGCAGCGAGCTCCGGCCGAGTCAGATCGGCACGCTCCCGCGCCGCTCGTACAAGATCTCCCAGATTCAACTTTGACATGCGGTGCAGATTGCCGTGTGCGTGTCAAGATTGACTGTCCGACACGCCGGTCTTATCTTTTTTGGCATGCCCCCAACTCAGACACAGACTGTCGTTGAGACCATCCACTCCGCGCTCCCCGATGGGCGTGCCCTGTGCCTGCCGGCAGTCGGAACGCTTGAAGACGTGCCGCCCGAGGTCGCCGAGGTAAGCGTGATGTGTGGCGCGTGCTTACTCGTGCTGGAGTTCCTGGGTGTGAAATCGCTGAGCGGAGGCCCGTTGCCACCGCGAGAGCGACCGTCGACCGCCCGGGCTCGGCTTCTTGGCACACCCTGGGCTGACGTCTTCAACCTGGAGCTCAACAGCGAGGACGACGTCTGGTGGTTCGAGTCTCAGAAGTCGGATCTGTGGCCGTACGCCACGGGTCCTCTGGCGATGCCTCCAGGCACCACCTACGCCGACGTTGACGCGATGACGAAGCTGGAACCTCGCAGACCCCCGCGCCGGCCGAGAGGCGGGGGTGCGAAGTGACGACGCAGGCGCAGCGTCGGCTGAGCTGGGGCGACTCTTTGGTCATCGCGGCATACCACGCCCCCGGTGGTCTCAACCACGCCGTCACCCGCATCCAGGCGGCGTGTGGTGAGGTGATCGGAAGCCGCAACACGTTCGGGAAGTTGTCGAAAATCGCGACGGTTGATCGCATTCCGAGGCGAGACGTCTTCCGGGCGTGGCTGCTGGTGGTGGCGCTCGGCGAAGACCCCGCCGACTTCGGCCTCTCCGACGACGTTGTTCCGCCCGCCTATGAGCTGGCGAGCTTGCGTCGGCTGCTGCCTGAGCCGAGCACAGCCCTACAACGGACTCGTAACACGGAGCCGCAGGTCAGCCCATGCGCAACCTTGCGTCTCGTCACCACCACCGAGGCCCCCGAAGTCACCGAGTTCCCACCGCTGCCAGCCGTCCGCGGCGCTCGCCACCTCGAGTCGGTGCCGGCGTGAAGGGCGACACGGTGCGGATCCGCACAGGGATGCTCGGCGGCAGGGTTGGCGTCGTCAGCAACTTCTCCGGCCCCGGCCTGATCTGGGTGGACGTCCAGGTGCCGGTGTCGTCGCTGTTCGAGCCCGACGGCCCCACGAAGCTCGTGACGTTGCCGTACAGCCACGACGAGCTCGAGGCCGTCCGTTGAGCCAAGGTTTGTCCGTTCTCATCGCGCCGACACGTCCCCGTCGCTAGCGTCCGCTCCCAGACGGACCAGGGGGGACGATGGGGGTTGAGGCCCTGCGGGGTTGGCCAGGCGCGCTCGACGGCTACACGGTGACACTCGAGGCTGCGAACAGGTCGAGAACGACGGTGCGGCTGCACCGGCACTACCTGACCCAGCTGCGACGCCGCCACCCGTTCAAGCCGTGGGGCGTGACGACGCACCAGCTGCGCGAGCTGATGGCGACGCCGACCTGGGGGCCAGAGAGCAAGCAGTCGTGCCGGACGGTGCTGCGCCAGTTCTACGCCTGGGGCCACTCCGAGCAGCTGATCGACGTGAACCCGGCGCTCGCCCTGGTCCCGATCGTGGTGCCGCGCACGACGGTGCAGCAGGCGCCCGAGTACGTCGTCCGCCACATCACGGGGCACCCCGAGCCGCGGATGCAGCTGATGGGGATGCTGGGCAGCTTCCTCGGCCTGCGGTGCTGCGAGATCGCGCGCGTGCACTCCGACGACCTGCACGGCGCCGCCCGCGACGTGTTGCACGTGCTCGGCAAGGGCCGGCGCGAGCGTGACCTGCCGGTGATGAACCTCGAGCTGCTCGCTCGGCTGCACCAGCTCGACGGCTGGGCGTTCCCGAACAAGCACGGCTCGCACCTGTCGCCGGCGTACGTATCGACGCTGCTCAGCCGCGAGCTCGACGCCGGTTGGACCGCGCACCCGCTGCGCCACCGAGCCGCCCAGACGGCGTACGACGGCACCAAGGACATCGCCGCCGTATCCGCGATGCTCGGCCACTCCAAGATCGAGACGACCCAGCGCTACGTCCGCACCGGCCAGGACGCCCTGCGGGCCGCTCTGGCCGTGGCCGGCGACGTCGCGTGAGTCTCACGGGTCGCACCAGTCACCGAAGATCCACCAGACGCGCTCAGCGCCGATCTGCGGGCCTCGGAGCGCCCAGAAAGGGAATCACACCGGCGTAACTCTGGGAGGCCAGGAGGCGGCATTCTCGTGGGTCGTTTTCCGGGGTGAACGGGTAGACCCGTCGCGGGCGGCCGAGAGCGACGCGTCGTGGCTGGCCAGCCGTCGTGTGTCGATCGCCGACGCGTCGCGCTCAGCTCGAGGACAGCTGAGCGGCCGCGCAGCACGACACGTCGACGCAAGGTCCTGCACGACGCGTCGCTGCTCGAGGTGGGACGCGTCGTACGTCGACGGGCGACGCGTCGCCGCTGCAGCCGCGACCCGTCGTGGCCACCAGGTAGACGTCTCACCAGCCGGCGGACGCGACGCGTCGCGGTGCGCCGGCGTGGCACGACGCGTCGAGCTGCGCCGTGGTGTGGCTCGACGGGTCGTGTGCGGATCCGCGACGCGTCGCGCGGATCACACCGACGGCTCAGTAGACGCTCTCGCCGGGCAGGTCGCCGGCGGGCCAGACCGAGACGTAGTTGTCGATCGGGACGAAGAAGTTGCCGTAGTACGGGCCGTCGGTGTTGTCGAAGACGACGGTGTCGCCGTCGTCGTTGAGCTTGATCGCGAAGATGCTGAAGCCACCCTGGCTCCACTCGGCGCCGCGCAGCTTGTAGTCCGGGTAGTTCGGGTGGTCGACGTCCTGGCCGACCACCAGCGGGTGCGAGCTGACCGTGAAGCGGTCGTGGGTGCCGTTGCTGAAGCCCTCACCGCCGCCAGGAGGGCCGAACGCGTCGAGCACCTGCCAGTCGGTCGCGTCGATCGGGTCGACGTTGTGGTAGCTCACCCACACGCCGGCGTCGGTCCGCTTCACGGTGATGGAGCCGGTCCAGCCGTTGACGAGCATGCCGGTGAGGTCACGCAGGCCGGTGTCGCCGACGGTGCACACCCACCCGGTCTTGGTGTCCTGCTCGAACATCTTCGTCCAGTAGATCGCGCCGTTGGTGCAGTCGATGTCGCGGTAGCGGGCGCCGGGGTCGGCCTGGACGACGCCCTCGGGGAAGCCGCGCCCGACGATGGTGTCGTCGAGCGAGCCGCCGCCGGACCGGTTGATTGTGTTGCCACCTCTGAAGCTCACGGCGTCTCCCTCTGCTGGAGCACGGTCCACTGACCGCTCACGGTGGCGTTGCCGGTGCCGAGCACGGTGTCCCAGATGACCAGCAGCTCGTCGGTGGCCTGCACGACGATCGGGGGCTCGTACTCGCCGATGTCGTGGTCACCGAGCGGGGTGAAGTCGAGCACCGAGCCGTTCGCGGCGCCGCGCACCACGTAGCAGGTCGGGTAGGCCAGGATCACGTCGCCTTCCTTGGCGACGTCGGCGGTGACCAGGAGCCGTTCGAAGAGCCACACCTGGCCGTCGGGGACGGTCCCGAAGGTCGCGATCCGGGGCGGGTGCACGATGCTGGGCGACTCGCCGGTCAGCTGGTAGATGTAGTCGATGTCACCGGGGGTGGCGATCCGGCCGTCGACGTCGCGGGCACCGAAGTCGGTGACGACGAACCCGACCGCGGACCCGCCGACCGGCTGCGGGATGAACACGGCTCAGACCCCGGGCAGGAACTTCGCCAGGTACGGCTTGGAGATGCCGCGGGCCTCGTAGGCGTCGTAGAGCAGCCACGAGCCGAGCAGGATGCACAGCACCCCGCCGGCGATCGCGGCGTTGCGGTCACGGATCGCGGGTCGTGACACGACGGGCCCCCTTCGCCTGCTGCTTGACCTCGTGCGCGGCCAGGGCCTGCTCGATCGCGCTCTGGATCCGGGCGTCGAGAGCGCCGTTGGTCTGCTGGGTCACCGTGTCGAGCTTGCGGTTGACCGACCGGAACCGGTCGGCGGTGAAGCCGGCGATCCCGAAGAAGCCTGCGATGGTGATGCCCTTGGCGACCAGGGCGTCGCCGCTGTGCCCGGTGACCACCAGGAACACGTAGCCGGCGATCAGGGTGACGAACGCGACCAGGCCGACCCACTGGGGCGTGCTGCTCGGGATCGGGCCGCTGTCCGGGTCGTTGTTGCTCACGAGTGGTGTCTCCTTCGAGGTGGTGGTGGTCATGAGGTGGCCCAGGGGCCGACGTACGACGCGAGTAGAAACGCTTCGTTGCACGCAAAGCCAACGTTGCCCATGTCGATCGAGGCGTCGAGCTTGTCGACCGCGGACAGGCTGCCGGTGGTCCTCACGCTCACGACGTCGCCGACGTCGAGCGGCTGGACGAGCGAGACGGACATGTAGCCGAGGTCGGGCGCCAGCGCCTTGTCCGGGTCCAGCACCGTCGTCGCCTTCGGTGACGGGTACCACGCGGGCGCGTTGTTGCCGTCGTTGACCTCGATGATTGTCGAGATCTCGCAGTAGACGAGGGTGAAGTCCGTGAAGTCGGGTGCGTCGTCGGTCAGGCTCAGACCACAGATCACGGTCAGCTGGAACAGGTACAGGCCGCGCCTCTGGGGAAGCAGCGCGGTGACGTCGTCCGGGTCGACAACGATCAAGTCGGGACGCAACGGATCGCGGTCGCTGTCCTGGTTCTGTGCACTCCATTGCATGTTGGCCGGGTCTCCGAACGCGACCCCACCCGCGTCGGGAAACATGCCGCTGAACACGGCAGCGGGGCCATCGAAGCCTCCCCCGCCGGCGCCACCGGGGGTGAGGCCGGAGCTGCTCACGTGTCGTCTCCGGCGCGCAGGTACACGGAGCCCTCGACCGTGGCGTCGTCCTCGAGGTCGACGTAGAGACCGCTCTGGATCGAGATGCCGCCGGGGCCGAACCAGTCGCGCACGGACTCCCCCGCGGCGAGCGTGAGGACCAGCAGCGTGTCGCCCTGGTCATCCTGGTCGCGGAACCGGACCGTGGTCGTGGCGCCGCCGGTGTTGAGCAGCGCGTAGCCCATCAGGGTGCCCGATGCGGTGGTCGGCTTGAGCGTGCCACCGACGCCGACGGCGACGAAGCGGGCACCGCGCAGCAGCACCCCACCGAGCGACGCCGTTGCGCGGTTGGCAGCCTCCTCAGCGGTGCGCTGCTGGGCCTCGAGCATCAGCGCGATCGCCTCGGCGCCTGCGTCGTACGCCGGGCGTCCCGGGGTCCCTACGTGCTTCCTCATGCCACCACCGCCAATGCCTTGGCCGCCGAGGCGGCATCGTCCTTCTTGTCGTCGATCGCGCTCTCGACACGCTGCCGCGTGGGCTCGGCGGTGACGGCCAGGCCGACCACCACCAGGGCGATGCCACCGAGGGCGAACATCGCGGTGATCGCGAACGGCTGCACCAGTCCCCACACCGACTCAGCTGCCGAGCTCGCGACGTTCCCGCCGAGCGAGCCGGCCCAGTTCAGCGGGTCGAGCGGACCACCAGGGAAGACACCACCGTCGAGGAACCCGACGCTCGTTGCACCGCCGGCCACGGCGCCGCCTCCGCCACCACCGCCACCCTTGCCGGCGTACGGGCTGCCGGGCCAGGTGTTGCCGTTGTCGTAGGTCGGGTCGGGTGCCGGCGTGGTGGCCTTGGGTGCCGCGGCCTTCGGGACGGTGTACCCCTTGGCGGCGGTGCGCGCCTGGGCGGTGAACTTCTTGTAGCTGCCGTTCTTGTAGGTCGACCACTGGTTGAGGCCGCTCTTGTTCTTCACCAGCTGCGAGACCGCGGCGGCCTGGGCGAAGAGCCCCTGGCGCAGAAAGTTGATGTCGCGAGCGGTGCCCTTGCCGGTGTCGGCCTTGAGCGTGCGGATCTGCCAGACGCCGTACGACGGACCCCACTTCGCGGTCTGGATGCCGAGGTCGCCCTGAGCGGAGGTGTTCCAGTGCGACTCGGCGCCACCGATCGCGGTCAGGGTCGCTGCCAGGGTCGGGTTGATCCCGACGTCACGCAGCGCGTTGTAGGCCTCCCCGGGGGTGGTCATCAGCGCTTCTTCCGGCGCGCAGCAGCCTTCTTCGCGGCGGGCCGGGGTGCGGCGACCACGACGCGACGCACCGGCTTGGAGGAGTGCACCGGTGCCATGTGGACCACGGTGCGACCGGCCTTCGCGACGTGGGTCACCCGAGCGCCCTGACGGTGCGGTGCCGGGGGCGGGTGGCGCAGACCCGCCGAGCGGACGGACACCGCCGGCTTCTTCTTCGGCTTCTTCTTCGGCTTCGCCTTGGGGTGTTTGGCGGCGGGGTGCTTGACCGCGGGGTGGCCCTTGCCGCCGGCGCGGGGCCGCTTCTTGGCCTTCTTCTTCTTCGGCTTGGCCCCGCCGACCGCGGCCGCGGGCAGCAGCTGGATCGAGGAGGGGATGGCTGCGACGGTCTCCATCAGCGACGCGAGCAGGCTCTGGTTCTGCTCGAGCTGCGGCTGGAGGGCGTTGTAGACGTCGTTGCCGGTCGAGTCGTAGGCACCGGTGGCCGCGTCGGCCGGCTGGGACACCCCGAGGCCCTTGGCGGCCGTGCTGTCGCTCCCGCCGGCGTCACTCTTCTGGCGGCGTGCGGAGACCAGGCCGAGGCCGACCGCGACGGCAGCGCCGGCGGCGAGCACCTCGTTGCGGTGGTTGGCCCACAGCCCCTTCAGGTTCGGGAGCTTCATCCGAGTCCCTCCCGGGCCTTGGTCTGGCGCACCGCACGCGCGGCGTAGATGCGCAGCGGGGCGTTGTCGAAGTCGCCGGCCCGCTCGGTCTCGAAGGTGGCAACGCCGCGGTACGGCGGCGCGGCACCGTTGAGTGCCAGGGCCGCGGCGCCGGCGAACTTCTGCGGGCTGTTGTGCAGGTCGCCGTTGAAGGTCCGCTCAGCTGAGCCCTTGTCGCCGACGTAGACCAGGCCGTCGGTGCCGTTGATCGCGCTCTGGCCGACAGCAGCGAGCCCCAGGAACCAGGCGGTCCCTCGGGGGTCGGAGTCGAAGATCGTGGGTGCGGTGCTCTGGTTGACCGGGCCGCGGCGCTCCCGCTTGCGTCCGAACATCACCGGCCCTGCAGAGCCTTCACGAAGGTGGCGCCACCGTTGGCCCCGGAGGTGATCACACGCCCGAAGTTCGACCCGTGGGTGACGGCGATGTAGAGCGCGATCAGCCCAGTGCCGTAGAACAGTCCCTTGCGCATGGTGGTGGCCTCCTACGTGCTGACGGTCTGGTTGGGAGTGGAGAACTGCGGGGTGCCGAGCGCGACGACCGACGTCAGCGGCGTGCCGACCCGCGGGGTCGTGGGTGCGACGCTCGGGGAGGTGACGGCGCCCAGGCCGGCCTGCACCTTGTCCAGGAAGCCACCGGTGCCGCGCAGGTCCGGGATCGCCGGGATGTCAGGGTCAGCCCAGCGCCGCAGGACGTCGGCAGCGGACGTAAAGCCCTCACCGATGCTGGTGGTGGCGAACCGGGACGACGCGACGGCCTCGAGCGCGCTCAGCAGCAGCACGCCGCCGATGAACCCGCTGGTGGCGCTCATCCGAGCACCCCGAGCCGGCGCAGCGCGTCGCCGGCGAACAGCTGCGTGAGGACCCAGACGCCGGCCACAGCCAGCACGATGCCGTTGGAGTTCACGACGCCGGCCCGTCGGTGACCTCGAAGTGCATGTAGTCCTTCGAGTGGTGGTAATCGCCACCCCACTGGAGGCCGTGGCGGTGTGCAGCTGCGCGCGCCAGCGCGTCGGGGATCGCGTGAGGCCCACCCTTGGCCGTCCCGTAGCGCTTGTTCTTGCCCGGGTCGATGTCGATCGCCAGGCCGTAGGCGTGGTTGCTCCACTCGTTCGTGCCGGCGATCTTGCGCGGGCTGTACCCGCTGATCGAGTGCGGGTGGTAGCCGTGCGCGATCAGGTCGTTGACCAGGGCCTCGAACTTCGGTGCCGCGAGCTTGTTGACCCGGAACGACTGGCCGCCGGCGCGCACCGTGACCAGGTTGGTGCCGCGGGCGCCATACTTGCCGTGTGCAGCTGCGTTGCTCATCGCGGAGCCCTTCGAGGTCGGACGGGTGAAGCTGGTGACGACGGCGGCCGGGTTGGCGTACGCCGTCCCGATCACCCTCGAGCTGCGCGGCTGAGCCGCGGTCGCTCCCGATGGGTCGGCGCCCGCCTGGGCGGCAGCGTCGGCGCCCAGGCGCAGGCTGCGCCCGATCCCGGCGTCGCTCGAGGTCTGGTTGAGGAACTTCGCCAGGAACCAACGACGCAGGCCCTTGGGGCCGCCGGTGATGAACGCGATCCCGGCCGGGTAGGCCACGATCGCCAGCAGCACCCCGGCCGAGGAGCCGGTGAACAGCACCCGGCCACCACCGCCGCTCCCGCCGCCGCTGCTGGGGCTGGTAGGCCCGCCGGTCGTCGTCTTCCCGTCACCGGCCGGCGGGCCGTCCGTGGGGGCCTCAGCCGGCTCCGAGGAGCCCTTCAGCCAGGCCTGGATCGCCGAGAGCTTGAACCCCTCGCCCTGGAGCTCGTGGCGCACCTGCGCGTCCGTGAGGCCGGAGGCACGCAGCTCGGCGCCACGAGCGGCCAGCTCGGCATCCGTGCCGCCGGCCTTGGCGGCGCGGCGGGTGTTGTCGCGAGCGGCGGGAGCCGGCTGCGACGTGTCTCTCTTCGGCATCCGCGCTCACCTCCTGCTCGTTGCGTGCCGCTTCTCCTGTCGACGCGCGACGGGTCAGGCGTCGGAGTCGTCGTCGGGGTTGAGGTCGGCGACCGGGACCCCGCCGGCAGCCGGCAGCTGCACGACGCGAGCGAAGGCCTCCTCGTCACCCCAGGTGCCCTTGGCGTCCTGGCGCCGGTCCTCGAACACCTCGACCACCAGGCCGTGGACGCGGGTCGTGCCGCCGTTGGTGTCCGGGACGTCGTACGTCACGACGTCACCGACCGACGTCGAGGGCTTCTTCGAGCTCGAGGCATCCGAGCTCGGGGTGTCCTTGGGGGTGAACTGGCCGCTCGAGGTGCGCTTCTTGGTGGTCACTTCGTGTCTCCGATCTTGAGGCCGGCGGTCGTCTTCCCGACCCGTACCGACGTGCTGAAGGCCATCAGGCCGAACACCACCGCGCCGATGACACCGAACGCGAGCAGCGGGTTGGACGGGTGCAGCAGCAGCCCGTCGTGGTCGTCAGGCCCCATCGAGGGGACGCTGTGCATCTCGGACGGCCCCGACGAGCCGGACACCACCGGGATGCCGTACTTGGTCGGGCCGAAGCCCGCCGGAGCCATGCCCGTCATCAGCTACGCCGCTGCGCCGGCGGTGTAGATCGTCTCGGTGACGTACTCGATCGCCGGAGTGGTGAGCGAGACGCCGGCCGGGATGTCGACCAGGAGCCGCAGGTCCGAGGTCGTCGACATGTCGACGGCGTCGCGGAACTCGAGCTCGGAGGCGAAGTCGTGGCACCCGAAGCCCCACTGGCCGCCGATGTCGCAGCAGAAGTGACGCTCGTTGAGCTCACGCAGGTACTGCCCGTCCGGGAACACGTCGGGGGTCTCGTTGTTGCCGTAGCGCCACGCCTGCTCACCGAAGTTGGTCGCGTTCATGGCCAGCGGAGACGCCGCGGTGCCCGCGCCGCTCCACACCTGGAACCAGGAACGCAGCAGCGACTTGCCGCCGCCCTGGCCGAGCACCCGGATCTCGTTCTTGCCGTTCTGGATGTCGGTCGAGCGGGTGCTGATGATCGAGTGGAACACCGACAGGTCGGGGATCACGATCTCGCCGTCGGTGCCGATCGGGATGGAGAACTTCTTCGACACCACCGTCGTGGTGCCCGTCAGGGCCACGTTGGTGGCCGAGCCGCCGGAGAACAGCTGGTTCATCGGCAGCCAGTCGAGCGACAGCGTCAGGTCGGCCGTCGACGTCGCCAGGAACACCCCGCCGGAGAGGTCGATCTCGTCCTCGGCCACCGGGACGATCCAGTACAGCTCGACGTTGTAGCTGCCGGCCGCGATCGCGGAGGCGCCGGCGCCGACACCCCACGACTCCGCGGCGGACGCGAGGCTGCCCTGGTTGACGGTGGCGCCGCGCAGCGACTGCGAGACGCCGCGGTCGTTGAAGTCGCCGCGCTTCATGACCTCGCGGACCTTCAGCTGGGAGCCGCCGGCGTTGATCACGTTGGAGGCGCCGTTCGCGGTGAACTTGGCGCGCAGCAGGTCGTAGGGCCAGCGCATCGACACGTTGGTCGTGCCACCGGTCACCACGAGGGTGCCGCTGAACTTGACCATGACACTCGCCAGGATGTCCGACTTGCGCAGCTCGAAGACGTCCTGGTTCTGCGAGCCACCGGTCAGGCTCGACGCGAACGACACCGCCTTCTCCTTCAGCGTGTGCCGGCGCGTCTTCGCGAAGAAGAGCGGCGGGTTCACCGAGGAGGCGGGCACCGCGATGCCCTGCATGTTGTGGGTCGCCTGGCCGCCGGCAGCCGGCGCGGTCATCTGTGGGGGCATGGTCAGCCGTTCCTTCGAGTCACGTAGTTGTTCAGCTCCCGCAGTGCCGGGAGCCTGTCCCCCAGCTGGTCGGAGGCCAGGTTGAAGACCACCGGCGACAGGATCGAGACCCCGGCGACGGCCAGCCAGAACGCAGCAAGGCGAGGGCGCACGCTCAGGCCTTGTTGCCGTACTTGGAGTAGCCGACGCACACAGCGAGGGCGATGACAGCGGTGTAGAGAGCGTTCTTGGTGCTCACGGTGGCTCCTAGGTCTGGCGTCGTGCTGGTGTCGGCTCACCATCGGGCACCGCTCCCCCGGTCACACAAGTGACCAGACACGGTTCACCCCGGTGAACTTCCCGCCCTCTCAGGCGCCGTCGGCTGGCAAGGGCGGGTAGCGATAGAGCTGCTTGGCGCGCGCATCCCACAGCAGGAACCAGTACGGGCCCCGGGAGAAGGTCTCCTCGCACTCCTCATCGAAGTCCGCAGGCTTGAAGGCGATCGTCTCGGCGACCCGCATCCGGTCGGCCGGGTTGGGGAGGTCGTAGATCGCCACCAGGTCGCTCTGCATGATGATCAGCGAGTCGATCTTCTTCGGCCGCGGGCCGTCGAACAGCGCCGAGACGCGCCAGTGCCGGGACTGCTGCAAGAGCCGGCGCATGTGCGGCGGTGACGCGCTCTCGGTGCAGAACTCGTTGACCTCACCGGCCCACACCATCGACGGCGCGTCGCTCGGGTTCATCCCCATCCCGATAGCTCGGTCGAGGTCCTCGCGGTACGTCACCGAGCCGGGGTCAGCGACGTAGTGCAGCGCCGGGTAGAGCTTCGGTCCGCCCCACTCACGCGGTGGCGGCATCCGGTCCTCGAGCTCGTGGATCTTGGTGACCCTGCCGCGCTCGTAGCGGCCGGGATGCTCGACCTCGGGCCCAGGATCGGCCTCCCCGTTGACGTCGATGCACAGCTTCGCGAACGGGTACTGCCGGAAGAGCCGGCGGTTGAACGTTGTCTTGCCCGAGCCCTTCCTCCCGAACGCCGACACGATGAACCCCTGCGTCGGGTCGAGGTTGCTCAGCGCCGACGGCCGACCCTCGGTGGTCTGCTCGGTCACTCGAGGAGGTCCGGGTGCCGAGCGCGCAGCTCGGCGCGCAGCTCGCGCGCCAGCACGTAGGACTGCCAGGCGTAGTAGCCGATCCCGGCCAGGTAGATCAGCTGCGACAGCCTGCTGCCCGGCTCGATCAGCACCCGCTCGGCCGGCGGCTCGGGGGTCGAGCCCGAACCGCCGGCGTCGGGGGCCGCAGAGGTCGTGCCGTTGTCATCCTCATCCTCTGCGGCCGGCACCTGAGGGGTGCAGCTCTCGTCGGGCTCGCTCACGACTGCCCGCCCCGGATCGGCGACGCACCAGCCGGCGACGGCCCGAACGGGGTGTCGACGGCCGGCGGCTCGTCGTCGGGGTACTGGGCGCCCTGCTCGAGCTCAGCCGCGTCGCGGCGTGCCTG
>JAOPUX010000159.1 GCA_025963285.1 Jatrophihabitans sp.
TCAGCGCCTCGATGCTCGTGCTGCTCTACGTGCCGACGCTCGCCGGCTTCGCGGTGCTGTCGGTGCATGCCGACGACGGTGCCGCCCGCATCCTCGCGTTCGTGGCCACGGTGGTCTGCAGCGACACCGGCGGCTACGCCAGCGGGGTGCTCTTCGGCAAGCACCCGCTGGCCCCGATCGTCTCCAAGGCCAAGACCTGGGAGGGCTTCGCCGGCTCGGTGCTCTTCTGCTCGCTGTCGGGCATCGGGTTCCTCACCTTCACCTTCCACGAGCAGTGGTGGAAGGGGCTGCTCTTCGGCCTCGCGGTCGTCGTCACCGCCACACTCGGTGATCTCGGCGAGTCGGTGATCAAGCGCGACCTCGGCATCAAGGACATGGGCAACCTGCTCCCCGGCCACGGCGGCCTCATGGACCGGCTCGACTCGCTGCTGCCCTGCGCGGCGGTGGCCTACCTACTGCTGTCGGCGTTCGCGCCCGTCTAGCCCGATGTCGGTGATCGCTGTCACCATCGCTGCATGAGCGACGAACTACAAGATCTCCTTGACCGCAGCTTCGACACTGCGTCGGAGCATCTGCTCTCGATCATGACGCCCGAGCGTCGGCTGTCGGCCGATCGGCTGCTGCGTGAGCTGCCCTGCCCGGCGGTGCTGAACATCGCCACCGTCACCGCAGCCGGTGAGCCTCGGGTCTCGGCCGTCGACGGGCACTTCCTCGACGGGCACTGGTACTTCACCACCGCCGCCGAGTCACCGAAGGCCAGGCAGCTGCGTGCCAGGCCGGCGGTGAGCGCCAGCTATACCCCTCGCGACGGCTTCGGCGTCTTCTGCCACGGCACCGCGGTGCCGCTCGAGGGCGCCGAGCAGCGGATGCTCAGCGAGCACTTCGCCGAGGTCTACGGCGTGCCACCGGAGAGCCTCGGCGACATCACGGGCTTCCGGATCGACGCGCACTGGCTGGTGGGCTTCGCCATGACCGATGCGGAGATGATCGAGATCGAGCAGGCCGCAGCCGAGCGAACGGCCCGCCGAAACGCGGAGCGGCAGCAGCAGGCCTGAGGATCTGGGAGAATCGAGGTGTCATGACATCCCTCCCGCTCGTCTTCGAGGCCCCGCGTCGGGGCAATCCGCCACGCCATTTTGCCGATCTCGACCCGGCGGCTCGCCGTGCCGCGGTCACCGAGCTGGGCCTGCCGGCCTTCCGCGCCGACCAGCTCGCCCGCCACTACTACGCCCGCTTCGAGAACGATCCGGCGGCGATGACCGACCTCCCGCCGGCGATGCGCGAGCAGTTGGCCGTCTCGCTGTTCCGGCCGATGCTCACCCCGGTGCGCACGCTGGAGGCCGACAAGGGGACCACGCGCAAGACGCTCTGGAAACTGCACGACGGCGCGCTGGTCGAGAGCGTCCTGATGCGCTACCCGGCGAAGTTCAAGAACGGTGTGCAGGTGCGCTCCGACCGGATCACGGTGTGCGTGTCCAGCCAGGCCGGCTGCGGCATGGCCTGCCCGTTCTGTGCCACCGGCCAGGGCGGACTCACCCGCAATCTCTCCACCGCCGAGATCGTCGAGCAGGTCGTGGCTGCTGCCCGCGCCGCTGCAGCCGGAGACCTCGCGGGTGGACCCGGCCGCCTCTCCAACGTCGTCTTCATGGGCATGGGCGAGCCACTGGCGAACTACAACCGACTCAGCGCGGCCCTGCACCGGCTCATCGACCCGGCGCCCGGTGGCCTCGGGCTCTCGCGCCGCTCGATCACCGTCTCCACGGTCGGTCTGGTGCCTGCCATCCTCAAGCTCGCCGACGAGGACCTCGGCGTCACGCTCGCGGTGAGCCTGCACGCCCCGGACGACGAGCTGCGCAACACCCTGGTGCCCGTGAACACCCGGTGGAACGTCGCCGAGGTGCTGGCTGCGGCCGACACCTATGTCGAGCGCACCGGCCGGCGCTATTCGATCGAGTACGCGATGATCCGCGGCGTCAACGACCAGCCGTGGCGCGCCGAACTCCTCGGCGACCTGCTCGCCCCACGCCTGGCACACGTGAACCTGATCCCGCTCAACCCCACTCCGGGCTCGGAGTGGGACGCCTCCCCGAAGGACGTCGAGGCCGAGTTCGTGCGGCTGCTCGAGGTGCGCGGCGTGGCGGTAACCGTCCGCGACACCCGCGGCAGTGACATCGACGGCGCCTGCGGACAGCTGGCAGCGGCTCCCCTAGAGGGATGAAACAGGGCGCGGAATGACGGCCCGCGGCGCTTCGCTCGTCGCGCTGCTCCGGGATGCCGCGCGGCTCGACCGCACCCAGTCCGACCCCGCCGTTGCGCTGCGCAACGCGATCGGCGTGGTGGCGCCGCTGATCATCGCCACGCTCACCGGCTCGGTCAGCGCTGGCCTGGCCTCGGCGATCGGTGCCCTGCAGACCTGCTTCGCGGACCGTCCCGGCCCGTACCGGCTCCGGATCGTGCGGATGCTCACCACGGCTGCGGCGGCCAGCATCACCAGCGGGCTGGCCGTGCTGGCCTCGCGGAGTGACGTCGCCTCGGCAGGTCTGTTGGTCGTGCTGGCCTTCGGCGCGGGGCTGCTCATCACGGGCGGCCCGAGTGCCACCCAGGTCGGTGTCGCCGGCGTCGGTGCCGCGATCGTCCTCGGGCACCTGCCGAACCCGCCGAGCGCCGCCCTGCACGTAGGGCTGCTCGTGCTCGCAGGCGGCGCCGGCCAGACGCTGCTCGCGGTGGCGGCATGGCCACTCGGGCGGCACCGTCCGGAGCGTCTCGCGCTGGCCGGGCTCTACCGGGAGTTGGCCGCCGCGGCGCGGCTGCCGGGCCGCAGCGACACCAGCCCTGCCGCGGGCGCCACCCTCACCGCGGTGCGGCAGACCTTCTACGGACTCGGCCACGACCACGGCCCCAGCGTCGAGGCGTACCTGGTGCTGCTGGCCGAGGCCGAGCGGATCCGTCGCGAGATCGTGGTGATCGCCGGCCTCACCGAACGACTTGCCGCCGAGGGCGAGGCGATCGATGCCGGACTGACCCGCGCCGCCCTCACCGGCTGCGGCGACGTGCTCGATGCGGTGGCCCGGTCGCTGGCCGAGGGGCGTCCGATCGACCCGTCGGTGCGGACCCCTGCGCGCAACCGGATGACGGCCGCCCTGCGCCGTCTCGAGGACGAGAGCCTCACCGGGCACGTATTCACCCGGCGCGCCGCGGCCGCTCGGCTGCGGGCGCTGGCCGGACAGCTGCGCGCGGTGGGGGAGTCGAGCCGGGTGGGTGCGAGCGAGGGGCGCGGCCTGGAGGGGCAGGACGTGCGCTGGGCGGCGCGGCTGCGCGACCCGATCGAGATCCTGCGTGCCAACCTCACACCGAGTTCGGCCGTGCTCCGGCACGCGGTGCGGATGGCACTGCTCGTCGGCGGGTCGGACCTCGTGGTGCGGCTGGCCGGCATCGGGCGCGGCTACTGGGTGCCGCTGACGATCCTCGTGGTGCTCCGGCCGGACTTCGCCTCGACGCTGCAGCGCTCCGTCATGCGCACGCTGGGAACCATCGTCGGGCTGCTGCTGGCCAGCGGCCTCGTGCACTGGGTGCCGGCCGGTGACGGCTACCAGATCGCCCTAATCGCGCTGTTCTGCTTCGGCCTGCGACTCGCCGGGCCGGGCAACCTCGCGTTGAGCGCGGTGTCCCTCGGCGGCCTCGTCGTCATCCTGCTCGAGCTCAACGGCGTAGCGGCCCACTCGACGGTGCTCGACAGATCGGTCGCCACGCTCGTCGGCGGTGCCCTGGCCATCGCTGCGGCGCTGATTCGGCCGGCCTGGGAGCGCGAGGTCATGACGACGCGACTCGCCACCTTGGTGGGCGTGTATCGCGACTATCTGGCGGTGATCGCCGACCCTGCCGCGGAGCGGGAGGCGCTGCAGCGGATGCGAACCGCGGCCCGCCTGGCCCGCAGCAATGCGCAGGCCTCGGTGGACCGAGCCCGTACTGAGCCGGTGGCCGTCCCGGCCGAGATCGAACTCGGCCGCAGTGTGCTCGCCAACTCCCACCGGTTCGTGCATGCACTGCTCACGGTGGACTCGGTGCGGCTGCGGGTGCGTGACGCCGGCGGCCTGGCTGAGCTCGACGAGCTGTTGCGGCTGGCCGGGATGGCTCTGGAGTCGGCGGAGGAGGCCCTGCGCTCAGGGCAGGCGCCGCGCAACATCCCGGACCTGCGCGCCGCCCAGAGCCGGCTGGTCGAGGTGCTCAAGACAGCTCCCGAGCGAGCCGGGGGCGCCGAGGCGGCGGGTGCGCTGGTCGACGCCTCCGACCGCATGGCCAACAGCCTCGACACCCTGCTCAACGAGCTCCGTCGCTCCACAACGGCGGTAGTTGAGCACGCATAGGGCCACGTCGTCGCGATAACGTCACTCCATGATCGTTGAGGCCTTCTCCGACTTCGCCGCCTACACCGACCTGCCGCGGCTCACCGGCCTCACCCTGAGCGTCGACGGCACCCGGCTCGTCGGCACCGTGCAGCAGCCGGACGCCAAGCGAGCCCGCTACACCTCGGCGCTCTGGGAGATCCCGATCGACGGTTCGGCACCGGTACGGCTGACCCACTCGGACAAGGGCGAGTCAGCACCGTGCTTCCTGCCGGACGGCTCGCTGCTCTTCCTCTCTGCCCGTCCTGACGCCACCGGCGACGCGCAGGACGAGGCGGCGCTCTGGCAGTTGCCGCCGCGGGGCGAGGCCCGGATGATCCTGCAGCGCCCGGGCGGGATCGGGGCGCCCGTGGCGGCCGCCCGGTCCGGTTCGGTGCTGGTGGCCGGCAGCCGGCTCCTTTACTCCACCGACGACAACGACGCGGAGCGGCGCAGGGAGCGCAAGGAGCGCAAGGTCAGCGCGATCCTGCACACCGGCATGCCGCTGCGCTACTGGGACCACGAACTCGGCGACGAGTCGGCGCGGCTGCTGCTCGTGCAGCCCGGTGGCGGCCCGGTGGAGCTCGCCCCCGACGCCACGATCGAGCTGGCTGAGTCCACGTACTCCATCGACGCAGCGGGCACCTCCGTGGCCACCACGTGGCGGGTCCAGCGCTCGCACGGACGCTGGCCGTCAGGGGTGGCCGTCATCGACGTCGCCAGCCAGCGCCGGGTGCTGCTTGCCGCGGAGTCCGACTGGGAGTTCGGTGGGCCGGTCATCTCGCCGGACGGCAGCCGGGTGGCGCTGCTGCAGGAGCGGGAGGGGCGCTTCGGCTACCCGCCCGCCGTCGCGCTCGTCGTGGTGTCGGTCGACGGTTCCGCCAGCCCGGTCACCGTGAACCTCGGCGATCTCCACCCGACCGAGTGGGTCTGGTCGGCCGATGGCACGCGCCTGCTGGTCGCCGGCGACCTGCACGGGCGCGGCGCGGTGCTGATGGTGGATCCGATCATCGGGGCGGTGCAGGCCGAGGTGGCCACCGATGCCGTCTACTCGAGCCTCTGCCCGGACCCGTCCGGACGGTTCCTCTTCGCCCTCCGCTCGGCCGTCGACAGCCCGCCCGCACCGGTCCGTCTCGACCTGCTGCTGGAGCGGCAGTTCCCGATGGCGCTCGCCACGCCTGCTCCGGTGCCGCCGCTGCCGGGCAGCCTCGTCGAGCTCTCCGCGACGGGGCGTGACGGTGTGGCGGTGCACGGCTGGCTGGTGCTGCCGCCCAGCGGACCGAGCCCGGCACCGGTGATGCTCTGGATCCATGGTGGCCCGTTCGGCTCGTGGAACTCCTGGAGCTGGCGCTGGAACCCCTGGGTCGCCGCAGCGCAGGGCTGGGCCGTCGTGCTCCCTGACCCGGCGCTCTCGACCGGCTACGGCCATGGCTGGCTCGAGCGGGCCTGGCCCTACGAGGCCGCCGACGTCTTCGCCGACTGCGAGACCGTGCTCGACTCGGTGCTGCTGCGCCCGGACATCGACTCGTCGCGGGTGGCCTGTCTCGGGGCGTCCTTCGGCGGTTACATGACGAACTGGATCGCGGGGCACACGGCCCGCTTCGGTGCGATCGTCACGCACGCGGGGCTCTGGGCCTTGGACCAGCAGCACATGACCACCGACGGTGCCGACTACAAGACCGGGATCTTCGGCGTCCCGGACGACCACCCCGAGTGGTACGAGCAGAACTCGCCGCACAACAGCGCCGACGCGATCTCGACCCCGATGCTGATCGTGCACGGCAACCGCGACTACCGGGTACCGATCAGCGAGGCGCTGCGGCTCTGGTGGGACCTGGCCAGGCGCCACGATGGGCCACCGGAGACGATGGCCCATCGGTTCCTTCAGCTGACCGGCGAGAACCATTGGGTGCTCTCGCCGGCCAACGCCGAGATCTGGTACTCGACGGTCTTCGGGTTCTGCGGCGAGCACGTGCTGGGGCAGCCCTTCGTCCCGTCGCCGCTGCTCTGACGCTCTAGAACTCCAGAGCGAGTTCGTTCTCCATCGCCGCGTCCTCCACGGCGTCGTACGCCCTGGTGACCCGGGGGCGGATCGCGAAGGTCACCAGGAGCAGGGTGGCGATCAGGAAGACCTCCGCGGTCCAGAACGCCTTGTCCGCAGCGTAGGTGTAGACGTGGCGGTACAGCGCTTCGGCCGTGAGCCCGGCCGGGGCCGAGTTCGTGGCGTGGGTACTGGCCGAGCCGAAGACGGTGACGAGCACCGCGAGGCCGAGCGCGCCGCCGACCTGCTGCATCACGTTGACCAGGCCCGAGGCGGCACCGGCGTCCTTCGGGGCTACACCGTCGATGGCGGTGGTGGTCAGTGGCACGAATGCCAGGCCATTGCCGAAGCCGAAGATCACGAGCGGGCCGACCAAGGAGAGGTACGAGCTCGACTCGCCGAGCTGGGTCAGCCAGAGCATGCCGAGCGTCGACATCGAGGCGCCGATGATCATCAGTCGCCGTCCGCCGAAGCGCTCCACCAGCACCCGCGAGGAGAGCTGCGAGGAGGTGAAGACCGCCAGGGTCAATGGCACGAAGGCGAAGCCGGTCTTCAGGTCGCTGTAGCCGAGCACGCCGCGCAGGAACTGGGTGAGGAAGAAGAACATCCCCATCATGCCGGCGACCAGGAAGAGCCGGGCCAGGTAGGACGAGCTCCGGTTACGGTCGGCGAAGAGGTGCAGCGGGGTGATCGGGGACTCCGCGCGCAGCTCGGTGAAGACGAAGGCGGCCATCAGCACGATGCCGATCGCGAAGGAGCCGATGGTCTCGACATCCGCCCAGCCCGAGGTGCCGGCGTTGACGAAGCCGTAGACGAGCGTGGCCATGCCGAGCGTCGAGGTGATCGCCCCGGCGAGGTCGAAGCGCCCCGTCGAGCGGTCGGACTGCGGGAGCACGAAGCGGGCGACGGCCACCGCTGCGATGCCGATCGGGACGTTCACGAAGAAGACCCAACGCCAGCTCGCCCACTCCGAGAGCATGCCGCCGGCGATCAGGCCCAGCGCGCTGCCGCCGATCGAGACCGCGGTGTAGAGGCCGATGGCGCGGGTGCGCTCGCGACCCTGCGGGAACATCGTCATCAGCAGGGCGAGGGCGGTCGGTGAGGCGAGCGCGCCACCGATGCCCTGGATGGCGCGGGCCGTGAGCAGCTCGGCCGGGTTCTGGGCGAAGCCACCGAGGAACGACGCCGCCGTGAAGAGCGACAGGCCGGTGAGGAACACCGAGCGGCGGCCCAGCAGGTCACCGGCGCGGGCGCCCAGCAGCAGCAAGCCGCCGAACGTCAGCGAGTAGGCGTTGACCACCCAGGAGAGGTTCGAGGCGGAGAAGTGCAGGTCGTTGCGGATGTCCTGCAGCGCGATGTTCACGATCGTCGCGTCGAGCACGACCATCAGCTGGCAGGTGAGGATGACGACGAGTACGAGCGTGGCGCGGTTCTGCGGTAACAGCCGCCGCCAACCCGAGGTCGCAGCGGTGGCTGCGGCGGAGCGGTTGTGTGGAGTGGTCACGAGCAATTCCTCGGTTCGGGTAGTAGCATTTGACGAAACGGACGGAGCCTCCGTATTACACGATACGGAGGCATCCTCCGGTTAGCAAGTTGATTGTGGGAGAACCTCCAGTGGCAGGTACGAAGACGATGACGCCGTCACCGAGCGCCGACCTCACCGTGTCGACCCCGCGGATCCTGCGCGCCGACGCCCGCCGTAACCACGATCTGCTGCTCGAGACCGCGGGTGCGCTCTTCGCCCAGAAGGGCATCGACGTCTCGCTGGAGGAGATCGCCCGCACCGCCGACGTCGGCATCGGCACCCTGTACCGCCACTTCCCCTCGCGGGACGCCCTCAACGAGGCCGTCTACCGCCGTGAGGTCGAGCTTCTCTGCGACGGAGTCGACGAGCTGATCGCGACCAACTCCGCCGATGACGCGCTGGCCGCCTGGATGGGGGCGTTCGCCACCTACGTGGCGCGCAAGCGGGGGATGGCCGTTGCGCTCAAGTCAGCGCTCGGGGCCGACGCCGAGCTCTTCAGCTCCAGCCGGCGTCGCATGATCGCCGCGCTCGACCAGCTGCTGGCCAATGCCGTCTCGGCCGGTCTCATCCGCGAGGACGTCGACAGTGAGGACCTGCTCAGTGCGATGAGCGGCATCTGCATGGCCAGCCCCGACGCCGCGTTCGCCGACCGTACCCGGCGCCTCGTCGACCTGCTGATCGACGGCTTGCGGTACCGCGCCGCCTCGCGCTGAGCCCACACCGGCGCGCACTGGACGGGCTGTGTCAGGCCTTGCCGATGAGCCGTTGGGTGCCGAGCACCGGTCCGGCCGAGCTGGGCATCACGTCCCTTGCTGGGTTGGCCAAAGGGCATCTAGCACGGCGCTGCACTCAGAGGCGGCGGACGGACTCCGGAGTTTCGATGCCCGCCCGCAGGTCCGGGGCCGGCAGCGGAGTGCCGTAGCCGAGCACCCTGGGCACCACCCCGGCCCAGGCCGGCCCGTCGATGTCGTCGTCGATGTCCTCGGGCCAGTTGTGCGAGATCTTCAGTGACCAGCGCTCGATCGGCAGCGCCAGCACGAGCGTCGCGGCGAGTTCGCTCTTCGACGGGCGCCGCAACTCGGCGACCCGGCCCGGGATCAGGCCATCGGTGATCACATCGAGGGCGTGCTCGCGCTCCTCCGCGGGCAGGGTGGTGCAGCTGCCGAAGAGCACCGCGCTGCGGTAGTGCAGCGACGACTCGAAGGCCGACCGAGCCACCACCACGCCATCGTCGGCGGTGACGCTCAGGCAGGTGCGTGCACCGGCGGCGAGTGCCCGCATCCAGCGCGAACCGGTGGAGCCGTGGGCCAACACGCGGTCGCCGTCGCGAACCACGGCGGTGGGGATGACGACCGGTGCGCCGCTGGCGGCGTCGACCAGGCCGAAGTGCCCGATGCGCGTCGTATCGAGGAGCTCGTCGAGCGCAACCCGGTCGACGCTGCCCTTCTCACGCAGGCGGGTGATCTCGGTGCTCGGCTCGGTCGGTGTCATCGGCCCATCATGGCGTTGACGAGGGCCGCGACGCGAGAGGGTCTGCCGCCCCGTGCCTCGGCGTGATCGGCGAGCGTCATCGCCTGCAGCCCGGCGTTGGCCCCGAGCCAGCGCAGCGGCTCCGGCTCCCAGCGCCGCGATCGGTGCCCTACCCACGGCAGCCTGGTGATCGCGGTGTCCCTGCCGGTGATCAGATCGGCCAGCGTGCGACCGGCCAGGTTGGTGGTGGAGACGCCGTCGCCGACATAGCCCCCGGCCCAGGCGAGGCCGTCTTCCAGGCCCACCGAGGCGTGCCAGTCGCGGGCGATCCCGAGCGGCCCGCCCCAGCGGTGGGTGATCGTGGCGGCGGCGAGCACGGGGAAGAGCTCGATCAGGCTGCGCTGCAGCAGGTCGAAGACCCTCGGCACCCGGTCGTAGCTCGGGTCGATCCGCGAGCCGAGGTGGTACGGGGCGCCCCGGCCGCCGAAGACCATGCGGTTGTCGGCCGTGCGCTGGCCGTAGACGATCAGGTGCCGGAAGTCGGTGAACGTCTCGCGCTCGCGCAGCCCGATCTCGTCCCAGACCGCGTCCGCGAGCGGCTCGGTGGCGATGATCAGGGAGTAGACGGGCGCGAGTGTGCGGCGGTGACCGTGCAGCTGCGCGGTGTAGCCCTCGGTGGCGCGCAGGACGGTGCCGGCCCGGACCGTGCCGCGGTTGGTGACGGCCGCGCCAGGGCCGATGCTCACGACCGGCGTCTGCTCGTAGATCGTGGCGCCTCGGCGCTCGACGAGTTCGGCGAGGCCGCGCACCAGCTTGGCCGGCTGGATCGCTGCGCAGTGCGGCGTGTAGGTGCCGCCGCGCACGTGGGTGGCATTGAGGCGCGCGGTGGCCTCGGCGGCGTCGAGGAGTTCGAGGCCGAAGTCGCGCCCCTCCTCGACCTCCTGCCGCGCCCGCTCGAGCTGAGGTTCGGAGCGGGCCACGGTGACCGTGCCGCCGAGAGCGATATCGGCGTCGATCCCCTCGACCTCCGCGACCCGGACGACCTCGGCCACGGTGTCGATCATCGCGCGGTACTGCGCGGCGGCCGCGTCGTGCCCGGCCTCGGCCGCGAGCGTCGACAGGTGCACGGGGTAGAGCGCCGAGCACCAGCCACCGTTGCGTCCTGACGCGCCGAAGCCTGCCACCTCCGCCTCGAGCAGGGCGACGCGCAGCGCGGGGTCGGCCTGCTGCAGGTAGTAGGCCGACCAGAGCCCGGTGAGTCCGGCGCCGACGATGGCGACGTCGACCTCGGTGTCGGTGCGCAGGCCCGGGCGGGGCGTGACCGGTTCGGGGAGCCCGTCGAACCAGAGCGAGAGCGAGCGGTAGTCAGGCACGGCGCCCATCCTTCCGTGACCGTCGGGTCAGCACCCCCGCGAGTGGCTTGTTCGGCTTCGAGTGGTGGCGTGTCGGTCAGCCACTCGCGTCTGAACAAGCCACTCGGCGTGGGGCTTTCAGCCGAGGACGTCGGCGAGGTCCACCGCGGTGTAGCCGTGCGCCTCGGCGACGGGCGCGTTGGTGAGCTGCCCGGCGTGGGTGTTGAGACCAAGCGCCAGCGCGTGGTCGCGCTTGAGGGCGTCGCGCCAGCCGCGGTTGGCCAGCTCAACTGCGTAGGGGAGCGTGACGTTGGTGAGCGCGTAGGTGCTCGTGTGCGGCACTGCACCCGGCATGTTGGCCACGCAGTAGAACACCGAGTTGTGCACCGGGTAGGTCGGGTCGGCGTGGGTGGTGGGGCGCGAATCCTCGAAGCAGCCGCCCTGGTCGATGGAGATGTCGACGAGCACCGAGCCCGGCTTCATCCGGCTGACGAGCTCGTTGCTGATCAGCTTGGGGGCCTTCGCGCCGGCGACGAGCACCGCGCCGATCACGAGGTCGGCGTCGAGGACGGCCCTCTCGATCTCGTAGGAGTTGGAGGCGATCGTCTGGCAGTGGCCCTGGTAGATCGCGTCCATCTGGCGCAGCCGCGAGACGTTGCGGTCGAGCAGCAGCACCTCGGCCTGCATGCCGAGGGCGATGGCGGCAGCGTTCTGTCCGGAGACGCCCGCACCGATGACGACTACCTTCGCCGCGTAGACGCCAGGGACGCCGCCCATCAGCGTGCCGCGGCCGCCACCCTGACGCATCAGGTGATACGAGCCGACCTGCGGGGCCAGCCGGCCGGCGACCTCGGACATCGGGGCGAGCAGCGGCAGCGATCCGTCGTCGAGCTGGACGGTCTCGTAGGCGACCCCGGTGGTTCCCGCCTTGAGCAGCGCGTCGGTGCAGGCTTGGTCCGCGGCGAGGTGCAGGTAGGTGAAGAGCACCTGGTCGGCGCGCATCCGGTGGTACTCCTCGGCGATGGGCTCCTTCACCTTGAGCACCATGTCGCCCGTGGCCCAGACGTCGTCGGCGGTGGCGAGGATCTGCGCCCCGGCAGCGACGTAGTCCTCGTTCGGGATCGACGATCCGGCGCCGGCGTCGTGCTCGACGAACACCTCGTGGCCGTTGCGCACCAGCTCGTGAACACCCGACGGGGTGATCGCGACGCGGTACTCGTGGTTCTTGACTTCGCGTGGGATTCCGACCTTCATAGGCCAAAATCCTGAAGCATCGGCGCTTTCCTGGCTAGGGAGGTGTGGAAGATTCGCTAGATTCATTCCATGCCGACAAGAAGTTCGATGAGACGCCCAGCAGCGGTCTTTCCGCCGAAGGATGTTCACGCCCCGCTCGACGACGTCGACCGCCGGCTGCTCCGTGCCCTCGCCGACGACGCCCGCATCCCGAACAACGCCCTCGCCGCGCTCGCCGGCATCGCCCCCTCGACCTGCCTGGGCCGGGTGCGTGCCCTGCGTGAGCGCGGCGTCATCCGGGGCTATCACGCCGACGTCGACCCGGCCGCGCTCGGGCGCCCGCTGCAGGCGATGATCGCGGTCCGGCTGGCCTCGTCCTCGCGCAGTCACATCCCGGAGTTCATGGCGATGATCGCCGAGCTGCCCGAGGTGCTGAACGTCTTCTTCCTCGGTGGGGCGGACGACTTCATGGTGCACATCGCCGCCACCAGCACCGAGAACCTGCGTGACTTCGTGGTGGTGAACCTCAGCGGCAACCCCGACGTGGCCCTCACCGAGACGAACCTGATCTTCGAACACGCGCGCGCTGGCGTCCGCATCTGATGCCTACCCCGCCCCTGACCTACCGCGAGTGGCTAGTTGGGACGCGAGTGGCTGGGCGACACGCCGCCACTCGGCGCCGAACAAGC
>JAOPUX010000166.1 GCA_025963285.1 Jatrophihabitans sp.
CGTTCAGCTGCTGGATGAGGTCGGCAAGTGCGGCGCGCGGCATCTCGCTGACGTCCAGCTTCCCGTCGGCGTTGGCACCCACGCCGACCACCCCGGGCGAGATCCCACGCCCGCCACGACCAGGCGCCGGCGACTTGCCGCGCGACTGCGAGCGACCCGAGCCACCCACCGGCGTGGAGCCGAGCAGCTCATCGGTGTCCTCGGCCTCGCGGGCCAGCATGTCCGTGATGTCGGCGATCCGCTTACGCAGGGGCTGGGGATCGATGCCCCGCTCCGTGTTGTAGGCGATCTGCTTGTCACGGCGGCGGTTCGTCTCGTCGATCGCCATCTCCATCGAGGGCGTGATCCGGTCGGCGTACATGTGCACCTGGCCGGAGACGTTGCGCGCGGCGCGGCCGATCGTCTGGATGAGCGAGGTGCCCGAGCGCAGGAAACCCTCCTTGTCGGCATCGAGGATCGACACGAGGGACACCTCGGGGAGGTCGAGCCCCTCACGGAGCAGGTTGATGCCGACCAGCACGTCGTACTCGCCCATCCGCAGCTCGCGGAGCAGCTCGATGCGGCGCAGCGTGTCGACCTCGGAGTGCAGGTAGCGCACCCGGATGCCGAGTTCGAGCAGGTAGTCGGTGAGGTCCTCGGACATCTTCTTCGTGAGGGTGGTGACGAGCACCCGCTCGTCCCGCTCGGCTCGTGCCCGGATCTCGTGGACCAGGTCGTCGATCTGGCCCTTGGTGGGCTTCACGACGATCTCCGGGTCGATCAGGCCGGTGGGGCGGATCACCTGCTCCACGAACTCACCGTTCGTCCGGCCCAGCTCGTAGTTGCCCGGAGTGGCCGAGAGGTAGACGGTCTGCCCGATCCGCTCCACGAATTCCTCGAACTTCAGCGGCCGGTTGTCCATGGCCGACGGCAGCCGGAAGCCGTGGTCGACCAGGGTGCGCTTACGGGACATGTCGCCCTCGTACATGCCACCGGTCTGCGGCACCGTGACGTGCGACTCGTCGATGACGAGCAGGAAGTCCTCGGGGAAGTAGTCGAGCAGGCAGTTCGGGGCGCTGCCCGGCAGCCGACCGTCGATGTGTAGCGAGTAGTTCTCGATGCCGGAGCAGAAGCCCACCTGCCTCATCATCTCGATGTCGTAGGCGGTGCGCATCCGTAGCCGCTGGGCCTCGAGGAGCTTGTTCTGCCCCTCGAGCTCGGCGAGCCGGTGCTCCAGCTCCCCCTCGATGCCGCGGATCGCCCGCTCCATGCGCTGCGGGCCGGCGGCGTAGTGCGTGGCAGGGAAGACGAAGACCTCCTCGACCTCGCGGACCACCTCACCGGTGAGCGGGTGCAGGTAGTAGAGGCGCTCCACCTCGTCACCGAACATCTCGGCGCGGATCGCCAGCTCCTCGTAGACCGGGAAGATCTCGATCGTGTCACCACGCACCCGGAACGTGCCACGGGTGAAGGAGATGTCGTTGCGCGAGTACTGCACGTCGACCAGGTGCCGCAGGATCTTGTCGCGGTCCTGCGACTCACCGATCTTGAGCCGGAGCGCGCGATCGACGTACTCCTGGGGGGTGCCGAGGCCGTAGATGCAGGAGACGGTGGCCACCACGATGACGTCGCGCCGGGTGAGCAGCGACATGGTGGCCGAGTGCCTCAGCCGCTCGACCTCGTCGTTGACCGAGGAGTCCTTCTCGATGTAGGTATCGCTCTGCGGGACGTAGGCCTCGGGCTGGTAATAGTCGTAGTAGCTGACGAAGTACTCGACCGCGTTGTGCGGGAACATCTCGCGCAGCTCGTTGGCCAGCTGGGCCGCGAGCGTCTTGTTCGGCGCCATCACCAGCGTGGGGCGCTGCAGCTTCTCGATGAGCCAGGCGGTGGTGGCCGACTTGCCCGTGCCGGTGGCACCGAGCAGCACGACATCCTTCTCCCCGGCGCGGATGCGCTTCTCGAGCTCCGCGATGGCCGCCGGCTGGTCGCCGGACGGCTCGAAGTCCGAGACCACCTCGAAGGTGCCGCTGCTCGGGGCCAGCGTCTTGTGGAGGGCCGTGTCAACTCGCATGCCCCCACGGTACGAGGCGGGTACGACAACCGGGGGCTGCACGCCGCTCTGACAGGATCTGCGACGTGCCTGAGATCGAGTTCATCGACCCCGACCCGCGCTCCGATCCGAGCATGGCATCGCCCCGGAGACCCCGTGATCTCGGCGGCCTGCTGGGGGCGCTGCCGCCCCTGCTCTGTGTGCTCGGCGCCGCAGCGGCCGTCGCCGCGCCGTTCCAGTACACGATCGACATCGAGGCCCCGGACGATGGCATCGGCAATCGCCTGATCGAGCACATCGACGGCTGGGGACGGGTACGCGCCTCAGGGGTGCACGAGCCCGCCGCAGTACACCAGCTCCGCTACGGCTTCCTGCTCTGCGTCTGCGCCGGGCTGCTGCTCGTGGCCGCGCTGGCGTTCGGGGCCGCCTTGCTGCGTAGCGAGCGCGCGGCGCCGCTGCGCTCCGTGGCCCGCGGCCTCGCCCTCACCGGCATGGGCGGCCTGGCGGCGGTGGCCGGCGCGGTCTACCTCGACTTCCTGACCGTCCGGGATTCGCTGGCGTACCGGGTCAGCGAGGCGGCCTCCGGGGCTGCGCAGGCCACCAGCATCGGGAAGTACCGACTCCACCTCGGCGGCTGCCTCTGGTTCGACGTGGCCGCGGCGGCACTGGCGCTGCTCTCGACACTGGTCTCCGCCGGGCCTGCTCAGCTCGTGGCCCGATTCAGAGCGGAGCCACAGCCCGAACCGGGGCCGGCGCTCTACGCTGCGGGCTGGCCCGACGGAGGAGACGTCCCATGACCGAACCCACAGTTCCCCCGACCGAGCCGCTCCCCGAGGCGCCGGCTCCGCCGACGATGCCGGCCCCGACGGCCCAGGCCCCAGCCGCGCCGCCGACGGCCCCGCCAATGGCAGCTGTCCCACCCGCGATGGGGTACCCGTTCACGCCCGTCGTCCGAGAGCCGTGGTTCAACCCGGCCAAGCGCGGCGTGCTCTCCGTGATCGCGGTCGTGGTCGCCCTCGTTCTCCTCGGCGGCGGCTTCGCCGTCGGCGCGGCCGTGGGGCACCATCACGACGGCGGCTTCCGCGGCGGCCCGGGCTGGACGATGTACGCACCCCGCGGCGGCAACCCGCAGCCCAACGTGCGCCAGCGCCCCGCCAATCGGCTGGCCCCGGGCGCCTCGTCGGCACCCCAGCCCTCGTCCTCGCCCACTGCTTGAGCGGTCAATCACCGCGAAACCTGGGCGCCGTGCGCGTCTGGCAGGGTGAAGGGATGGAAATCTGGCCCGGTCGCTCATATCCACTGGGCTCCACCTATGACGGATCCGGCACGAACTTCGCGCTCTTCAGCGAGGTCGCCGAACGCGTCGAACTCTGCCTCTTCGACGCCGACGGCACCGAGACGCGGGTCGCCCTGCCCGAGGTCGACGGCTTCGTCTGGCATGCCTTCCTGCCCGGCGTCGGCCCCGGCCAGCACTACGGGTACCGCGTCCACGGCCCCAACGAGCCGTCTCAGGGCACCCGCTGCAACCCGAACAAGCTGCTGCTCGACCCGTACGCGAAGGCCATCGACGGGGTGATCGAGTGGGACGAGGCGCTCTTCGGCTACCACTTCGGCGACCCGGAGAGCGTCAACGACGACGATTCGGCGGCCTTCCTGCCCAAGTGTGTCGTGATCAACCCCTACTTCGACTGGGGTGTAGACCGCCCGCCGCGGCACAGCTACGCCGAGACCGTGATCTACGAAGCCCACATCAAGGGGCTTACGTGGCAGCACCCGGAGATTCCGGAGACGCTGCGGGGTACGTACGCAGGCATGGCGCACCCGGTTGTGATCGATCACCTGACGGCGCTCGGGGTCACGGCGGTCGAGCTGATGCCGGTGCACCACTTCGTCAACGACTCGTTCCTCGTCGACAAGGGCCTGTCGAACTACTGGGGCTACAACACGATCGGCTTCTTCGCTCCGGACTCGAAGTACGCCTCCAGCAGCACGCCCGGCGCCCAGGTGCAGGAGTTCAAGGCGATGGTCCGCGCTTTCCACGAGGCGGGCATCGACGTGATCCTCGACGTCGTCTACAACCACACCGGCGAGGGCAACCACCTCGGCCCCACGCTCTCGTTCCGCGGTATCGACAACCAGGCCTACTACCGGATCGAGGAGGACTCCCCGCAGCACTACACCGACTACACCGGCACGGGGAACACCCTGAACGTCCGCAGCCCGCACACCCTGCAGCTGATCATGGACTCGCTGCGGTACTGGGTCACCGAGATGCACGTTGACGGCTTCCGCTTCGACCTCGCTGCCGCGCTGGCCCGAGGCTTCTACGACGTCGACCGGCTCTCCTCGTTCTTCGACCTGGTGCAGCAGGACCCGGTCGTCAGCCAGGTGAAGCTGATCGCCGAGCCGTGGGACGTCGGCCCGGGCGGCTACCAGGTCGGCAACTTCCCGCCGCAGTGGACAGAGTGGAACGGCAAGTACCGCGACACCGTCCGGGACTTCTGGCGCGGGGAGCCGGCCACGATCGGCGAGTTCGCGGCCCGCCTCACCGGCTCGGCCGACCTCTACGAGACCTCGGGCCGTCGCCCCGTGGCGAGCATCAACTTCGTCACCGCCCACGACGGCTTCACGCTGCGCGACCTCGTCTCCGACAACGAGAAGCACAACGAGGCCAACGACGACGGCAACAGCGACGGCGAGAGCCACAACCGCTCCTGGAACTGCGGCGCGGAGGGACCCACCGACGACCCGGAGATCCTGACGCTGCGGGCCCGGCAGCAGCGCAACTTCATCACCACCCTGCTGCTCTCCCAGGGCGTGCCGATGATCGCCCACGGCGACGAGCTCGGCCGCACCCAGCAGGGCAACAACAACGTCTACTGCCAGGACAGCGAGCTGGCCTGGGTCGACTGGCAGCACATCGACGTCGACCTGCTGGCCTTCACCCGGCGCGTCACTGCCCTACGCCGCGAGCACCCTGTGTTCCGGCGCCGGCGCTTCTTCGACGGACGGCCGGTGCGACGTCGCGGGGTCGATGCCCTGCCCGACCTGGCGTGGTTCGCCCCCGACGGGCGGGAGATGACCGAGGAGGACTGGGACTCCGGCTTCGGCCGCTCCATCGCGATGTACCTCAACGGGCACGGCATCCCGGACCGGGACGGGCGCGGGCAGCGCGTGGTCGACGACTCGTTCCTGCTGCTCTTCAGCGCGCACGACGAGGCCATCGACTTCACCCTGCCGCCCGCCGAGTACGCCGCCGCCTGGGAGGTCGTCATCGACACGCTGCACGACGACAACGCCGACACCCGGATCGTCGAGGCGGCGAGCAGCCTCTCGGTCGGCCCGCGCGCGATCGTCGTCCTGCAGCGGGTGGGCTGACATGGCGGCCCCGACCTCGACCTACCGGCTGCAGATCCGGTCCGCCTTCGACCTGCACGCCGCCGCCGACGTCTGTGACTACCTGGCCACGCTGGGCGTCGGCGCGGTCTACCTGTCCCCGATCCTGCCGTCGAGCAAGGGCTCCGACCACGGCTACGACGTGGTGGCCTTCGACCGCATCGACCCAGCCCGGGGCGGCATGGACGGCTGGACCCGGCTGCTGGCCAGCGCCCGCTCACGCGGGCTGGAGATCGTGGTCGACATCGTGCCGAACCACGCCGGGGTGGCGGTCCCGGCCGAGAACGCCCAGTGGTGGGACGTGCTGCGGCACGGCCGGTCGTCCGCCTATGCCTCGTGGTTCGACATCGACTGGGCCCGCGGCCGGCTGGTGCTGCCGGTGCTCGGCGACGACGCCACCGACGACGACCTCACGATCGTCGGCGACGAACTCCACTACTTCGGGCACCGCTTCCCGCTGTCGCCCGACACCGTGCCCGGGACCCCTGCCGAGATGCACGCCCAGCAGGCCTACGAGCTGGTGAACTTCCGCCTTGCCGACACAGAGCTGAACTACCGCCGCTTCTTCGGCGTGGCCTCGCTGGCCGGGCTGCGGGTGGAGGATCCCGACGTCTTCGACGCGACCCATGAGCAGATCGGGCTGTGGCTGCGCGCCGACGGAATCGACGGCGTGCGGGTCGATCACCCCGACGGCCTCGCCGACCCGTACCGCTACCTGCAGCGGCTGCGCGAGCTGGCCGGCCCGGATGCCTGGATCACGGTCGAGAAGATCCTCGAGCCGGGCGAGTCCCTTCCCGAGGAGTGGCCGGTCGACGGCACCACCGGCTACGACGCGCTGGCCGAGGTGGCGGGGCTCTTCATCGACCCCGACGCCGAGCCCGCCTTCGACACCCTCTACCGCGACCTCACCGGCGACGAGCGCACCTACGCCGAGCACGTGACACTCGGCAAGCAGGGCATCGTCGACTCGATCCTGCGCTCGGAGGTCTACCGGCTCAGCCGGCTGGTGTCCGGCGTGCCCCGGGCCGGTGACGCCCTGGCGGCCCTGCTCGTGGCGATGCCCGTCTACCGCTCCTACCAGCCCCAGGGCTCGGAGTACCTGGCCGATGCGCTCGCGATCGTCCGGGCCGCGCGTCCGGAGCTGCGCGAGGCCCTCGGCTTGCTCACGGCCCGGCTCGCCGACCCCGCCGACGAGCTCTGCGTGCGCTTCCAGCAGACCTCGGGCGCGGTGATGGCCAAGGGTGTCGAGGACACCGCCTACTACCGGTACAGCCGCTTCATCGCCCTCAACGAGGTCGGCGGTGACCCATCGTCCTTCGGTCTGCTCACCGACGAGTTCCACCAGAGCCAGGTGCTCCGCCAGCTCGACCAGCGCGCCGGCATGACGACCCTCTCGACCCACGACACCAAGCGGGCCGAGGACGTCCGGGCGCGGCTCGCCGTGCTCAGCGAGTTCCCGGCCGAGTGGGGTGCACTGGCCGGTGAGCTGATGGCTGCGGCGCCGGTGCCCGACCCCGCCTTCGGCTACCTGCTCTGGCAGACGGTCGTGGGTGCCGGGCTGATCGACCGCGACCGGATGCACGCCTACCTCGAGAAGGCTATGCGCGAGGCGGCCACGCACACCCAGTGGATCGACCCCAACGCCGGTTTCGAGGCCGCCGTCCACGCCGCGCTGGACCGCGGCTACGACGACCCGGTCCTGCGCGCCCGGCTGGAGCGGTTCATCGAGCTGATCCGCCCGTACGGCTGGAGCAACTCCCTCGCCCAGAAGCTCGTGCAGCTGACCATGCCCGGCATTCCGGACGTCTACCAGGGCCAGGAGCTCTGGGACGACTCGCTCGTCGACCCCGACAACCGCCGGCCGGTGGACCTCGAGGCGCGTCGGACCCTGCTGGACAAGCTGGATGCCGACTCCGACCCGCCCGCGATCACCGAAGACGGCGCGGCGAAGCTCTGGGTCACCTCGCGGGTACTGCGGCTGCGCAAGGACTGGCCGGACCTCTTCACCGGCTACGCACCCCTCTTCGCCGAGGGTGCCGCGGCCGACCACGCCGTGGCCTTCGACCGGGGCGGCGCCATCTCGGTGGCCACCCGGCTACCGGTGGGGCTCGAACGCGCAGGCGGGTGGGGCGACACGAGCATCGACGTCGGCGGCAGCGCCACCGAGCTGATCACCGGCCGGCGCTTCGACCGCGAGATCCCCCTCGGCGAGCTGCTCGACGCCTACCCGGTGGCCCTGCTCGTCCGCTAGGCGGCGGGCGCGCCGAGGGCGGCTAGTTCGGCGGCTGCAGCCGGGCCACGAGCGACGGCACGTCCAGGTCGGGGTGCGGGTAGTGCGGGTCCAGCCCCTGCAGCGTCTCCTGCACGAGCTGCGCGACCGCCCAGTTGCGGTAGCGCTTGTTGTCGGCCGGCACGACGAACCACGGCGCGGCGTCGGTATTGCAGCGTTCCAGCATCACCTGGAAGGCGGCCTGGTAGTCGGCCCAGCGGGCCCGTTCGGTGAGGTCGGCCTCCTGGAACTTCCAGTGCTTGTCCGGATTGGCGAGACGGGCGAGCAGCCGCTCGCGCTGGGTGTCGTAGCCGATGTGCAGGAAGACCTTCAGCACCGTGGTGCCGCCGTCGACCAGCGCCTGCTCGAACTCGTTGATCTGGCCGTAGCGCGCCTCGAGCACCTCGGGCAGTGCCAGCTCGTGGACGCGGGCCACCAGCACGTCCTCGTAGTGCGAGCGGTCGAAGACACCGATCACGCCGGCCGGGGGCAGCCGCTTGCGGATGCGCCACAGGAAGTCGTGCTCCAGCTCCTCCGGCGTCGGCTTGCCGAAGCTGCTGTACTGCA
>JAOPUX010000178.1 GCA_025963285.1 Jatrophihabitans sp.
GGTTGTCCTCGCCGTTGGCCCTATTGTGCTTGCGGTTGTAGGAGACAAGGTCGCGCATGGTGAAGCCGTCGTGCGCGGTGACGAAGTTGATCGACGCGATGGGCAGGCGGCCGTCGTCGCCGTAGAGGTCGGAGCTACCGGTGAGACGGAAGGCGAGGTCGCGCACGCCGCCGTCGCCGGTGGACCAGAACGAGCGGACGGTGTCGCGGTACTTGCCGTTCCACTCCGTCCAGAGTGGTGGGAACTCGCCGACCTGGTAGCCGCCGTCGCCGACGTCCCAGGGCTCGGCGATCAGCTTGGCCTGGCTGATGATGGGGTCCTGGTGGATCGTGTCGAAGAACGACGAGAGCTTGTCGACGTCGTGCAGCGAGCGGGCCAGCGCGGAGGCGAGGTCGAAGCGGAACCCGTCGACGTGCATCTCGGTGATCCAGTACCGCAGCGAGTCCGTGATCAGCTGCAGCGGGAAGGCGAGCCGGGAGTCGAAGGTGTTGCCGCAGCCGGTGTAGTCGACGTACTTGCCCGGATCGTTGAGGTCGTGGCGGTAATAGCCGTGGTTGTCGATGCCCTTGAACGACAGGGTCGGCCCGTCCGTGCCGCCCTCGGCCGTGTGGTTGTACACGACGTCGAGGATCACCTCGATGCCCGCCGCGTGCAGGGCTCGGACCATCGACTTGAACTCGCGGACCTGGTTGCCGGCACGGGAGGAGTAGGCCTCGTGCGGGGCGAAGAAACCGATCGAGTTGTAGCCCCAGTAGTTGGTGAGGCCGCGGCGCTGCAGGTGCGGCTCGCTCACGAAGTGGTGGATCGGCAGCAGCTCGACCGCGGTGACGCCGAGCGACTTCAGATACTCGATCGCGACCGGATGGGCGAGACCGGCGTAGGTGCCGCGCAGCTCCTCCGGAATCTCCGGGTGCTGCTCGGTGAACCCCCGCACGTGCAGCTCGTAGATCACCGTGTCGTCCCACGCGATCTTCGGTGCGACATCGCTGCCCCACGGAAAGGCGTCGTGGATGACGACCGACCGGGGAACGTACGGCGCGGAGTCCTCCGAGCTGTCGGCGTAGACGGCCGGATGCTCGGTGAAGGTGCCCTCGATGGCCCGGGCGTAGGGGTCGAGCAGGAGCTTTGCGCGGTTGTGGAACAGCCCGAGCTTAGGGTCGTAGGCGCCGTCGACGCGGAATCCGTAGAGCTGGCCGGGACCCACGCCCGGCAGGTAGCCGTGCCAGACGTGATAGGTCGTATCGTCGAGGGGGATGCATATCTCAGAGCCGTCGTCGTCGAACAGGCACACACTCACCCCGGTGGCTGTGGTGCTCCACAGCGCGAAGTTGACGCCGTCACCGTCCCAGGTCGCGCCCAGCGGAAAAGGCCGGCCGGGCCAGGCGGTGTCGAGCCGGGCGGCCAGGGCAGCGGTGAGTTCGTGGGGCAGCATCGCAGTGGAGCCTAAGGGGCGGGGGCGCGGCACAGCGGGCCGAGGGGCGGACGTTCGTTTTTCTCAGGTGAGTCACTGGAACCACCCAGCTGATGTCGAAGCGGTGGGGGCAATGTTGTCGTTGGCCGAGGAACTCCCGAGGCCGCACCACGGAGGTGAACCCATGAGCGAGCGCAGCGAGCGAGTCATCAGCATCGGGCTCGGCCGGACGGACGGAGTTCGGCCATGAGCACGGACTCGTACCCCGAGAACGGACAGCCCAACGACGCGCCTGCGAACCACGGCGCACCCGCTGCCCAGCCGTCGGCCGACCACTACTTCGCCGCGCCGAGCGCGCTGCCGACCCCGCCGCCTGCCCCGCAGCCGGCTGGGGATGCGGCCACCCCCCAGGCCGCGGCGCCCACCGGCTACGGGCAGCCCTACGGATACGGTCCGCAGCCCTACGACTACCCGCAGCAGCACTACAGCACCGGTCCGGCGGCGGCCGCCCAGGCGCTGCCCCCGACCTACCACGGCTACCCGCCGGCCTACGCCGTGACTCCCGCCGCGGCGGCACAGACTTCCCGTGGCCGTCGCTGGGGCGTCATCGCCGGCTCGGCCGCAGTTGCCGCAGCCCTCGCGATCGGCATCGGTGCGGCCATCACCAGCTCGAACACCACCGCGGGCACGGCGCTTGCGGGCGAGGCCACCGGCAACGGCGGCACGTCGCAGACGCCGAGCACCGGCACTCTCCCCGGCGGCACCCAGGTGCTGCCCGGTACGAGCGGCGGCTCCACGGGTTCGGGTAGCGGCTCCGGCTCGGGTAGCGGCTCCGGCTCGGGCAGTGGCTCCGGCTCGGGCAGTGGCTCGAACGGATCGTCTGGCACGGGTACGACCGGGGCGACGGCCACGACCAAGCAGCAGGTCGGCGTCGTCGACATCGACACCGTCCTCGGCTACCAGCAGGCCGAGGCCGCGGGCACCGGTCTGGTGCTCGACTCCACCGGGGACATCCTCACCAACAACCACGTCATCGACGGCGCCACCAAGATCAGCGTCACGGTCGTGGCCACTGGCAAGACCTACACGGCCACCGTCGTCGGCACGTCCCCCACCAAGGACATCGCGGTGATCCACCTGACCAACGCCTCGGGGCTGGCCACCGCCAACTTCGGTGACTCCAGCTCGGTGAAGGTCGGCGACTCGATCACCGGCGTCGGCAACGCCGGCGGCGTCGGCGGAGTGCCCAGCGCGGCCGCCGGCACCGTCACCGCACTGAACCAGTCGATCACCGCGTCCGACGAGTCGGGCGGCAGCTCGGAGAAGCTCACCGGGATCATCGCCACCAACGCCCCGATCAAGGCGGGCGACTCCGGTGGCCCGCTCTACAACTCCAGTGACCAGGTCGTGGGCATCGACACCGCGGCGAACACCACCTCCCAGTCCGGCTCCTCGGGCTTCGCGATCCCGATCGACAACGCACTGACGATCGCGCACAAGATCGAGTCCGGGATCGAGACGAGTTCGATCCACATCGGCTACCCGGCCTTCCTCGGGATCTCGATGGTGCCCAACACCACCGTTCCGCAGATCGAGGAGATCCTGCAGGGTGGCGTGGCGGCCAAGACCGCACTGGCGGCCGGCGACACGATCACCGCGATCAACGGCACGGCGGTCACCACGCAGGCCCAACTCCACACGGCGATCGCGAAGTACAAGCCAGGTGCGAGCATTTCGGTGAGTTACACGACGCTCGCGGGTACGTCTAACACGATCACCGTCACCCTCGGTACCGGTCCGGCCGACTGAGGCTACGCAGGCCAATTCCCTCCGCGCGGCGCGTGCCCCTCCCTCCCGGGGCGCGCGCCGCATCCATGTCCGGCGCGGGGGGTTGCATGCGTGCGCTTGGATAGGGGGGTGGTGGAGATCAATCCCGACGCTGTATTGCAGTTCGTCGACGTCTCCGTACAGCGGGACTCGAAGCTGCTCCTCGACCGGATCAACTGGACCGTGGAGGAGGACGAGCGCTGGGCGGTGCTCGGCGCCAACGGCGCGGGCAAGTCCACCCTCCTCAACATCGCCGCGGCGATCCTGCACCCCACGAGCGGCGAGGCCTACGTGCTGGGCGAGCAGCTCGGCCGTTCGGACGTCTTCGAGCTCCGCCCGCGGATCGGGCTCGCCACCGCCGCGCTCGCGGCTCGCATCCCGGACAACGAGCTCGTCAGCGACGTCGTGGTCAGCGCCGGCTACTCGGTGCTCGGGCGGTGGCAGGAGGCCTACGGCCGGCTGGACATGCGACGGGCCGGCCGGCTGCTCGACCGGCTGGGCGTCGGCCACCTGGCTGAGCGCACCTTCGGCACCCTAAGCGAGGGGGAGCGCAAGCGTGTCCAGATCGCCCGAGCGCTGATGACCGACCCGGAGTTGCTCCTGCTCGACGAGCCGGCCGCCGGCCTGGATCTCGGCGGCCGCGAGGACCTGATCCGCCGGCTGACCAGGTTCGCCGCCGACCCGGACGCCCCGGCCTCCGTGCTCGTCACGCATCACGTGGAGGAGCTGCCGCCGGGGATCACGCACGTGCTGCTGCTCAAGGACGGCCGGATGGTGGCCTCGGGGCTGACGCGCGACGTCCTCACCGCGGAGAACCTCGGGGAGACGTTCGGGGTGCCGTTGATCGTCGAACAGCACGACGGGCGCTGGTACGCGCGGGTGCGGCTGCGCCCCAAGCCCGAGTGGAAGCTGACCGCGGACTGACGCCTCAGCGTGGCGTCAGCACGACCACCGGGATCGGACGGCTGGTAGCGCGCTGGTAGGCCCGGTAGCGATCGGCGTTGTGCTTGTTCACCAGCTCCCAGAGGCGCTCGAAGTCGGCCTCGCCGGGGAAGACGGCGTGTGAGGCCACCGGGATGTGCCGCCGCGCGATCTGGATCTCCGCCTCGGGACGGGCCTTGAGGTTGTGGTACCAACCCGGGGCGGTGGGGGCGCCGCCCATCGAGGCCACGACCAGATACGTCGCACCGTCGCGGGCGTAGGAGAGCGCGTTGGTGCGAGCCATGCCGGTCTTCGCGCCGACGGTGTGCAGCAGCAGGCTCGGCACCCCGAGGATGCGATGGCCGATCAGGCCGCCGGTGCGCTCGTAGACCTGCTGGTGGACGGTCAGCATCCGGATTCCGACCGCCTTGACGGCCGGGATCTGCTCGATTCGGCTGAGGTTCATCGATCCTCCGATGGGGGCAGGTAAGGGCAACCGTAGGCTCTGGAGGTCGTGCTGTCGCCGTCGTGGCGAAAATCCAAACGGGGGGCTGTCGTGGGCGAGTTCGTGCAGGTGGAGACCGGTGGCGACGCCCCGGCCGGTGTGGCCACGATCCGGCTGACCCGCCCGCCGATGAACGCGCTGAACACGGCGCTGCAGGAGGAGCTGCGCGCCGCAGCCGTCCAGGTCACCGGCGACGCGACCGTGCGCGCCGTCGTCATCTACGGCGGCGAGAAGGTCTTCGCAGCGGGCGCCGACGTCAAGGAGTTCGCCGGGCAGGACCACGCCGAGATGATGCGCGACGCCGTCCGGCTCTCCTCGTCGCTGACGGCCCTGGCGCGCATCCCCAAGCCAGTGATCGCCGCGGTGACGGGCTACGCGCTCGGCGGTGGCTGCGAGCTGGCGCTCACCGCCGACTTCCGCGTCAGCGCCGACAACGCCCGCTGGGGCCAGCCGGAGATCCTGCTCGGGATCATCCCCGGCGCGGGTGGCACGCAGCGGCTGCCCCGGTTGGTCGGTACCGCCAAGGCCAAGGACCTGATCTACACCGGCCGCTTCGTCGACGCAGACGAGGCGCTGGAGATCGGGCTCGTCGACGTCGTCGTCCCGGCGGCCGACGTCTACACCACCGCGCTGGCCATGGCCGCGAAGTTCGCCAAGGGCCCGGCGCTCGCGCTGGCGGCGGCGAAGGCGGCCATCGACGAGGGGCTCGACGGCTCGCTCGATACGGGGCTGCGTCTCGAGTCGCACCTGTTCGCCTCGCTCTTCGCGACCGCAGACCGGCAGACCGGCATGGCGTCGTTCATCGAGAGCGGTCCCGGTAAGGCCAGCTTCCAGTAGTGGCACCCGGTCACGTCCTCTTCGACCTCGACGGCACGCTCTCGGACTCCGCGCCGGGGATCCTGGCGGCGCTGCGGCACGCCTTCGCCGTCACGGGGCTGCCCCCGATGGATGCGGCCACCGAGCGCTCGATCCTCGGCCCGCCCTTCTACGAGTCACTGCCGCCGCTGATCGGTGACGAGCGGCTCCCCGAGGTGATCGCGGCCTATCGCGCGCACTACGGCGACACCACGGGCGGCGGGGGCATGTTCAACACCGTCGCCTACCCGGGGGTGGCGGAGCTGCTGGCCGACCTGCGGGCCGACGGGGTGCGGCTGGGCGTGGCAACCAGCAAGCCGGAGGTCTACGCGATCCCGATCCTGGAGCACCTCGGGCTGGCGCAGTACTTCGACACCATCGGCGGGGATGCCCTCGACGGCTCGCTGGGTACCAAGGCGCTGGTGGTCGGGGTCGTGCTGGAGCGTCTCGGCAACCCGGACCCGGGTGACGTCGTGATGGTCGGGGACCGCTCGCACGACGTGCTGGGCGCCCGCGCACACGGCGTCGACTGCGCCGCCGTGACGTGGGGCTATGCCGTGCCGGGAGAGCTGGACGCTGCGGCCCCGCGCTGGACCTGCGCCACGGCAACCGAAGTGGCCGGGGTGCTGCGCGCCCCGGTGCTCTAGCGTTCCGATCGTGGAGGATGTCGATCGCAGTGACCGGGCCGATCGGGACTGGCTGCACGAGGCGATCCGTCGCGTCGAGGCCGATGCCAACCGCTCGGCCGACACCCACCTGGTGCCGTTCCCGCTGCCGTCGCTGCCCGGGGTCGACCTGTACCTGAAGGACGAGTCGACCCATCCGACCGGCTCGCTGAAGCACCGGCTGGCGCGGTCGCTGTTCCTGTACGCCCTCTGCAACGGGCTGATCGCCGAAGGCACCACCGTCATCGAGGCGTCCTCCGGGTCGACGGCGGTGAGTGAGGCCTACTTCGCCCGGATGCTCGGACTGCCGTTCATCGCGGTGATGCCGCGCTCGACCAGCCGCGAGAAGATCGCCCTGATCGAGCGTGAGGGCGGCCGTTGCCATCTCGTCGACGATCCGGGCTCGGTCTACCTCGTGGCCGCCTCGCTGGCGGCCGACACCGGTGGGCACTACCTCGACCAGTTCACCTACGCCGAGCGGGCCACCGACTGGCGGGGCAACAACAACATCGCGGAGTCGATCTTCGAGCAGCTGTCGCTGGAGCGGCACCCGGTGCCGAGCTGGATCGTCGTCGGCGCAGGCACCGGCGGCACCAGCGCGACGATCGGCCGCTACCTGCGCTACCGCCGCCACGCCACCCGTCTGGCCGTGGTCGATCCGGAGAACTCCGCGTTCTTCCCGAGCTGGCGGGACGACGACCCCGGCGTGACGGGGGGACCGTCACGCATCGAGGGCATCGGCCGTCCGCGGGTGGAGCCGAGCTTCCTGCCCGGCGTCGTCGACCGGATGCTCACCGTCCCCGACGCCGCCTCGATCGCCACGATCCGCGCGGTGGAGCCGCTGCTCGGCCGCCGGGTCGGGGCCTCCACCGGCACGAACCTCTGGGGAGCGCTGCACATCGCGGCGTCGATGGTGGCCGCTGGTGAGAACGGCAGCATCGTCACCCTGCTCTGCGACGGTGGCGAGCGCTACGCCGGCACCTACTTCGACGACGCGTGGCTGGCCGCGCAGGGCATCGACCTGCAGCCGCACCGGGCTGCTCTGGCCGCGCTGCTCGGCACCGCGAGCTGACCCCTGCCCGGCTAGGCTGCTGGGCATGGCCACGGCTACCTCCTCGCGTCGCAACGCCATCGCCGTGGGGCTGATCCTCGTCGGGCTGCTGAGCCTGGGCATGTGGCGGCTGGTCAGTGGCTCCGAGCACCAGGCGTTCGCCAAGGGAGCCACCCCACCGGCGTCGTCCAAGGTCACCGCGGGCGACACGTACTCGCTGGCGGTTCCGGGGGGTGCCACGGCGATGCTCGACCACGGCATCTCGAAGGTCACCGGGGCCTACGGCACCGTGCTCGGCCTCACCTGCCAATGGTCGATCGACGGCTCGGCCAACCAGGCCCTGACCGTCAGCGCGGAGGCACCCGACACCAAGGCCGAGACCACGGTCGGACACTTCACCGCGCCGGCCAGCGGCAACATCAGCGTCTCGTGCGACGGCTGGGGCCGGATGTTCATCCCCGACGCGGAGAGCGGCTCGAGTGACCCGTCCGGCCTCTTCCTGCTCCTCTCGATCATCACCCTGACGATCGGTGCGTCGCTGGCCCTCTCGGCCGGGTACCAGGGCTCGCTGGCCCGCGCGGAACGCCGCGACGAGTACGCCGACTGACCTGGCTGGGCGCGCGCCGGACTTTGTGCGCAAAGTCGGGCCGTGCGTGCCGGACTTTGTGCGCGCAAGCGGTGCTGGCGAAGCCGCCCCGCGCCGATTGCGCGCACAAAGTCGTTCGCGAGGTCAGGGTTAGCCGGAGGGGCGACCAGGAGCGCCACCAGCACCGCCACGGCAAGGGCCGCGAGCACGGCGGTGTTTGATGGGGGCTATGAAGATCGGTGTCGTTTTCCCGCAGACCGAGATCGGTGCGGACGTCGCAGATGTGCGGGCCTACGGGGAGGGTGTCGACTCGTTCGGCTTCGATCACTTGCTGGCTTACGACCACGTGGTGGGCGCGGATCCGTCCGTCCACCTCGGCTGGGACGGCCCCTACGACGTCCACACGACCTTCCAGGAGCCGTTCGTCCTCTTCGGGTTCCTGGCGGCGATCACGAAGCTGGAGCTCGTCACCGGCGTGATCATCCTTCCGCAGCGCCAGACGGCCCTGGTGGCCAAGCAGGCGGCGCAGGTCGACCTGCTGACCCAGGGCCGGTTCCGGCTCGGCGTGGGCATCGGCTGGAACAAGGTCGAGTACGACGTGCTGGGCAAGGACTTCCACACGCGGGGGCGCCGCCTCGACGAGCAGGTCAGCCTGCTGCGCCGGCTCTGGAGCGAGGAGTCGGTGACGGTCGAGGGCACCGACGAGCCGGTCACCGGTGCCGGGCTCGCGCCGCTGCCGGTGCAGCGGCCGATCCCAATCTGGTTCGGCGGCAGCAGCCCGGCCGCCTACGCCCGGATGGGGCGGCTGGCAGACGGCTGGTTCCCGCAGGTCTCGCCCGGCGCCGCCCTTGATGCCGCCGTTGATCGGGTCGGTGCTGCGGCCGAAGCTGCCGGACGCGATCCTGCCGACATCCCGATGGAGGGCAGGGTCAACTGGCACGGCAGCGTCGCGCGACTCATCGAGACGGTCGAGGCGTGGGAGGCGGCAGGCGCGTCCCACATCACGATCAACACTATGGGTGCCGGGCTCGGCTCCGTGCACGACCACCTCGCGCTGCTGGCCGAGCTGGGCGACAACCTGGATCTGCGCCGTTCCGTGCGCTGATGCGGCTCCTGTGGACAACCGCGGCCTCGCGTCGGTGGGGTCTGTTAGACATCGAGACGTGACCGAATTGCCGAGTGCCGACCTCCGCGCCGATGCGCTGCGTACCCAGGCCGAGGGGCACCTGCGGGCACTGGCCGGTGACGCGGCCCGCCTTCGCGAGGACCAGTGGCTGGCGATCGAGGCGCTGGTTGCCCAGCGTCGGCGCGCGCTCGTGGTGCAGCGCACCGGCTGGGGCAAGTCGGCGGTGTACTTCGTGGCCACCGCGCTGCTCCGGGCGCAGGGTCTGGGGCCCACCGTCATCGTCTCCCCGCTGCTCGCGCTCATGCGCAACCAGGTGGCCGCGGCCGAGCGCGCCGGTATCCGGGCCGTCACCATCAACTCCACGAACGTCGAGGAGTGGTCGCAGACCTACGCGGCCGTGGCCCGGGGCGAGATCGACGTGCTGCTGCTCTCGCCGGAGCGGCTGAACAACCCAGACTTCCGCGACCACGTCCTCCCCGAGCTGGCTGCTACCTGCGGGCTGCTGGTGGTCGACGAGGCGCACTGCATCAGTGACTGGGGCCACGACTTCCGGCCAGACTTCCGGCGGCTGCGCACGCTGCTGCCGGAGCTGCCCGCCGGCATTCCCGTGCTGGCCACCACCGCCACCGCCAACACCCGCGTGGTCGAGGACGTCGCCGACGTCCTGGGCCTCGGTGGTGACGACGACGTGCTCGTGCTGCGGGGCAGCCTCGACCGCGAGTCACTGCACCTCGGGGTGCTCGAGCTGCCCTCCACCCCGCACCGGCTGGCCTGGCTGGCCGAGCAGCTCACCGAGCTGCCAGGGTCGGGGATCATCTACACGCTCACGGTCGCTGCCTCGCAGGACGTCGCGTCGTACCTGCGTGATCGGGGGTTCGCCGTCGCGGCCTACTCGGGCCAGACGGAGCAGGCCGAGCGCCTGGCCGCCGAGGACGACCTGATCAACAACCGGGTGAAGGCCCTGGTGGCCACCTCGGCGCTGGGGATGGGCTTCGACAAGCCGGACCTCGGCTTCGTCATCCACTTCGGCGCACCGTCCTCGCCGATCGCCTACTACCAGCAGATCGGCCGGGCCGGGCGCGGCGTCGACCGCGCGCAGGTGATCCTGCTGCCCGGCCCGGAGGACCAGGCCATCTGGGACTACTTCGCCTCTGTCGGCTTCCCGGCCGAGGATCACGTCCGCACCGCGCTGCGGGTACTCACCGCCGAGGGCACGCCGATGAGCACGGCGGCACTGGAGACGCGGGTCGAGCTGTCCCGCTCCCGGCTCGAGACGATGCTGAAGGTGCTCGACGTCGACGGCGCCGCCAAGCGGGTGCGGGGTGGCTGGACGGCCACCGGCCAGGAGTGGGTCTACGACGCCGAGCGGTATGCGAAGGTGGCCCGCGTCCGGCAGGACGAGCAGCAGGCGATGCGTGACTACCTGGCCACGCCCGGTTGCCGGATGCGCTTCCTGCGTGAGCAGCTCGACGACCCGGAGGCGGCCGACTGCGGCCGGTGCGACAACTGCGGTGGCCTCAGCCTCGACGCCACCGTGTCCGAGGAGGCGGTGGCCGAGGCCGGAGCCCGGCTCTCCCGGCCCGGCGTGCCGATCGAGCCCCGCAAGATGTGGCCGGCCGCGCTCGCCAACCTCGGCATCGACCTCAAGGGCAGGATCCGCGAGCCCGCGGAGGAGGGCCGCGCGGTCGCCCGGCTCACCGACCTCGGCCACGGCCAGGCGCTCCGCGCCCTGTTCCGGCCCGACGCCCCCGATGGCGCGGTCCCTCCCGGCCTCATCCAGGCGGTGCTCTCGATGCTCGACGACTGGCGCCCCGAGGTCGACGCCATCGTGGTGGTGGAGT
>JAOPUX010000189.1 GCA_025963285.1 Jatrophihabitans sp.
GCGGCCGACGACGGGGTCACCAGCTGGGCATCATCGATGCTGGGTAGCGGCCGCCGTAGGAGCCGTTCGGCATGATCTCGTGTACCCGCTCGAGATCCTGTGGGGTGAGTACGACGTCCGCTGCTCCGACGTTCTCGGCCAGCCGGTCCGCGTTTCGTGTTCCGGGAATCGGGACGATGTCGTCTCCCTGTGCCAGCAGCCAGGCCAGTGCGAGCTGGGTGACCGCGATCCCCTTGGCGTCGGCCAGCTCGCTGAGTGCGCCGATTGCGGCCAGGTTCGCGGTGTAGTTGTCGCCCTGCCAGCGGTCGTCCCAGCGACGCATGTCGGTCTCCTCGTACTGATCGGCGGGCTTCACGTCACCGGTCAGGAAGCCGCGGCCGAGAGGGGAGTACGGCACGAACCCGATGTGGAGTTCACGGAGCACCGGCAGCACGGCTGCCTCCACCTCGCGCTCGAAGATCGAGTATTCGGTCTGGAGGACGGAGACCGGCTGCACGGCGTGCGCCCGCCGGATGATGTCGGGCCCGGCCTCGCTGAGCCCGAAGTACAGCACCTTGCCCGCGTCGATGAGCTCCTTCACCGCCCCGGCGACGTCCTCGATCGGGACGGCCGGATCCACCCGGTGCTGGTACAGCACGTCGATGCGGTCGGTCTCGAGGTAGCGCAGGCTGTTCTCGACGACGTCGCGGATGTGCTCGGGCCGGCTGTCGAAGGCGGTGCCGATGGCCGCAGGGTCCGACAGATCGAAGCCGAACTTGGTGGCGATCACGACGTCGTCGCGGAAGGGCTTCACCGCTCGACCCACGAGTTGTTCGTTGGAGCCCGTTCCCATGCCGTACAGCTCGGCCGTGTCGAAGAACGTCACGCCCAGTTCGTGGGCTCGCCGGATGGTGGCCGCGCCGCCGGTCTCGTCCGCGGCGCCGTAGGCCATCGTCATGCCCATCGTGCCCAGACCGAGGGCGGACACCTCAAGGCCTTGCTGCCCCAGCTTGCGAACCTGCACGACTCCTCCAAGTAAGTAACCAGATAGTTTCTTCTAAGGTAGACCGGGGCAGCAAGACAAGTCAACAACCGGTTACTTACCGCTATCCTGCGACCATGCCCCGGGACGCAGCCGCTACGCGCGCACGCATCCTTGCGGCAGCGGTCGAGGAGTTCGCCCAGTTCGGCGAGGCCGGCGCTCGTATCGATCGCATCGCCGAGATCGCGGGCGCGAACAAGCGGTCCATCTACGTGTACTTCGGCAACAAGGACGGGCTCTTCGACGCCACCTTGGTGCACGTCATCGACGCGATGACGACCGAGGTGCCGCTGACCGAGACCGACCTGCCGGGTTACGCCGGGCGGTTGTTCGACTACCTCCTGGAGCATCCGGAGGGCTGGCGACTCAGCATGTGGCGACAGCTTGAGCGGCCGGCGTCCGGTCCCGACGATTCGCCCATCTTCGCCCGCAAGATCAAGGCGATGCACCGGTCGAGTGCGCCGAAGACAGGCTTGCCGCCGACCGACCTGATCGCGCTGGTGATGGCACTCACCGTCGCGTGGTTCATCAACCCGACAGCACTGCTCACCGCCGACGGTGCCGACATCGGCTCACCGGCACGGATCGCCACTCACCGGGCCGCGCTCGTCGAAGCCGCGCGTCGAATCTGCGAGCCGCAATCGGTTGAATCAGCTGGTGCCCACCCAGGCAACCAGCATCGCGCGAAGCCGTCCAAGGGACGGTCCGAATCCCAACTCAAGTGACCTGTACATCCCTCGCTGCCGCCGCCAGCGCCCTATTGGTTCTGGGCACCCCACCGGTGGCCCTGGAGCCAGCGAGCTGCGACACGGAGAGCGACCACACCGCTTGCCGTCAGTACCGACGTAGCCCAAGGCTCGCCGCCCGGGCGGATCCGCCGAACCCAGAGGGTCAGGAGCGCGAGGAGCGGCCACTGAACGGTGGGCCTAACCAGTACGCGAAGAGCCCGTCGCAACCCTGAGACCTGTTCTGAGGTATCACCCGGCTTGGTCACGTCCGAACGATCCCACAGCTGTGACGGTAAGGAGCACCGCGGAGCTGTGCCGCGACCTGCCGTCAACGGTGGGCTGCGAAGACCTGCGCGACGGCTCCACTGCTGAAGGCGGTGGTGCGGATCGGCTCGATGGTTAGCGGTGCGGTGAAGAGTCGCTCTCCCGCACCCAGGATCACGGGATGGATGACTAGGCGGTACTCGTCGATCAAGCCCGTCTGGGCCAGCGACCGAGCGAACCGTGCGCCTCCCTGGGCGAGGAGGTAACCGCTGGGCCACTCTCGCTTGAGTCGGGTGACTGCATCGGCCAGGTCTCCGGAGACAATGGTCGTCTCAGCCCAGTCAGCGGACTGCAGCGAGTTCGAAAAGACGAGCTTGGGCAGCTCGTTCATCGGCTTGGCGAATGGGCCCGGAGCCCCCGGCCAGAAGTCAGCCCACCTGGCATAGGTCGCGGATCCCATGAGGTGTGCGGCGGCGTTGCTGATGGTGTCCAGAGTCCAGCTCGCGCCGTCAGGTGAGCGGCCCGCCTCGGACCATTCCGTGCTCCCGTCCGGTGGTGCCACGTAACCGTCGAGAGAGATCGACATCTTCAGAATCAGTGAAGCCAACTGCCGCCTCCTCCGACGAATCACGCAACTTCCACGCTACGCGAGCTTCGCTCCCCACTCGTTCGGATGGGGCGAGTGGCGGGGACGGCTTCTATTCGTCTGTTCGACGCCTTGCGGCAGCCCTTCCCCGGGTGCCAGGTGGATCGGGTATCCGATCTAGAGAGCTGAGCGAGGTGTATCCGGTCCCGGGAAGCAGGTTTGGGGGGAGACGGCGACCTGGCAGGACATCGCCCGGTCTGAGGTCGCGTGCTCTCCAGAGCCGTGCGTCGGCCGCCCTGAGACCTGCAGCCGCCCATTGCCGTGCCTGGTCCGCCGAGAATCCGTATTCCACCCAGGCCAGTCGCGCTTCGGCGGTGATACCGAGCTGCGCGAAGGCGAGCGCCTCGTCGGGGGTGAGGTCGGGGTCCAGCGCGAGGAGCTCGTTGGCGTCACGAGCATCGAACCCGGCAGACCGCCATGTGATGGCATCGTCAAGGCTGAGGTCGGGAAAGCGGATCCCGTCAGCCAGGTCGAATCCCGCGTCGACCCAGCGCTTCAGTTGCTTGGCCCCCCGCTTGCTGTGGACGTCGATGCCGCGGGGCGGTGCAGGCGGCAGCCCAGCCGCATACCAGTCACGGATGAAGCTGATCGCCTCGTCCTCGTCCAGTGACCAGTCGAACTCGCGAAGCCACTGCAGGATCAAGTGCTCGTCGAGTCCGGTCTCGTCGACAGCGCGGGCCAAGAAAGCTGGCGTCAGCTCTAGCTCGATAAAGTCTTCGATCGCCGTTCCGAACCGGTTCACCTGAGCCCAGGCGTCCACGAGTTCCCGAACGTCGGCAGGGCACGCCCGCCAAGCCAGCTCCTCGTCCCAGGGCAGCATCTCGAGCGCGGCCTGGTAGACGGCGACAATGTGGTCGCTCGAGGACTCCGCCCGGGTCCAAAGCAGCCCATAGATCGCCGACACGGGGATCCGGGGCCAGGGCGAACGCAGTAGCCACACCCGACCACCCGGCGGTCTCGGTAGCCCGATGTCCTGTGCCCAGCCAGGGTGATCGTCTGCCCCATCGAACCCTGGACGAGGGTCCGGGACCCACGCCCTCAGCTCCGGCGGCCACGCAGCAGGGAGCAGGGAGTAGAGCGGCGCATCGTGCAGTGCCATCCAGCCCAGCGCCTCGGCGGCACGCACCTGCGGCAAGTCACGCGTATGAACCCACCGATCCGGCCCGCTCGTCGGATGCGTCAGCACCGGTACCGCAGCACCCAGAGTCAGCGGCGGGTCGTCCAGCCCCTACGGATCAACCATCCCCACATGATCCACCGACCCAAGTGGCGAGCCAACATGCGGCTCCTCCGCCCGGTCCACCGCTCCTGATCGCGGACCGGGCCTTCGCAACGCGCTGCCGAGGGATTCCGCTTAGATCTTGGAGATGTCGCCGCCGGTGAGCCACTGCGCCCAGGAGACGTTCCAATCGCCGTAGCCGGCGCCCATCGTCATGGCCGGGCCGTTGGCGTTCGGGTACTTCACGACGTCGCCGATCTCCAGGATGCCGTAGAGCTTCTTGGCGTCGTTCGGCAGCAGGTTCGTGCAGCCGTTGGAGGAGTTGATGCCGTTGTTGATGTGGCTGGTGTTCCATGGCGCCGAGTGCAGGTACTCGCCGCCGTAGGTGAGGCGCTGCGTGTACTTGACCCCGCAGTCGTGATAGCCGGGGCCGGTCATGCAGATGCTGACGCCCTTCTCCATGATCACCTTCGTGCCGCGGGCAGTCGGGGTGTCGGTGGCGCCGAGGGAGACGGGGTAGACGCCCTCCACCTTGCCGTCGGTGACGAGGGTGAGCTTGTGGGTGCTGTTGTCGACGGTGGCCACGTGCGAAGCGCCGATCGAGAAGCTCGAGGTCAGGCTGTCGTCGTAGGCCATCGAGCCGCCCGCCGACATGCCCTTGACCGGGATGCTGACGAAGATCGACGAGTGGGCCGGCCAGTAGTTCTCGAGCCGGTAGTCGCCCTCGATCGGGTAGCCCGGGTCGGCGTCGGAGGACTCGAAGTACCAGTGGCCACCCGTCACCGCCTTGCCGTTGATCTTCAGCGTGGTCGCGGCCTGGAGCGCCGTGGCGTCGGTGATCTTGCGGGAGAAGAATGCGATGACGGGGATGCCGACGCCGAACTGCGAGCCATCACTGAACTTCAGCTGGATGTGCACCGGGGTCTTGGCCTGGGTCGACGAGGACGCGGACGTCGTCGGCGCGCTCGGTGTGGTGGAGCCACCGGCCGTGGCGGCCGTGCTGGACCCGGTGGCGGGGGTCGTGCTCACCGCCGGGCTGCTGGTTGCCCCGCTTCCGCTCGTCGATGCCGAGCAGGCGCCCAGGGTGAGGGCTGCGATGACAGCACCGGCGAGTACGGCAGCCGTCCGGAGGGTCGGCCGGCTTCCACGATGAAACGACACGCGTGTTCCCCTTAGTCAGGTCGAGCATTGAGCATTTCGGTCCAGCGGACGTAGTCCAGCTACGTCGCACCCGGTGTCTTCCCCGGTGGCGAGGCCGTCTACCGGTTGCGGTTCTCTGGTTAGTCGCACAGCTCGGCGTCGAGGTTGCCTCAGCAACCTGAGAAGAAGCCAGGCGGGCCGCGGGGAGCCTCGTACCGATTGTAGATGGGGCCGCCCAGGCAGGCCCGATCTGGCAGGGTGGAGGCATGACGGTGCGCTGGGGAATCGCCGGACCGGGACGCATCGCCGAAGCGGTGGCGGGGGACTTCGGGCACGTGCCCGGTGCTGAGCTCGTCGCCGTCGGGTCGCGCTCGGCCGCACGAGCCGCCGACTTTGCCGGGCGGCACGACATCGCGCGGGCGCACGGCTCCTACCGCGCGCTGCTCGACGACCCCGAGGTCGACGTCGTCTACATCGCCACGCCGCACCCGCAGCACCACGCCTTGGCGCTCGCCGCGATCGAGGCCGGCAAGGGCCTGCTGATCGAGAAGGCGTTCACCGCCACTGTCGCCGGCGCGCAGGAGATCGTCGCCGCGTCCCGGGAGCGGGGCGTCTTCGTGATGGAGGCGATGTGGACGCGCTTCCAGCCGGCGCTGCGTCAGATGCGCGCGTGGCTCGACGCTGGCGTGCTGGGTGACGTGCGGGCGGTAGAGGCCGACCTCGGTGTCGTCCGCACCTTCGACCCGGCTGACCGGCTCTTCGCCCCCGAGCTCGGCGGGGGCGCGCTGCTCGACCTGGGGGTCTACGTCGTCTCCTTCGCGCAGTGGGTCCTGGGCACGCCGGAGCGGGTCGTGGCGCACGGCCGGCTCGGGCAGACGGGCGTCGAGGAGGACGCATCGGTGCTGCTCACCTACCCCGACGGCGTCACCGCTCTGCTCACCACCTCGCTGCACAGCCCGATGCCCGGCTCGGCGCGCGTCTTCGGCACCGAGGGCTGGATCGACGTGCTGCCGCGCTTCCACCACCCCACCGAGGTGGTGCTGCATCGCCACGGCGCACCGCCCGAGCACGTGCTCGCCCTGCCCGACGGCGGCGGCTACTCCCACGAGCTTGCTGAGGTCACCGCATGCGTCGAGGCCGGCGCCATCGAGAGCGCGATCATGCCGCTGGCCGACACCCTGGTCGTGCAGCAGATTCTCGCCGACGCCGGCCAGCAGCTGGGCGTCGAGTGGCGCGAGGACCCAACGGCGCTTTGACCACTGTGCCCTTAGCGCCCTGCTGCGTAGCCCTGCATGCCGCGGGGGTTGGCCGCCGCGGCGAGGTGGCCGCGGCCGTCCTGGCTGACCGCGCACATCCGGCCCAGTGACCACGCCGAGCTGACGACGACATCGTGCCCGCGCCTGCGCAGCTCGGCCACGACGTCGGCGCCGATGCGCTCCTCCACCACGAGCTGGCCGGGGTGGGCCTCGCGCGGGTAGAACGAGCTCGGGAAGTGGGTGCTGTGGAAGGCCGGTGCGTCGATGGCCTCCTGCAGGTTCATCCCGCTGAGGTGGTTGAGCAGGAATCCGAGCTGCCACTGGTCCTGCTGGTCGCCGCCGGGGGTGCCGAAGGCGAGGGCGGGGCGTCCGTCCCGCAGGGCGAGTGATGGCGAGAGCGTCGTGCGTGGCCGGCGGCCCGGCCTCAGCGAGTTGGGCAGCCCCTCCTCGAGCCAGGCCATCTGCAGCCGGGTGCCAAGGGGGAAGCCGAGCGCGGGGATCACCGGTGACGACGTCAGCCAGCCGCCGCTGGGCGTGCAGGCGACCAGGTTGCCCCAGCGGTCACCCACGCTGACATGGCACGTGTCGCCACGGGGTTCATCGCCGGTGCGGGAGACGGTGGGGTCGGAGCTCGTGGGGTCGTAGGTGTCGTCGGCCCGCTCGCCGGCCGTCAGTACCGCCTGCGGCAGCCGGGCGCCGGGCAGGCCGGGGCGGAGGGTGAGGTCGGCGTGCGCGCCGATCAGCGCCCGTCGCTGCGCTCCGTACTCCGCGCTCAGCAGCGCCTGCAGGGGCACATCGGTGGCGTCGCCGTACCAGGCCTCGCGGTCAGCGAAGGCGAGCTTGGACGCCTCGACGACCTGATGCACGAAGTCGGCCGTCCCCGGCGTCCCTGGCTGCGGTAGGAGCGCCAGCTGCTGAAGCAGCACCGGCCCCTGCCCCCACGGCCCCGTCTTGGCCACCGTCCAGCCGTCGTACTCCAGGGTGGCCGGTGCCTCGTAGGACGGTGCCCACGCGGCGAGATCGGCACCGGTGAGTACGCCGGCGTGCCGCTCACCCGACGAGTCGAGCCATGGCGTGCCGGCGAAGGCGTCGATCTCTTCGGCGATCCAGCCCTGCGACCAGGCATGCAAGGCGTGCTCGAGCTGGCCCTCCCTGCTACTCGTCGCCGCCTCGGCCTCGGTGATCAGCCGCGTCCAGACGCCGGCCAGCGCGGGGTTGGTCAGCCAGGAACCGGCGGCCGGCACGGCACCCCCGGGCAGGTAGACCTCCGCCGAGGTCGTCCAGTCGGAACGGAACAGTGGTGCAACCGTGCCGATGCTTCGCGCGATCTGGGGCAGCACGGGGATGCCACCGGCGGCGTAGCCGAGCGCGGCGTCGAGCACGTCCCGAAGGGTCTTCGTGCCGTGGTCGCGCAGCAGCGTCAGCCACGCGCTGGTGGCTCCTGGAACGCTTGCCGCGAGTGGCCCGGAGCCGGGGATGAGGTCGAAGCCCAGGCCGCGGTAGTGCGCGATGGTGGCACCCGCCGGTGCGGGGCCCTGTCCGCAGAGGACGGTCGTTTCGCTGCCCGGTCCGGCGAAGATCACCGGGAGGTCGCCGGCCGGCCCGTTGAGGTGCGGCTCCACCACCTGCAGCGTGAACCCGGCGGCGCAGGCCGCGTCGAAGGCGTTGCCGCCCGCTTCGAGCACCGCCATACCGGCGGCCGAGGCCAGCCAGTGCGTGGCCGAGACCATCCCGAAGGTGCCCTGCAGCTCCGGCCGCGTGGTGAACATCTATGCCCTCTCGATCACCGAGGCGACGAAGGCACCGACCTGCCGGTACACCTCGCGGCTCTCGTGCGCCCAGGGGAGCAGGAACGGGAAGACATGGAACATGTCCGGCACCTCGTGGGACTCGTGCAGCCCGCCCGTCTTCTCCAGCAGCTCGGCGAAGGCCCGGATCGAGTCGCGCATGATCTCGTCGGAGCCGTAGACGAGGAAGGTCGGTGGCCAGGCACCGATGTCCTGGTGCAGCATCGACACCGCGGGATCGTTGGGGTCGAAGCCGTGCAGGTACGGGCTGGTCGGAACGTTCCAGGGCAGCACGTCCAGCGCCGCGTTCTCGGTGATCGACGGCTCGTCGAGCACCAGGCTGACCTCCGGAGAGAAGAGGATCGCCGCCGCGGGCAGTGGGATGCCCCGTACCGCGCAGGCGTTGAGGACGCTGCCGGCGAGTCCGCCGCCGCCCGAGTCGCCGGCGATGAAGAGGGGCTTGCCGGTGCTCTGCAGGTCGCAGAGCACGTCGACGATGTCATCGGTGGCCGCCGGGTAGGGGAACTCCGGGGCCAGCCGGTAATCCGCGGCGAAGACCTCGCAGTGCGTCACTCGCGACAGGTGCGCCATGAAGAGCGCGTACATCCCCGGCGACGTGCCGATGTAGCCACCACCGTGCAGGTAGACGATCGTCCCCTGCGACGAGTCGTGCTCGGGCCGGAACCAGAGCCCCGGGACGTCACCGACGCAGCCGGACTCCATCTGCACCTGCTGGGCCTTCACGAAGGGCGGCAGCACGAGCCTGCTGATGTCGTCGAGCACCCGCTCCAGTGCCCGGAACTCGTCGATCGGCAGCGAGGTCATGTAGCCCATCAGTGAGCGGATCAACTCACGGGTCGAGGCCACGGCGACGTTGCGCAACGGCCCCTGCGGACCGCGCCACGGTGCCCGCAGCGTTGCCCGGACCAGCGCGGCCGCGAAGGCGCCGCCCAGCCCCACGACGTCTACCGCCGCGATCGGGGCCGAGGCCACCTGGACTCCCGGTCGCCCCGCCATCACCATGCCGTCGATTGTCCCAGCCCGGTGGTGGTCCGCCCGCCGGTGTGAGCGGGTCGAAGTCATGTCTGATGACTGGTAGTGTCTCGGACGAGTTTACGTGCCCCCGCGTAGAGACCGTGTCCGACGATCAAGGGGGTAGACATGAGGTCAAGGCTGGTGACGACGCTGGTGTGCGGGGCTGTCGTAGGGGTTCTGGCGGTGCCGGCGCAAGCCGGCGCCACGTCCGTGTGGGCGAGCGTGCCGCAGTTCTCGGTCGCGCAGCCGAACGCGGTGCAGGTCACCGGTCAGCTGACCGGAGGTAGCGGCAGCCCTGCGGCCGGTGCCACGGTGGTGCTGCTGGCCGAGCCCTCCGGAGCTGCCCTCGAGGCGCTGCCCGACGGCGGTACCGCCTCGCTGAGCGCGATCAGTCAGACCACCGCGGATGCCGCCGGTACCTACTCGGTCGGAATCCCGGCCGGAACCTCCCTCGACGGTGTCGCGGATCCCACCGGGGTGGTGAACCTCGTGGCGCTGGCCGTCTCCGGCACCTCCATCGGGGTGACGTACCTGAGCACCCCGGTGGCGACCTCGTCGTCCTCGGGGCTGCACCTCGCAGCAGCACCCGCCGACGACGAGCCGACGGCTGTGGTCGATGCTCCGATCGAGCTGACGGGGACGAGCGACAGCGCGACGCCGCTCTCCGGCGGCCCGCCCACCTGCTCCGTCCACAAGATCCACACCTACGGCCCGCGCGAGGTGGTGGTGGGCTCGACGTACAGCTACACCTCCCACGCCTCGGAGACCTTCACCTACTCGAAGGGCACGAACAGCAGCCTCGGCGTCGGCGTCAACTACGCGATGACCGGCGGCTCGTTCGAGGCCTCGGGTACCCACAGCGTGAGCTCGGACTCCTCGATCACCTTCCCGACCGAGTCGGGGGCGAAGAACACCCACTTCATCACCTGGTTCGACTACGCCGAGTTCGGGGCCAGCTGTGGCTCGCGGTCGTGGCGGAGCGTCGAGGCCACCGACTGGGACGGCGGGTCGAAGATCTCCACCGCCTCGAGCCTCACCGCCACGCACTGCCTGCCCTACGCCAGCGGTTCGACGTTCACCAATACGCACTCGAGTGCCTTCGACTACAGCAACGGGTCCCTGGTGTCCGACATCGTGGGGATCAGCCTGAGCGCGCGCACCGGCTACTCGACGAGCGCGACCCTGCTGGTGCATCTCACCGCTGACTCGCGGCTGTGCGGCTACAAGGGCTACCCGAACGCCAGCTCTCCGGCGCCGCAGCTCGTGGTGGCGTACGGAGCGTGACGATCCGACGCCGCAGCGCGGCCGTGGCCACGGTTCTCACCGTGGCCACGGCCTGGGCTGTGCTGACCGCGTGCAGCACCCCGCACGCTCAGGTGCTGACGAACCGGTCCGCCATCGGCCTTCGACTCTGCGCCGCGCCCACAGCTGAGCGCCCGGCAGCCACGCTGCGCACCCAGCCGACCGAATTCGGCGTCGACATCCTGGCGGTGCCTCGCCACGACGTCGTGGTGGTCACGAGCGTGTCGCTGGTCGAGGCGCACGGGCTCCGGCTCGTCGATGCGGCCTTCGTACCGGGCGCCGCGGTCGGTGGCGGGTTCGCCTACGGCGATCTGAGGGCGCTGAGTTACCCGGACGAGTGGGCCGCCCGCAGCCAGCTCCCGCGGGCCTCGCTCGCCGGGACACCGTCGCCGGTAGCGGGCGCGTGGTCGCACGAGCCGGTGTGGGGAGCGGTGGTGGGCGTGGTCGCGACGTCGGCCCACGGCGGCAGTGCCACCGCGGTGCGCTACCGGTACACGACCTCGGACGGCCGCCATCACACGCTGACCGGGCGCGTCTTCGTCGGCCTCCGTGCCTCGGCCTCGGCCACCTGCTGAGCGGCTAGCGGCGGGGGACGCAGGCCTCCACGCTGGCGACGAGGCCGTTGGCGTAGCGCTGCTCGGCGGCGCTGTCGAGGCTCGACTGTCCAGCGCTGTTGCCGCCGGCCTCGTTGTAGATCCACGGCACCTTCGACAGCAGCTGCACGATCCAGATGTTGCCGGCAGGCAGGCCGCGTGAGCCCAGGTTGTAGCCGACGTTGTCCTGCAGCCGAATGCTGTGTCCCTCGTACTTGGCCCGCTCGCTCTGGAAGATCGCGCCGTAGCGCTTGCTTAGCGCTGCCTCGGCCTCGTCGGTGAAGACGACCTTCTTGCCGGCCGGGGTCTCGCGGTAGTCGCCCACCGACTGGTAGTAGACGATGTTGTTGCCGCTGTTGAAGCCGATGCCACCGTTGCTGCCGGCCTGGTCGTGGATGCTCAGCGCGAGGGCCGCGTGCGCGGCGTTGGCGATGTCGGCCCGCCTACCCAGCGTGGTGGGCTCGTCGAGGCTCGTCTTCGTCAGGATCACCCGGTAGCCGGCCGCCTCGAGCTTCGACCTCACGAGCTGGGCCACGGCGAAGACATCGCGCATCTCCGGCTCGTTCTCGTAGTCCGAGACGTCCAGTCCGGTGGCCGGGTCGGTGCCGTGGACGGTGACGCTGTGCCCCGGGTCGATGACGATCACCGGGTGCGCGCCGGAGCTCACCGCCGGGGCGGACGTGGGTGCAGGGTGTGCCGTGGTCCGAGGCGCTGAGCTGCTCGGGGCGGCCGAGGTGCTGGCGGCCGAACGAGCGGCGGAACTCGACTTCGCGGGGGCAGAGGTGCTCGGGGTGGCGCTCGCCGAGGTGGCCGCCGTGGTCGGGGCCGTGATCGGACTGCTGCGGGGCAGGTCCGAGCTGTGACCATGGCCTGCGGTGCTGGCGCTGCAGCCTGCCGCGATCAGCAGGGCCGTCACGATCGGCATGGACCAGAGCGCACGGTGAGGAGCAGGCACCCCGGAACCCTACGTCGAGTGGCTTGTTCGGCCGCGAGTGGCGGCGTGTCGGCCAGCCACTCGGGGCCGAACAAGCCACTCGGCGGCAGTCGGGCGGCGATTTCGTGGCAGCATCGACGCATGGCGACGATCACCCTTGCGGACGGCCGCGAGTTGCACATCGAGGTCTCCGGACCCGAAGACGGCACCGTGCTCCTCTTCCACCACGGCACGCCCGGGTCGGGGCGCCCGTCCCGGTCGATGCAGGCGGCGACGGCCGAGCGGGGGCTACGGCTGGTCACCTACTCGCGTGCCGGGTACAGCTCCTCCACCCGCAACCCCGGCCGACGGGTCGTCGACGTGGTTCCCGACGTCGCGGCCGTACTTGATCATCTCGGCGCGCAGCGCTGCCTCGTCGCCGGCAAGTCGGGTGGCGGGCCGCATGCCCTGGCCACGGCGGCAGTGCTCGGCGACCGGGTGGCGGGCGTCTGCTCGATCGCGGGGGTCGGACCCTACGACGCCTCCGGCCTGGACTTCCTCGCCGGGATGGGCAGCGAGAACGTCGTCGAGTTCAACAAGACGGTGGAGGGTGAGGCGGTGCTACGCCCCTATCTGGAGGCCGAGTCGGCTGGGCTGGAGTCCGCGGACGTCGCCGGAATGATCAAGGTCATGGAGACGGTCCTCCCCGACGTCGACCGGGCCGTCCTCACCGACGAGTACGGCGAGGACCAGCTGGCGAGCATGCGGGAGGGGCTGCGCCTGGGCGTCGACGGCTGGCTCGACGACGACCTGGCCTTCGCCACCGGCTGGGGCTTCGAACTCGGCGACATCGCGGTGCCGTCGTTCATCTGGCAGGGCAGTGCCGACCTGATGGTGCCCTTCGCCCATGGCGAGTGGCTGGCCGCCAACGTCCCCGGCACCGTCGCCCACCTGGTGCCCGGTGAAGGTCACCTCTCGATCACCGTCGGCGCCTTCGGCCAGATGCTGGACGAGCTGCTCACCACGCTCTGACGCGCGCTCCACGGACGCCGAGTGGCTAGTTCCGCGTCGAGTGGCTGCGCGACACGCCACCACTCGAAGCGGAACTAGCCACTCGGCGGAGAAGCAGCGAGAGCAGCGGTCAGACGCGGCGGTAGAGCAGCGCCTTCTTGACCTCGGAGATCGCCTTGGTGATCTCGATGCCACGCGGGCAGGCCTCGGTGCAGTTGAACGTGGTGCGGCAGCGCCAGACGCCCTCTTTGTCGTTCAGGATCTCCAGGCGCTGCTCGGTGCCCTCGTCACGGCTGTCGAAGATGAACCTGTGCGCACCGACGATCGCCTGCGGGCCGAAGTACTGGCCGTCGGACCAGAAGACCGGGCAGGACGTCGTGCAGGCCGCGCACAGGATGCACTTCGTGGTGTCGTCGAAGCGGTCGCGGTCCTGCTGCGACTGGATGTGCTCGCGCGAGGGCTGGTTGCCGTAGGTGATCAGGAACGGCTTGATCGACCGGTAGGCCTCGAAGAACGGCTCCATGTCGACGACGAGGTCCTTCTCCAGCGGCAGACCCTTGATCGGCTCGATGGTGATCTCGTCGGGAAGGTCCTTCACCAGCACCTTGCAGGCGAGCCGGTTGACGCCATTGATTCGCATGGCGTCGGAGCCACAGACGCCATGCGCGCAGGAGCGGCGGAACGTCAGCGAGCCGTCCTGGTAGCCCTTGATCGTGAAGAGCAGGTTGAGCACGCGATCGGTGGGCAGCGACTCGACCTGGAACGACTGCCAGTGCGGCTCGCTGTCGACCTCCGGGTTGAAGCGGCGGATCTTGACGGTGACGGTCCGCCGCGGGATCGGTGTCTCAGCGACAGGAGCCTCGGAACGTTCGGCAACAGCAGTCATGTCAGTACTTCCGCTCCATCGGCTGGTAACGCGTCTGCACCACGGGCTTGTAGTCGAGGCGGATCCCGCCGTCGTCCTCGCGATAGCTCATCGTGTGACGCATGAAGTTCACGTCGTCACGCGTCGGGTAGTCCTCGCGGAAGTGGCCCCCGCGCGACTCGTTGCGGGCACGGGCTGCGATCACCAGCACCTCGGCGAGATCGAGGAGGAAGCCGAGCTCGATGGCCTCCAACAAGTCGGAGTTGTAGCGCTTGCCCTTGTCGCCGACCGAGATGTTCGCGT
>JAOPUX010000213.1 GCA_025963285.1 Jatrophihabitans sp.
CGTCAGCCGGTGTCGCGCGCGTCAGCTGGCGTTAGCCCCGGTGCGCGTCGCGCGCGTCAGCCGGTGTCGCGCGCGTCAGCCGGCGTCGGCCCCGCTGTGCGCTCGACTTTGTGCGCGCTGCCGGTGCCGCGACGTCGACTTTGTGCGTGCAGCCGGTACTGCGGCGCCCCGTAAGCACCGGTAGCGCGCACAAAGTCGAGCGCGCACAAAGTCGAGCGGGCACAGGGTTAGTCGAGCGGGCACAGGGTTACTTGCGGTGGGTGCAGAGCTTGGCCGGGTCGGGGGTGGGCTGGCCCGTCTGCTCGGTCACGCAGACCTGCGGGAGCGCCTTCGCGATGGCATCGGCGATGGGGCCGAGCGGCGGCTGGGCGTACGACTTCGGCACGCTGACCTCGATGTAGGCCGCGCGGTCGATGGCCGTGTAGACGAACTCCGCGCCGGTCTTGCTCTCGAAGAAGTTCACGCCGTCGATGCCGAAGACGAACGCCCCGCTGTTGACCGTCAACGCGGCCGGGCGCGGCACGCCGCAGCGCAGCACGATCGCAGGGTTGCCCCAGGCGGTGATGAAGGTCGACGACGAGTGGACGACCCGGCCGCCCAGAGTGCCGTTGCTCGTCGGGATCGAGATCGGCAGGTCGCTGAGCAGCGAGGTGCACGGGGCGTCGGCAGCGGTGTTCGACGGCGGAGCCGCCACCGAGATCGGGGCGAGCACCTTGCCGGTGCCGGCGCTCGTCGGCGTCGACTTGCCCGGGGTGCCCAGCACCAGCAGCACGATGACGACGATGGGCAGCGTGACGCAGGTGGCGATCAGCGCTGCGCGCCGGACGGCGGGGTCGATCACGGGCTCCGGAGGCGTCAGAGGTGGACGACGGGGCAGGTGAGCGTGCGCGTGATCCCGGGGATCGCCTGCACGTTCGCCACGACGAGCTTGCCGAGCTCGTCGACGGTCTCGGCCTCGGCGCGGACGATCACGTCGTAGGGGCCGGTGACGTCCTCGGCGTTGGTGACGCCGGGCAGTGCCGCGATCGCGCTGGCCACCTGGGCAGCCTTGCCGACCTCGGTTTGGATCAGGATGTAGGCATTGACGCTCAACTCGGGGTCCTCGCTTCGATGCTGGGACGAGGTGGTGTGTGACTGGTCGGACTGGCGGCCGGTCTGCGGCGCGTCCTGTACTCGTCGGGTCGTGGTGCCGGGTAGAACCTAGCGCAGGGGTCTGTGTCGTCTCACCGGGCCGCTGCGGATCGCGACAGGACCAGCGACGAAGGTACAGACGAGGGAGTCCATCATCACGGTTTCGGAGCTCGGGGAGTTCGGGCTGATCAGACGGGTGACGGCCGGGCTCGCCTCGGCCGACTCCACGCTGCTCGGCCCGGGCGACGACGCGGCCGTGGTGGCCACCACGGACGGCCGGGTCGTCGCCACCACCGACATGCTGATCGAGGGGCGCCACTTTCGCCGGGACTGGTCGACGGCCAACGATGTCGGGCACAAGGCGGCGGCACGCAACTTCGCCGACATCGCCGCGATGGGCGCGGTGCCCACCGCGCTGCTCGTGGGCTTCGCCACCCCGGGCGACCTCGAGGTCATCTGGGCCGACGGACTGGTTGCCGGTCTGCGTGAGGAGTGCGGGGAGGTGGGGGCCGCGGTGGTTGGCGGTGACATCACCGAGGCCGACGTCATCTGCCTCGGCATCACCGCTCTGGGTGACCTGCAGGGCCGCGCTCCAGTGACCCTCTCCGGCGCCCGGGTCGGTGACATCGTGGCCTTTGCCGGGCGGCTCGGCTGGGCAGCCGCCGGGTTCGCCGTGCTGAGCCGCGGCTTCCGCTCGCCCGTACAGGTCGTCGCCGCGCATCGCCGCCCCGAGCCGCCCTACGCCGAGGGGCCGCGTGCCGCCGAGGCCGGCGCCACCTCGATGACCGACGTCAGCGACGGTCTGGTGGCCGACCTCGGGCACATCGCCGAAGCCAGCGGGGTCCGGATCGACCTGCTCGGTGCCCAGCTCCCGGTGCCGGCCAAGCTCGCCGAGGTGGGCGCCGCGCTGAACGTCGATCCGCGGCTGTGGGTGCTCACCGGCGGCGACGACTACGCCCTGGTGGCCACGTTCCCGGCCGGTACCGCGCTCTCCGAGGCATGGACCAGGATCGGTGTGGTGAACGAGGGCGAGGGCGTGCGGGTCGACGGCCGCAGGTGGCCGGCCGGTGGCCACGAGCATTTCCGGTGACGGCTCTGAACATCGAGGTGCGGGCCTTCAACCATCCGGACGTGGTTGCTCTCGTCGAGCAGATTCAGCAGTTCTACCTGATCAGCTACGGCTCGCGTGACGACGACCGGACGCCGCCCGAGCAGTTCGCTCCGCCGCAGGGACTCTTCCTGGTCGGCTACCTCGACGAGCGTCCCGTCGCCTGCGGCGGCTGGCGCCGGCTCGACCCCGCCACTGCCGAGATCAAGCGGATGTGGATCGCCGAGGCGGTCCGGGGCCGAGGCCTCGCCCGGGTCATGCTGGGCGAGCTCGAGGCCACTGCGGCTGCGGCCGGCGTCTCGCGGATCACGCTCAACACCGGCTACCTGCAGACGGAGGCGATGGCGCTCTACGAGAGCTCCGGCTACGTCCGCACGGAGGATCGTTACGGCCACTACGCCGACTTCGACGGCGCGCACTTCTTCGCCAAGACCCTCTGACCCGTCGCGTCCCGTCGCGCCCTTCCGCCCCGTCGCGCCCTTCCGTCCCGTCGCGCCCTCCGTCCCGTCGCGCCCTTCCGCCGAGTGGCTAGTTCGGACGCGAGTGGCGGATAGAAACGCCACCACTCGCGTCCGAACTAGCCACTCGGCGAAGGGTGAGTTCGGCGAAGGGTGAGTTCGGCGAAGGGTGAGTTCGGCGGAGGGTGAGTTCGGCGGAGGGTGAGTTCGGCGGACGGGCGTTAAGCGGCGAATGCCCCGGCTCGCGGAGCGAGACGGGGCATTCGAGGAAGCTACGGACTAGCCGCGGGTCACCTTGCCGGCCTTGAGGCAGGACGTGCAGACGGTGATCCGACGGTGCGTACCGGGGGCCACCAGGGCACGGACACGCTGCACATTCGGGTTCCACCGACGGTGCGTGCGGCGGTGCGAGTGTGAAACGGACATGCCGAAGCCGGGCCCCTTGCCGCAGACATCGCAGACGCTGGCCACAATGGCCTCCTTGGAAGACTTGGAAGAGCGAGAGAATTTGCCGTGACCGACGGGTGGTCGACTCACGCAAGACAACCTGAGCAGTCTAACCGCTGACACATCGCTGCTCCAAACCGCGGGGTACCGGCGTCTGGGTACGACAGTATTCTGCGGGCTATCCGTTGCCGATCGGCGACGCCACGGCGGCTGGGGGGTGCACGTGCTCGACGCGCTGGACGCCCCCGCCGTGCGCCGCTGGGTGCACCAGGCACTGCAGGCCATCGAAGGACACCAGCGCGAGATCGACGAGCTGAACGTCTTCCCGATCGCCGACAGTGACACGGGCACCAACCTGGCGCTGACGCTCCGGGCAGCCGTCGACGCCCTCGACGCCGACGGCACCGACGAGGCGGCCCAGGCTCTGCGTGTCTTCGCCCGTGGGGCGGTGCTCGGTGCTCGGGGCAACTCCGGCGTGATCATGGCCCAGCTGCTGCGCTCGCTGGCCGACGCCGCGATCGAGCACCGCGGCTTCACCGCGGCCACGGTGCGCACGGCCCTGGAGCGTGGCGCCGTCGAGGCGCGCAAGGCGGTGGCCGAGCCGGTCGAGGGCACCATCCTCACCGTCGTGCGCGCGGCGGCCGATGCGCTGCCGCGGGGCGAGGTGTCCCTGGGTGAGCTGCTCTGCGCCGCCACCGAGGCCGCCGACGCCGCGCTGCAGCGCACCACCCGGCAGCTGGCCGCACTCACCGAGGCCGGCGTCGTGGATGCCGGCGGTCGGGGTTTCGTGATCCTGCTCGACTCGCTGGCCCGGCACGTCGGGGCCGAGCCGGTGCTTACGGCCATCGACAGCGCCCCGCCGGCCGAGCCGAGCGGTGAGGTCGGTGTCCGGGAGATGGGCAGCGCGGCCTACGCCTACGAGGTTCAGTACCTGCTCGACGCCGCCGACGGAGCAGTCCCCGGACTGCGCCGCGACCTCGCCGCGGCGGGGGATTCGGTGGTGGTCACGGGCACGGGCGACGGCACCTGGAACGTCCATGTCCACGTCAATGACGTCGGGGCGGCCATCGAGGCCGGCATCAGGGCCGGCCGGCCCTGGCAGGTCAGCGTGGTGCGCTTCACCGACCAGCTCCAGACCGACATCGGCGCCACCCTGATCGCGATCGCACCCGGTGAGGGACTGGGCCGGCTCTTCGAGTCCGAGGGGGTGCACGTGGTGGCCGGCGACGCGCCCTCCACCGATGACGTCCTCGACGTGATCCGGGCCGCCGACGCCGTCGAGGTGATCCTGCTGCCCAACGCCTCCCGGGTCACCGGGGTGGCCGAGGCCGCCGCCGAGCGGGCCCGCCGCGGCGGGGTGCGGGTGGCCGTCGTCCCGACCCGCTCGCCGGTGCAGGGGCTGGCCGCGGTAGCCGTCCACGACCAGAGCAAGCGCTTCGACGACGACGTCGTCGCCATGGCCGAGGCGGCCGCGGCCACCCGCTTCGCCGAGGTCACCGTGGCCCAGGCGGAGGCGCTGACCTCGGTCGGGATCTGCCAGCCCGGCGACGTCCTGGGCCTCATCGACGGCGAGGTGGTCGAGATCGGTCACGACGTGCTCGCAGTGGCCTTCGCCCTCATCGACCGGCTGCTCGGGGTGGGCGCGGAGCTGCTCACCGTGCTGCTCGGCGCGCAGGCAGGGGCCGGGCTGGGCGGGGAACTCACGACGTACGTCCGAGACCGCTCCCAGCTCACCGAGATCCAGGTCTACGACGTCGGCCAGCCCACCTATCCGCTGATCATCGGCGTGGAATGACCCGATGAGCACGATCACCACCCCGCTCGTCGACCTCGTCGGCGACCGCACTGCGAAGGCCCTGGCCAAGGCCTTCGAGATGCGCACCGCCGACGACCTGCTGCGCCACTACCCGCGTCGCCTCGCCCAGCGGGGCGAGCTCACCGACCTCGCGAGCCTGGAGGTCGACGACGACGTCACCGTGGTGGCCGAGGTCGTCTCGCGGACCGAGAAGGGCTACGGCAAGTCGGTGCGGGCCGAGGTCGTCATCAGCGACGGACGTGGCCGGCTGCAGCTGGTCTTCTTCGGCCAGCGCAGCCTGCACCGCACCCGGAACCTCACCCCGGGCACCCAGGGGCTCTTCGCCGGCAAGGTCGGCCTCTTCAACCGCACCCGCCAGCTCGCCCACCCCGACTACGTCCTGCTCAGCGGTGAGCTGGATGTCGACGCCTACGCCGGTGCACTGATCCCGGTGTACCCGGCCACCAAGGACCTCCCCACCTGGACGATCGCCAACGCGGTCGCCCAGGTGCTGCGCATGCTCGACCCGATCCCCGATCCGGTGCCGGCCGACATCCGGGCTCGCCACCGGCTCTCCGGCTTCGACGCCGCGATCCGGTCGATGCATGCGCCGGCCAGCACGGAGGAGTGGTTCCGCGCCAAGCACCGCCTGGTGTGGGACGAGGCGTTCGGACTGCAGCTGGTGCTCGCCCAGCGCCGCGCCACCGCAGCGGCGAACCCGGCTGTTGCCCGCCCGCCCAAGCCGGACGGGCTCCGGGCGGCCTTCGAGGCGCAGCTGCCGTTCACCCTCACCGCCGGTCAGCGCGAGGTCGGCGAGGTCATCGCTGGCGAGCTGAGCAGGCCGCATCCGATGCAGCGGCTGCTGCAGGGTGAGGTCGGCTCGGGCAAGACGGTCGTGGCCCTGCGCGCCATGCTCCAGGTGGTCGACGCCGGCGGTCAGGCCGCGCTGCTCGCCCCCACCGAGGTGCTCGCCGCCCAGCACGCCCGCACCATCGACGCCATGCTCGGCCCGCTGGCCCACGCCGGCCAGCTCGGCGGCGCGGAGCAGGCCACGCGGGTGGCACTGCTCACCGGCTCGCTGTCGGCGGGCGCGAAGAAGGCCGCGCTCCTCGAGGCGGCCGGAGGGGCTGCGGGGATCGTGGTCGGCACGCACGCCTTGATCCAGGAGCACGTGCAGTTCGCGGAGCTGGGGCTGGTGGTGGTCGACGAGCAGCACCGTTTCGGCGTCGAGCAGCGCGATGCGCTCCGCAGCAAGGCCACGTCGCCACCACACCTGCTGGTGATGACGGCGACCCCGATTCCGCGAACCGTGGCCATGACGGTCTTCGGCGACCTGGAGACCTCCACCCTCTCGGAGCTGCCGGCCGGCCGTGCCCCGATCCTCACCTCCGTGGTGCCCGCCGCCGAGAAGCCGGCGTGGGTCGAGCGCGTCTGGCAGCGCATCCGCGAGGAGGTGGCCGCCGGCCATCAGGCCTACATCGTCTGCCCGCGCATCGGTGCGGGTGCGGCCGAGGAGGACGAGCCCTCGGGTGACGATGCCCGCCGCCCGCCGCTCGCGGTCTTGGACGTGCTGCCGATGCTCGCCGAGGGGCCGCTGCACGGGCTGCGGATCGCGGCACTGCACGGCAGGCTCACCCCCGATGAGAAGGATCGGACGATGACCGACTTCACGGCCGGGCGCGTCGACGTACTCGTGGCCACCACCGTGATCGAGGTCGGCGTCGACGTCCCGAACGCCACCGTGATGGCCGTACTGGATGCCGATCGCTTCGGCGTCTCGCAGCTGCACCAGCTCCGCGGCCGGATCGGCCGCGGCAACAACCAGGGGGTCTGTCTGCTGGTGACGGAGGCGCCAGAGGCCGCGCCGGCCCGCGAGCGTCTCGCCGCCGTGTCCGCCACCACCGACGGTTTCGCGCTCGCCCGGCTCGACGTCGAGCAGCGCCGGGAGGGCGACATCCTCGGCGCGGCCCAGTCGGGGCGCCGCTCCCAGCTCAAACTGCTGTCGCTGCTGCGTGACGAGGCGACCATCGACGCTGCCCGGGCCGAGGCCACCGCGCTCGTCGCCGACGACCCGGCACTCGAGCGGCAACCTCTGCTCGCGGCACAAGTGGCCACACTTCTGGCTGCCGACAACGCCGATTACCTGGAAAAGTCATGACCTCATGACACGCATAGTCGGGGGAGTGGCGAAGGGACGGCGACTCGCCGTCCCGCAGCGAGGCACGCGGCCGACCTCCGAGCGGGCCCGTGAGGCACTCTTCAACTCCCTGCGCGGGCTGCTCGACATCGACGGCGCGCGGGTCCTCGACCTCTTCGCCGGTACGGGGGCGGTGGGGCTTGAGGCGCTGTCTCGGGGTGCAGCGGCGGTCGAGTTCGTCGAATCCGACCGTGGGGCCTGCGAGATCGTCAAGCGCAACATCACGACCGTCGCGCTGGACGGCGCCGTGCTCCACCGTCGTCAGGCCGCGCCGTTCCTGGTGGGCACGACAGCCGACGTCCCCTTCGATCTGGTCTTCGCCGACCCGCCCTACGCCTACGGTGAGGCACATCTCAGTGTTCTGCTCCAGACGCTGGTCGAAGGCGGCTGGTTGGCCGAAAATGCGGTGATCGTGGTCGAGCGCTCCGCCCGCGGGGCCGAGCCGGAGTGGCCCGAAGAGTACGAATTGGTCAAGCAGAAGCGCTACGGCGAGGGTGTGCTTTGGTACGGTCGCGCCCGATGACTTCCATGCCCCCCGGCACCGCACACACGGTTCGACGTGCCATCTGCCCCGGCTCCTTCGACCCGGTCACGAACGGTCACCTCGACATCATCGGGCGCGCCGCCGATCTCTACGACGAGCTGATCGTCGCGGTCTTCGTGAACCAGTCCAAGTCGAGCCTGTTCTCCGTCGACGAGCGTCGTGAGCTGCTCGAAGAGGCCACCGCGCCGTACGGCAACGTGCGAATCGCCAGCTTCGAGGGGCTGGTCGTCGACTACTGCAAGGCCAACGACATCGCGGTGATCGTCAAGGGACTGCGGGCGGTCAGCGACTTCGACTACGAGCTCCAGATGGCCCAGATGAACCGTGGTCTGGCCGGTGTCGACACGCTGTTCATGCCGACCAACCCGGAATACAGCTTCCTGGCATCTAGCCTGGTCAAGGAGATCGCGAAGTGGGGCGGGGACGTGTCCCGCCTCGTCCCGCAGAACGTTCTCAAGCGTCTGAACGAACGAGCCAGCGCCTCGAAGTGAGGTTCCGCTGGCGGGAAGAGCCAGCGGAGGTGTGGCATGAGCGACGAAGCGCTGCGACGCGTGGACGAACTGCTCACCGAGCTCGTCGAACAGGTTGAGACGGCCCGCACCGTGCCGATGTCGGCCTCGGTCGTCCTGCCCCGGGAACGGGTGCTCGACCTGCTGGACGAACTGCGTGAGGTGCTGCCGCCGGAGATGGCCGAGGCGCGCGTGATCCTCGCGACCCGCGACCAGCTGCTCGCCGAGGCCCAGGCCGACGCGGCCAGTGCCCGCGAGAGCGCCAACGTGGCCGCCGAGGTGATGCTCGCCGATGGCCGGCACCGGGCCGACGAGCTGATCCACGCTGCCGAGGTCACCGCCTACGAGACGGTCGAGGCAGGCAAGGCCGAGCACGCCCTGCTGGTCTCGGCCACTGGCGTGCACTCCTCGGCCACCGCCAAGGCCGCCGAGATGCATGCCGAGGCCGAGGAGTACCTGCGCACGATGCGCGACGCCGCGGACCGCTACCACGACGAAACCCTTGCCGAGGCGCAGCGTTACTCGATGGACGTCCGCAACCAGGCCGATGCCTATGCCGCCAAGCTCACCGCCGACAGCGAGGCCTACGCCGACCACACGCTGGCCGAGCTGGCCTCCACTCTGCAGCGGGCTGCGGCCACCGCTGAACAGGGCCGCCTGGCGCTGGCGGCGCGACGCAAGCGCGCCGGCAGCGAGCCGGACCCGCTCACCGACGACTCCTGGACGGAGGCCGCTGTTTCGGCGTGACCCCGGCGGCGCCATGTCCGAAAGGTCGGTTATTCCGGCCGCGATTCGGATTGACCGGTCCGCTCGGCTAAGCTGAACAACGGCCTCAACCCCATCAAGGCCGAAGTCGTATGCCTGAGAACTCGACACCGAAATCGCGCCGCTCCACCGGTGCCAATCCGCACAGCCCCTTCGTCTTCGACGTCCGGCAGATGCAGAGGCACCCTGGAGAGCTGCGCGCATTCCGGCGTAGTGTTCCCGCGCCTACGGCGCTCGGCAGTGAACTCATCGCGGTACCGGAAGGTGCCCCGCTCGAACTCGATGTCCGGCTGGAGTCGGTATCGGAGGGCGTGCTCGTCTCGGGCACGGTCACCGGACCGGTCCGCGGGGAGTGCGGGCGGTGCCTCGATCCGATCATCGATGAGGTGGACGAAGAGATCGTCGAGCTGTTTGCCTTTGCCGACAGCGAGACGAGCGAGACGACCACTGAGGACGAGATCTACCGGGTGGATGGCGATTACATCGACATCGAGCCGGTGGTGCGCGACGCTGTGGTGCTGGGCCTGCCCTGGACACCGCTGTGCCGCCCGGACTGTGGCGGGCTCTGCTCCGAATGCGGACAGAAGCTCGACGACCTTCCGGCCGACCATTCGCACGAGACGCTCGACCCTCGATGGGCCGCGCTGACTGATCTAAAGAACGACTTGTTCAAGACCGAGTAAGAACCGAAGGAGTAGTCGTGGCCGTTCCGAAGAGGAAGACCTCGCGTAGCAACACCCGGTCCCGCCGGTCGCAGTGGAAGACGACGGCCCCGACGCTCGTCGTCTGCCCGAACCGCGCGTGTGGCGAGATGAAGCTGCCGCACACCGCGTGCCAGAACTGCGGTCAGTACGCCGGCCGGCAGGTCCTCGCAGTCTGATCGGGTGGCTCGCGTGGCCCCTCTCTCAGAGCCGGCAGCCCACTCGGGGCTGACCGACGCGCTCGACGTCGAACTCGACGTCGAGCTGCTCCGCCGCGCCCTGACACACCGTTCCTACGCCTACGAGCACGGCGGCCTGCCGCACAACGAGCGCCTGGAGTTCCTCGGTGACTCGGTGCTCGGCCTCGTGGTCACCGAGACCCTCTACCGGGCCCATCCGGACCTCCCCGAGGGAAAGCTGGCCAAGCTCCGCGCCTCGGTGGTGAACATGCGGGCACTGGCCGACGTCGCCCGCGGCATCGGCCCGGCGGGGCTCGGCGCCTACCTGTACCTGGGCCGCGGCGAGGAGTCGACCGGTGGCCGCGACAAGTCGAGCATCCTCGCCGATGCCCTCGAGGCGTTGCTGGGTGCGATCTACGTGCAGCACGGGCTGCCCGTCTCCGAGCGGGTCGTCCACGGCCTCTTCGACTCGATCATGCGCGATGCCGCCGAATCCGGCGCCGGGCTGGACTGGAAGACGAGCCTGCAGGAGCTCACCTCCGAGCGTGGCCTCGGGGTGCCGGACTACCTGATGAGTTCGGTCGGTCCGGATCATGAGAAGACCTTCACCGCGCAGGCCATCGTGGCCGGGGTGCGGTACTCGGCCTGTCTGGGCAAGAGCAAGAAAGAGGCCGAGCAGGGTGCGGCCGAGACGGCCTGGCGCGCGCTCACGGCCGCCGAGGGGCTCTCGGCCTCCGACGCCGCTCTCGGCTGAGCGCGCCCGGCCCGTGCCTGAACTTCCCGAGGTCGAGACCGTCCGCGACGGGCTGGCGCGCTGGGTCGCCGGCCGTACCGTCGCCCGGGTCGAGGTGACGCATGCCCGTGCCGTGCGCCGTCACCTGGCCGGGGCGCAGGACCTCGCCGCCCGGCTCACCGGAGCCACGCTGGCGAGCGCCGAGCGGCGCGGCAAGTACCTCTGGCTGCCCCTGGCCGGCCGTGCGGAGGCGCTGGTGGCCCACCTCGGCATGAGCGGCCAGCTGCTCGTCCAGCCACCGGAGTCGGCCGACGAGAAGCATCTGCACGTGCGGATCGGCTTCACCGACGGCGGCCGCGAGCTGCGCTTCGTCGATCAGCGCACATTCGGGGGAGTGCTCCTCGACGTGCTGGCCCCCACCGTCGACCACCCCGAGCAGCAGGTGCCGGCCCAGATCGTCCACATCGCCCGCGACCCGGTGGACCCGCTCTTCGACGAGGCCGAGTTCTCCCGCCGGCTGCGGCGGCGGGACTCCGCGATCAAGCGGGCGCTGCTCGATCAGAGCCTGGTCTCCGGTATCGGCAACATTTACGCCGACGAGTCGCTATGGCGGGCCAGGCTGCACGGCGAGCGCCCGGCGCGCGGCCTCACCCGGAGGCAGGTCGAGGACCTGCTGGGGCATGTCCGCGACGTGCTCGGCGCGGCCCTGCGGGCGGGCGGCACCTCCTTCGACGCGCTCTACGTCAACGTCAACGGCCAGAGTGGCTACTTCGACCGGTCGCTGTCGGCGTACGGGCGGGAGGGTGAGCCGTGTCCGCGCTGTGGCACCGCGATCGCCCGGAATTCCTTCATGAACCGCTCCAGCTTCTTCTGCCCGAGCTGCCAGCGCCCGCCGCGGCGGGCCGCCCTGAGTTCGCCGCGGCGGGCCGCCTTGAGTCCGTGAGCCGCCGCGGCAGTCGCCCGGGGGGAGCAGTCCACTACGACACGGATCACTCGGACACCGGGAAATGCTGGGCCCGGGGTTGTTGACCGTGCGTTACAGCGGTGCGACCATTGGGTGACCTGGCGGGGGCCCGCCCCTTGGTTGCGATGCTGGACGTGTTGGAGAGCCGGACGTACGGCACCGACCTAGCCGCGCTCACCCGACACGTCACCACATTGAATCGTCGAAGGACGGGCCGTCTTGCGCGCCCGATCCGGCCCGGTCTCCGGGTGTACTGAAGGGTTGCCACACATGGCACGCGCCTTGGTGGGCTACATCGGCACGAACAACGACCGCGTACTCGCCCTCGAGATCGCCCGACTGCGCCGCCGCGTCGCCGAGCTCGAAGCCGAGATCGTCGAGCTGCGCGACGCGAGCCGCACCGAGTTCGACCTCGAGCTGCAGCGCATCGCCGCCGAGGCCGGCCCCGTCCTCACCTGAGTCAGGTGCGGTGGTCACCACCGCGTCGACGAGTTCGACCGGACGGGCCGACGCCGTCGCTGGACGGTCGCGCTAAGTTCTTCCGGACGCCGTTCGCCGCGGCGCCTGACCAGAACCCGGGAGATTCGTGCACCTCAAATCGCTGACGCTGCGGGGCTTCAAGTCCTTCGCCTCGGCTACGACGCTGCGATTCGAGCCCGGTATCACCGCCGTCGTCGGACCCAACGGGTCGGGCAAGAGCAACGTCGTCGACGCCATCACCTGGGTTCTTGGCGAGCAGGGGGCGAAGGCGCTGCGTGGCGGCAAGATGGAAGACGTCATCTTCGCCGGCACCTCTGGACGGCCGCCGCTGGGCCGGGCCGAGGTCACCCTCACGATCGACAACTCAGACAACGCGCTGCCGATCGACTTCACCGAGGTCTCGATCACCCGGCGGATGTTCCGTGAGGGCAGCAGCGAGTACGAGATCAACGGCGAGCAGGTCCGGCTGCTCGACGTCCAGGAACTGCTCTCGGACTCCGGGATCGGCCGCGAGATGCACGTCATCGTCGGGCAAGGGCAGCTCGACGCCGTGCTGAGCGCCCGCCCCGAGGATCGTCGCGGCTTCATCGAGGAGGCCGCGGGCGTCCTCAAGCACCGCAAGCGCAGAGAGAAGGCCCTGCGCAAGCTCGACGCGATGCAGGCCAACCTCACCCGGGTCACCGACCTCACCACCGAGCTGCGCCGCCAGCTCAAGCCCTTGGGACGCCAGGCCGAGATCGCCCGCCGGGCCGCCGGGGTGCAGGCCGAATTGCGTGACTCGCGGCTGCGACTGCTGGCCGACGACCTGGTTGCCCTGCATGCCGAGCTGCGCAAGGAGGTCGCCGACGAGGAGGCGATCCGTGCGCACCGCGCCCAGGTCGAGGCCGACCTGACGCTGGCCCGCGAGCGGGAGGCGACACTGGAGACCGCGATGGCCGAGGACGCGCCGCTCGTGGCCCGGGCGCAGGAGACGTGGTACCGCCTCTCCGCGCTGGAGGAGCGCTTCCGAGGCACCGTCTCGCTGGCTGCGGAGCGGGCCAGGCACCTGGGCACCGAGACCGAGGAACGCCAGGCCGGCCGCGAGCCCGAGGCGATGGAGGCCGAGGCCGCAGAGGCCCAGGTCGAGGAGGAGCGGCTGCAGGACGGGCTCAGCGAGGCCAAGGCCGCGCTCACCCACGTCGTGGCCGAGCGGCAGGAGCTGGAGCGTCGCCTGGCCGACGCCGAGCGCGCGGTGGTGGCCGCGGCGCGCGCGGTGGCCGACCGCCGCGAGGGGCTGGCCAAGCTCTCCGGCCAGGTCAACGCCCTGCGGACCCGGGCCAGCGCCGCAGGTGACGAGATCGCCCGGCTGACCGCCGCCGCCAACGAGGCGCGCGACCGTGCCGCAGCCGCCGAGGCCGCGCTGAACGAGGTCCAGGGGGAGGTCGGTGCCCTGGACGAGGGGGAGCTGGGCCTCGACGCCCGTCACGAGTCCGCCGTCGCCTCCTACGAGGCCATCGAGGCACGGGTCCGTGAGCTGACCGAGGCCGAGCGTGAGGCCGAGCGGCAGCGCTCCACCTGGACGGCCCGAGCCGACGCACTGGCCATGGGCCTCACGCGCAAGGACGGCGGGGGTGAGCTGCTCGCCGCGGGCGAGAAGTTGCCGGGCGTGCGCGGCTCGCTCGCCGCGCTGATCACCGTGCGCCCCGGATACGAGGTGGCCATCGCCGCCGCGCTCGGTGCTGCCGCGGATGCGATCGCCGTCGGATCACTGGACGACGCCGTCGCCGCCATCCGCCACCTGAAGTCCGAGGACGCCGGCCGGGCTGGTCTCGTGGTCGGCGGCGTGGACCTAGCGCGAGCGGTCCCGGCCATCGGCTTCCAGGGTGCGGGCTTCGCCTTGGGGCTGGTGCAGTCACCCGCGGAGTTCGACGGCGCCCTGACGGTGCTGCTCGGCGACGTGCTCGTGGCCGAGAGTCTCGAGATCGCGCAGCGGCTGGTCGCGGCGAGTCCGGCCTACCGCGTGGTCACGCGCGAGGGCGACGTCCTCGGCGCGGGCTGGGTGCAGGGTGGTTCGTCGTCCACG
>JAOPUX010000215.1 GCA_025963285.1 Jatrophihabitans sp.
CGCGGGCCGAAGAGCCGCGGCCGGGCAGCCGCCGGAAGGCCCCGCTGCTCCGGCGGGAGGGCGGCCTCACGGCAGTTCTTGAAGTAGTTGGCCGACGACGGCATGAAGACCGCCACCAGCAGGATGATCGCCGCGACCCCGGCCGCGACGCCGGTGTCCTTGGCGAAGGCGGGATAGCCCTTGATCGGCACGACCCGGAAGACCGAGCTGGTGATGATCAGGGCCACGAGCAGCAGCCAGCGCGCGGCACTCGCACGGCGGACGTTGCGGAAGGCGAAGAAGATGCCGATCAGGATGAAGGTGAGCACCGCGGCCAGCACGACCGATGAGACCCGCAGCGTGTGCAGGTCCTTGAGCACATCGTGGCTGCCGAAGGTGTAGCCCTTCTTGGGCTTCTTCGCCTTCGCGTTCTGCGTGATGAGGTAGTGCTGCAGCGTCGTGGACGAGCCGAGCAGCGCCAGCGCCGACACGACCGTGAGCACGATCAACGCGGCCATCGCGGCAAAGGCCAGCTGCATGCTCTGGGGCAGCGAAGGGCGGTCGATCGCCGGCTTCGAGGCCTCTCCGGCGCCCGATTTGGAGAGCGAGATCGGCTTGTCGTCAGGGGTGTCACTCACCGGCGCAGTGTACGTGGAGGCCGGTTGACTACAGTTCGTGGTCTAGCCCGCCGACTGCGAACTGAGTGTGACGATGTCCGAACCACGTGACGAGACCGGCAACACTGCCGACGGCGTCGACGGGACTGCGCCGCTCGACTTCGACCCGTACCGCTTCGGGGCGCCCGAGCACCCGGTGCCGCCGGAGTACGCGCCGCCGGGCTACGTGCCCCCGACGCCACCTCCTGTCCCGCCGTCCGAGCCTGGCCAGCCCTACGGCAGCCAGCCCTACGGCAGCCAGCCCTACGGCAGTCCGCCCTACGGGGCCCCGCAGTACCCGCCGCCACCGCCCGGCGCCGCCCCGTACGGCTCACCTCAGCCCGGCACCCCCGAGTACGGGGCACCTCAGAACGGGGCACCTCAGAACGGGGCACCCCAGAACGGCCCTTACGGCGGTTACCCGCCGGTGCCACCGCAGTTCCAGTCCGCCTATCCGGCGCCGCAGGCCGGCAACGGACGGGCCGTCGCGGCGCTGGTGCTCGGCATCGTCTCGATCCTGCTCTGCTGGACGACCCTCATCGACATCGTGCCGGTGGTGCTGTCGCTCGTCTTCGGCACGCTGGCGCGGCGGCAGTCCGCGCGCGACCCACGCCTCGGGGGCAGGGGCATGGCCACCGCGGGCATCATCTGCGGCGTGGTCGGTGCGGTGCTGGCCATCGCGCTGACCGTGGTCGTCACCCGCGCCGTGACGCACTGCAACCAGTACGACTCGGGCACGACGCAGTTCAACAACTGCGTCGAGCACTACCTGCACGTGAAGTAGATCTCGCCCGCCCGACGGGCCGCGTCAGCGGACGAGGCTGCCGTGGAACGTGTCGTTCGAGACGGACACTGCCACGATGATCGTGGCGATGAGTGCCGCGACACCGACCCAGCCGAGCACGATCCCGGCGATGGCCATGCCCCCACCGGCCTGCGGCTTGGACCTGAGCTGGTTTCGGGCGACGTAGCCGAAGATGAGCGCGAGAATGCTGCCGATCCAGTAGATCCACAGGATCCCGAGCACCATCGACGCGATCGCGAGGCCGTTGGTGCCCGCCGCCACGGGGGCCGCGTACTGGTACGGGTACCCCGGCGCGCCGTACGGCGGCGGGGCGTAGCCGGGAGGCGGGGCGTAGCCGGGCGGCGGACCATAGCCGGGCGGCGGACCATAGGCCGCCGGCGGCCCGTAGCCGGGCGCCGAATACGCGGGCGGCCCGGAGGCCGGCGGCGGCGAGTACGGCGGCTGCTGATCGTGCGGATCTTGGGGATCGCCAGGGTTCACATCAGGCTCCTTGGTCGCCGCGCCGGTGGGCCCGAGGTGGTGATCCAGAGTCTTGCGGTCAGACCCCCACCACGTCCAGTCCGGAACGATCCTCACGTGCCCGTACCGACACCGTCTGCCCGTCGCGGATCTCGCCGGCCAGCAGCGCCTTGGCGAGCTGATCGCCGATCGCGGTCTGGACGAGCCGGCGCAGCGGCCGGGCACCGTAGAGCGGGTCGAAGCCGTTGAGCGCCAGCCATTCGCGGGCGGACGGCTCGACGGCCAGCGTCAGCCGTCGCGACTCCAGCCTCTTGGCCAGGATCGCAACCTGGATGTCGACGATCGCGGTGAGGTCCTCGGTGGTGAGCGCCTCGAAGATCACCAGGTCGTCGAGCCGGTTGAGGAACTCGGGCTTGAAGTGCTCGCGCACCACAGCCATCACCGAGTCGCGCTTGAGCTCCTCGGGCAGGTCGGCCACCAGCGCGGCCGAGCCGAGGTTCGACGTCAGCACCAGGATCGTGTTGCGGAAGTCGACCGTGCGTCCCTGACCATCGGTGAGGCGGCCGTCGTCGAGTACGGCCAGCAGCACGTCGAAGACGTCCGGGTGGGCCTTCTCGACCTCGTCGAGCAGCACCACGGTGTACGGGCGACGCCGCACCGCCTCGGTGAGCTGGCCGCCCTCCTCGTAGCCGACGTAGCCGGGCGGGGCACCGACCAGGCGCGCCACCGAGTGCTTCTCGGCATACTCGCTCATGTCGATGCGAACCATCGCGCGCTCGTCGTCGAAGAGGAAGTCCGCGAGGGCTTTGGCCAGCTCGGTCTTGCCCACGCCGGTGGGGCCGAGGAAGAGGAACGAGCCGGTCGGCCGGTTCGGGTCGCTGACCCCGGCCCGGGCCCGGCGCACAGCGTCCGAGACCGCCTGCACGGCAGCCTTCTGGCCGATCACACGCCGGCCCAGCTCGTCCTCCATGCGCAGCAGCTTCGCCGTCTCACCTTCGAGCAGCCGACCGGCGGGGATGCCCGTCCAGGCCTGCACGACCTCGGCGATGTCGTCGGCGGTGACCTCCTCCTTCACGAGGACGTCCTCGGCCGGGGCCACGGCACTGGCCGCGGCCAGCTCGCGTTCGACGGCCGGCAGCTCGCCGTACTGGAGCCGCGAGGCCGTCTCGAGGTCGCCGTCGCGCTGGGCCCGCTCGATCTGGCCGTGCAGCTCGTCCACCTTGCTCTTGAGCTCACCGACCCGGTCGAGGCCGGTCTTCTCCTGTGCCCAGCGGGCGTTGAGCGCGTCGAGGCGCTCGGACAGGTCGGCCTTCTCCGAGCGCAGCCGCTCCAGCCGCTCGGTGGAGGCGGCGTCGGACTCCTTCTCCAGCGCCAGCTCCTCCATGCGCAGCCGGTTGACGGCGCGCTGCAGCTCGTCGATCTCGACGGGGCTGGAGTCGATCTCCATCCGCAGCCGCGACGCCGCCTCGTCGACAAGGTCGATCGCCTTGTCGGGCAGGAAGCGGGAGGTGATGTAGCGGTCCGACAGCGTGGCCGCCGCCACGAGAGCGCCGTCGTTGATGCGCACCCGATGGTGGGCCTCGTAGCGCCCGGCGAGTCCACGCAGGATGCCGATGGTGTCCTCGACGGACGGCTCCCCCACGAATACCTGCTGGAAGCGGCGCTCCAGGGCCGGGTCCTTTTCGATGTGCTGGCGGTACTCGTCCAGCGTCGTGGCGCCGACCATCCGCAGCTCACCGCGGGCGAGCATCGGCTTGAGCATGTTTCCGGCATCCATCGCGGAGTCACCCGTGGCGCCCGCGCCGACGACGGTGTGCAGCTCGTCGATGAAGGTGATGACCTGCCCGTCGGAGTCCTTGATCTCGGTGAGGACGGCCTTGAGGCGCTCCTCGAACTCGCCGCGGTACTTCGCACCTGCCACCATCGCGCCGAGGTCCAGCGACATCAATCGCTTACCCCGCAGGGACTCCGGCACGTCGCCGGCGACGATGCGCTGGGCCAGCCCCTCGACCACGGCGGTCTTGCCCACTCCGGGTTCGCCGATGAGCACGGGGTTGTTCTTGGTACGCCGTGAGAGCACCTGCACCACGCGGCGGATCTCGGCGTCACGCCCGATCACCGGGTCGATCTTGCCGTCGCGCGCGGCAGCGGTGAGGTCGACCGCGTATTTCTCCAGCGCCTGGAAGCTGGCTTCGGGATCGGGCGAGGTCACCCGCGCGGAGCCGCCGACGGCCTGCAGGGCCTCGCGGAGCGCCTTCACCGTGAGGCCGTGCCGGGTGAAGAGCGCGCCCAGGTCGCCACCCTGCTCGGCCAGTGCGATCAGCAGGTGCTGCAGGGCGATGTACTCGTCCCCCCGGTCGCGCGCCTCACGCTCGGCGGCGTGCAGGGTGGCCGCGACCCCACGGGAGGCCTGCGGTGCGGCGACGCTGGCGCCGGTGGCCGACGGCAGTGCCTCGACTAGGTGCTGTGCCTCGGTGCGGACGAGCGCCGGGTCGACGCCAAGCCCCTCGAGCATCGGTCGGGGCAGTCCTTCGGGGTCGGAGAGCACGGCGACGGCCAGATGAGCGGGTTCGATAGCGGGATTGCCGCGCTCGGCGGCCTCGCCGCGGGCGTAGCTGAAGGCCTGATTGGCCTTGGTGGTGAGTTCCATGGGAGTCCCTCCAATGCTGGAGCTTGATCAAGGGGGCTAGCGGTCGTCTGGGACGGGGGCTGCCTTCCCTCGATCACGGAAAGTGAAGAGCTAGCGGCGACGGGCGGGGTTCCACACGACCAGTGCCGTCGTGGGGCCGGTGCGCGCCGCAAGTTCGGCGTGCGCGTGATCGAGTTCGGCGGCCAGCTCGGCGACCCGCTGGCGCAGGGCGTCGACGTGTGACTCCAGCTCGATGATGCGCTTGATTCCTGCGAGGTTCACGCCCTCGTCCTGCGACAGGCGCTGTACCTCGCGCAGCAGCGCGACGTCGCGCGCGGAGTAGCGGCGCCCGCCGCCACCGGTGCGGCCGGGAGTCACCAGGCCGAGCCGGTCGTACTGCCGCAGTGTCTGGGCGTGCATGCCGGCCAGTTCGGCCGCGACGGAGATGACGAAGACCGGTGCGTCCTCCGGGACGTCCCCCGGGCGCCGGATCCGGTCAGCCATGGTCGCCTCCCCGGCTCAGCGCGGCGGTGATCAGCGGACGAGGGTCCTGCGTGGCCACTGCCTGGTACTTCTCCAGCGCGTCGCGCTCCTCGTCGGAGAGGTCCGTCGGGACGGCCACCTCGACGGTGACGAGCAGGTCGCCGGTCTTCTTGGCGGTGGCCACGCCCCGGCCGCGTACCCGCAGGGTGCGTCCGGAGGGCGTGCCGGGAGCAACCTTCAGCGTGACGGCGCCATCGAGGGTCGGCACGCGCAGCGAGGTGCCGAGCGTCGCCTCGGTGAAGCTCACCGGCACGTTCAGCGTGAGGTCGTCGCCGCTGCGGCCGAAGAGCGGGTGCGGTGCCACCCGGACGGTGACGAAGAGGTCCCCGGCCGGCCCACCGCGCACACCCATCGAGCCCTTGCCCGCGATGCGCAGCTTGGCGCCGTCGCGGACGCCGGCCGGCACTCGGACCGTGATCGTGCGCGTCTGGTTCGTGCTGCCCGTGCCACGGCACTCGGGGCAGATGGTGTCCGGGATCTGGCCGGCGCCACGGCACTCGCGGCACGGCTCACGGAACGCGAAACCGCCCTGGTTGCGCGACACCGCGCCCACGCCGCCACAGACCGGGCAGGTGTGCACGCCGCTGCCCGGCGCGGCACCGGAGCCACCACACGTGCGGCAGGCTGCCGGGCCCGAGAGCTTCAGCGGCAAGGTCGCGCCGTGGACGGCCTCCTCGAATCCGAGCTGCACGTCAGCGCTCAGGTCGGCGCCACGCTCCGGCGGCGGCCCGGATGCCCGGCGCCCACCCGGCGCGCCCGGACCGAAGAGGTCGGAGAACATGTCGCCGACGTTGCTGCCGGTGCCGAAGAGGTCGGAGAAGTCGATGTTGGAGCTGCGCCCGGCATTGGACGGCCGGTAACCGCCGCCGCCGAAGAGCGAACGTGCCTCGTCGTACTCCTGGCGCTTGGCGGTGTCGGAGAGGACGTCGTAGGCCTCCGACACCTCCTTGAAGCGGGCCTCGGCGGCGGCGTTGTTCGGGTTGGCGTCGGGGTGGTTCTCGCGGGCCAGCTTGCGGTAGGCCTTCTTGATCGTGGCAGCGTCATCGGTCTTGGCGACGCCGAGAGCCGCGTAATAGTCCTTCTCTACGTAGTCCTGCGCGCTCACTCTTCGGGTCACCTCCTACTTCATTGGCTGGTTGCTTTGGGTGGTGGGCCGGGTGTCCACGTCTCGGGACGAAAGGCGTGTCCCTGCGGGCGTGACACCCGACCCACCCTTATTCAGCTTGCGTTGGGGCCCTGCTGGTGGCGCAGGGCTTCGTTGCTGCGGTGGTGCTTGTCCTACTCGGCGTCGGCGGGCGCAGCCAGCTCTGGCTCCGCGGTCGGGTTTGCCACCGGCGATGCCGGGTCGGTGACGCCGACCATGGCGGGACGGAGCAGGCGCTCGCCGTGGCGGTAGCCCTGCCGCATCACCGTGGTGCAGGTCGGCTCGGTGACCTCGTTGCTCTCGTCGTGCAGCACGGCCTCGTGGATCGCCGGGTCGAACGGATCGCCCACCGTCCCGAAGGCCTCGAGGCCGAGCTTGGCGAAGATGGCCTCGAGCTGATCGGCCACCGCCTTCAGGCCACCGGTGAGGTCTCCGTGGGCGCGGGCCCGGTCCAGGTCGTCGAGCACCGGCACGAAGTCCGTCAGCACCCGGCTGATGGCCACCTCGCCAGCCGCCAGCCGCTCGCGCTCGGCGCGCTTGCGGTAGTTGGCGTACTCGGCCTGGAGCCGCTGCAGGTCTGCGGTGCGCTCGTCGAGTAGTCGGCTCTCCTCCGATTGCGCAACTTCCGCCGCCTCAGGGGCGGCAGAAGTTGCACGATCGGCGTCGCTCGGCGGAGTGCGGTCGATCTTCCGGTTATCCCGGATGATCACCGGCTCCTGCTCGTCGGAACTCACTTGGACTCCTCGGCCGGGCCCTCGTCCACGACCTCGGCGTCGACGACACTGTCGTCGTCCGCGGGAGCCTCGGCACCGTCGAAGCCGGGCGCCCCTTCGAAGCCGGCCGACTCGGCACCGGCGTACATCGCGCCGCCTGCCTCGCTGGCCACCCGGGACACCGTCTCCTGGGCGGTCTTGATCGCCTCGAAGTCAGCGCCCTCGAGGCTCTTCTTGAGCGCCTCGACAGCCGTCTCGAGCTCGCCGCGCTTGTCCTCGGGGAGCTTGTCGCCGTTCTCCGTCAGGAACTTCTCCGTCTGGAACTGCATGGCCTCGGCGCTGTTGCGGATCTCGGCCTCGTCACGGCGCTTCTTGTCCTCCTCGGCGTGAGCCTCGGCGTCCTTCATCATGCGGTCGATCTCGTCCTTGGACAGGCCCGAGCCGCCGGTGATGGTCATGCCCTGTTCCTTGTTGGTGGCCATGTCCTTGGCGGAGACGTGCACGATGCCGTTGGCGTCGATGTCGAAGGTGACCTCGATCTGCGGCACACCCTGCGGCGCCGGCGGCAGACCCGTCAGCTCGAACATGCCGAGCTTCTTGTTGTAGGCCGCGATGTCGCGCTCGCCCTGGTAGACCTGGATCTGCACGCTCGACTGGTTGCTCTCGGCCGTGGTGAAGCTCTGCGAGCGCTTGGTCGGGATCGTGGTGTTGCGCTCGATCAGCGCGGTCATGATCCCGCCCTTGGTCTCGATGCCCAGCGAGAGCGGGGTGACGTCGAGGAGCAGGACGTCCTTGACCTCACCGCGCAGCACACCGGCCTGCAGGGCAGCACCGACGGCCACGACCTCGTCCGGGTTCACGCCCTTGTTCGGCTCCTGTCCACCGGTGAGCTCCTTGACCAGCTCGTTGACGGCCGGCATGCGGGTGGAGCCACCGACCATGACGACGTGGTCGATCTCCTTGACGCTGATGCCCGCGTCCTTGATGACGTTCAGGAACGGCGCCTTGGTGCGCTCGAGGAGGTCCGCGGTGATCTTCTGGAACTCGGCGCGCGAGAGCGTCTCGTCCAGGAAGAGCGGGTTCTTCTCGGCGTCCTGGGTGATGTAGGGCAGGTTGATCGAGGTCTGCTGCGAAGAGGAGAGCTCGATCTTCGCCTTCTCGGCAGCCTCACGCAGCCGCTGCATCGCCATCTTGTCCTTGGTGAGGTCGATGCCGTGACCGGACTTGAACTTCTCGACGAGCCAGTCGATGACGCGCTGGTCCCAGTCGTCGCCACCGAGGTGGTTGTCACCACTGGTGGCCTTGACCTCGATGACGCCCTCGCCGATCTCGAGCAGCGACACGTCGAAGGTGCCACCGCCGAGGTCGAAGACGAGGATCGTCTGGTCCTTGTCGCCCTTGTCCAGGCCATAGGCCAGCGCAGCAGCGGTGGGCTCGTTGACGATCCGCAGGACGTTGAGGCCCGCGATCGTGCCGGCCTCCTTGGTGGCCTGACGCTGCGAGTCGTTGAAGTAGGCGGGCACCGTGATCACCGCGTCGGTGACCGGCTCGCCCAGGTAGGCCTCCGCGTCGCGCTTGAGCTTCTGCAGCACGCGCGCGCTGATCTCCTGCGGGTTGTAGGACTTGCCGTCGATGTCGACCTTCCAGCTCGTCTCGCCGATGTGGCGCTTGACGGAGCGGATGGTCCGGTCGAGGTTGGTGACGGCCTGCCGCTTGGCGACCTCGCCGACCAGCACCTCGCCGTTCTTGGCGAAGGCGACGACGCTAGGGGTGGTACGCGAACCCTCGGAGTTCGCAATGACCTCCGGCTCGCCACCCGAGAGCACCGCGACAACGGAGTTGGTGGTACCGAGGTCGATTCCGACCGCACGTGACATAGCTAGGAACTCCTTCTGACGTGATCTTCAGCCGCGGCCATCGTGCCCCGCCGCTTTGGCTACTGTCAAAAGAACTGAGTCGGGTCCGCTCAAGTTCCCGGCAGACTAGTGATCTGCGTCACTATATGCCGGATATGGAGCCGCGGGAACCCCGCGGCTGGCGCGCCCCTAGCAGGCGGCCGTGGCCGTGGCGGTCATGGGATTGACCATGGGCTGGGTGCGGATAGTCGGCGTGCCGGAGCCGGGCTCGGTCATAGTGAGGACGATCTTCGAGGTACCGCCGCGGGGCACGACCAGCTTGACCGTGAAGACGGGGTGGCCGAGCTCCAGGCCGGACTGCGCGGACGACGCCTTGCCGTCCAGGGTGACGCCGGTGAGTTGACCGCCCGACGTGCCGTAGTAGGCCACGACCATCCGATTGTCGCCCGGCGACGTGGGGTAGCCCGGCTTGCCGGTGAAGCCGAGCACGTACTTCGGCAGGCCGAGTGGCGCGTCGTTGGTGAGGGTGATCGTCACCTGCACCTTGCGGGTGGAGCCGCAGGTGAGCGCGCGCCACGACGTGCTCGCGTGCAGGTAGTAGTCCAGCTTGCTACCGCCGGCATTGTTGATGGCCACCGTGGCGCTCGGACCGGGCTCCGCGGAGAGCGCCCCGCTGATGCTCGCGCCGGAGAGCCTCGCCTCAACCGCCGGATCACTGCTCCACACCAGCAGGCGGTGCTGCGCGGCGGCCTTGCCTGCCGCCTTCACCAGGGACGTGGTGTCGCCGTGGGCCACGATGAGCCGCGCGCTCACGCTCTTGGCGATGTCGAGCAGGTACTGCTTGCGCTGGTCGTTCTGGGCCGCGGTGAAATCGGCGTAGACGCGCTGCTGGGTCAGCTTCACGACGTTGTCGGCCGTGACCTGCGATCCGTCGGGCAGCGAGGCGGGGCCGGCGACCTTGAGCAGGTAGCTCAGCGCAGTCGGATCCAGCGTCATCGCCCCGTCGAGCGTCTGACCGGTCGTGACCTTCCACTCCGCCAGCCAGATCCGCGCGGCATAGGGGAAGTTCGGGCTGATGTTGGCGTCGCGGTAGTCGCCGGTGACGTCGGCGGCGTTGTAGTTCTTGTCGAAGTCCGAACCCAGGTCGAGGCCCGACTTGACGTTGTAGAGGGTGTCATCGGGCTCGAAGCGGGTGAAGGAGAGCTTGCCGTGGTCGGCCTTGACGATCGCGAAGGCGCCCGGCAGCCCGCCCGTGCCACGCAGCTCCGCCTCGTTCTCGAAGGCCACCATGTAGGACTTCGGGCCGTCGATGCCCAGCATCGCCGGAACGGTGTCGGCCGCGATGTCGGCCGAGACGATGGTCTTGGTGAGCGGGTTGAGCTGCTTGAGCGCCGAGGAGCGCGCGCTGTTCACCGCACCCAGCCAGGTGGAGGTCGGCAGCCGGTCGATCCGGTCGAGCGAGCGCTGCATCACCGCGGCAGCGCGGTCCAGGGTGGGCGCCGCCGCCGCGATCGGGGCCAGGTTCACCGCTCCGTCCGGCTCACGGAGTGTCTTCGGGTCGAGGCTCTTGCTCGCATCGACGAGCGAGGGGAGCGCGTCGGTGGCGATCGAGTCGACGGCCTGGGTGAGCGTGCGCACCGACTCCAGCGGCTTCCCGAAGAACGGGAGCGCAGCCGCGCCGCTCCAGATGGGGCCGCTGGTCTTGTCGTGCGCCTCGGCCGCGTGGTCGCTGATCATCTTCGCGGTGACCCGCGCGGCGTCGAGGTTGCCGGAGTCGATCTCGGCCCGCAGCTTGTGGACCTCGTCACGCACGGTCTCGAGCTGGCTCTTGGCCGCAAGACCGGTGTAGAGCAGCCAGAATCCGGCGAGCAGTAGCAGCCCGGCCAAGCCGAGCACCACGAAGACGTATCGCCGCCGCCGACGCTTGGGCGCCTTCTTTCGGACCCGTACCCGACGCACCGCGGTGGCGTCGGGGTCGGCCCGCCGGGCGTGATCGGCCGATGACGAGCGGGTCATCCAGCCGGGGCCGCCGTCCCAGTCAGCGCCTTCGAAGGCGCCGGAGATAGCGTCCCCGCCGGGCTCGGAGGGCCGCTCGTCGTCTGAGCGGCCAGGAGGCGGGGGCGGGATCTCGTCTGTCATACCGGGTCCAGACAGCGATCAGGGCGGCCGCCGATGGCGGACCGCCCTGATCGCGTTATGGAGCTTGTGGTCAGGCGATGACCTTGCGGCGACGTCCGGCCATCAGCATCAGGCCACCACCGACGAGGAGCACGGTGCCCAGGGCGCCGATGCCGATCACGGCAACACCGGTCGAGGCGATGCCGCCACCGCCGCTGGTGCCCGTGCCTGCGCCAGTCACGGTGACGGCGAACGAGCCGACGGCGCCGGTGACGGCGTCGGTGCCCTCGATGTGGTGAAGGCCGACCGTGGCGTCAGACGGGATCTTCACCGTGATGTCGAAGGCGCCAGCCGAGTTGACCGCGACGGTGCCCAGCGAGACCGGGGTCGAGTGGAACGACACGGCGGCGTCCGTGTTCGGGGTGTAGCCCGAACCCGTGATCTCGATCTCGCCACCGGCGGGGGCGCTGCTGGCGCTCCCACTGAGAGTCGGGTTGTTGCCGACCGTGTAGGCCGACGCTCCGCCACCAAAGGAAAGAGCGGCGGCGATCATGGCTACGAGGACGATGCTCGCGGCACCTAGGCGCTTCAGGACTGACATTTTTTTCCCTCCGGGGACCGTGAAATTTGCCCGATCTCCGGGCGAAAACCGATGCAGTTAGCCGTACGTGTCATAGGGACAGGCATAACGCTAGCCGACGCGCCGACAGATGAGAAGTTGAAAAGTGTGTCCGATCTACGACTTAACCAGGTAGAAACATTGAACTCGGCGCTTCGGCCTAATACGCCCCACGTCGGGCGAGTACGGCGAAGACCGTACGAAACAGGATCGTGACGTCGAGGCCGAGACTCCAGTTCTCCACGTAATACAGGTCGAGCCGTACCGCGTCCTCCCAGCTCAGCTCGGAGCGGCCGCTCACCTGCCAGAGCCCGGTGATGCCCGGACGCACCAGCAGGCGGCGCCTCGCAGCGCCGGTGTAGCCAGAGTCCGCGGAGGCCAGCGGACGCGGCCCTACAAGGGACATCGTGCCCCCGACCACGTGAAAAAGCTGGGGTAGCTCGTCGATCGACAGCCCTCTGATGATGCGTCCGACCGGGGTCACCCGCGGGTCGCGGCGGACCTTGTAGAGCACTCCACCGCCGTCCTGCTCGCTCTGGTCCATGTCGCGCAGCGCCTCGGCGTTGAGGTACATCGAACGGAACTTGAGGATGCGGAACTCGGTTCCGTTGACCCCCAGACGGGGCTGCCGGAAGAAGACCGGACCCCTGCTGGTCGCCTTGATGGCGATGGCTGTGACTAGCAGCACAGGGGTGGCGCAGAGGATGAGAACGGAGGCCCCGATCAGGTCCACCGTGCGCTTGAGCAGGCGCGGAAGGCGGCCGAGCTGGGGCTGCTCGAGCCAGAACAGCGGCAGCCCCTCCACCGGACTCACGTGCACACGCGGGCCGGCGATCTCGGTCAGGGCGGGGGCCATCACGAGGCCGCGCCCCGTCCCCTCCAGCTCCCAGCCGAGTTCACGGACACCGGCCGGCCCGAGCCCGTTGCTCGTCACGGCCACCACGTCCGCCCCGACCACTGCGGCCTGGGCAGCGGCCTCACGGACGCCGCCGAGTACCGGGACGCCCGCGGCCACGTCCGAGCCGACGACTGCGTCCTCCACACAGACACCGACGAGCCGCAGCCCGGAGCCCTTGGCGCGCTCGGTCACGGCCAGCAGGTGCAGCACTGACTCAGAGGTGCCCACCGCGACGATGCGCAGCGACCACTCCCCGTTCTCCCGGCGGCTGCGGACGAGGGCGCGGACGATTGCCCGGCCCATGAGCAGCAGGAAGAAACCCGTCGGGATGACGCCGACTACGAACCCGCGGGCCAGTTCGGTCTTGGTCGCGTAGCAGACGATCGCGATGATGCTCAGCGTGATGGCGCTGGCCCGCAGGACCCGTTTGGACTCCTCGGGCCCAGTGGCGAGGTGCCGGATCTCGTAGCCGCCACTCGATTGGAGCGCCACGATCCAGACGATCGTGATGACCACCGCCGTCCCGAGGTAGCCGA
>JAOPUX010000220.1 GCA_025963285.1 Jatrophihabitans sp.
ACCGCATTCATGATCGCGGCGGTGTTCGGCGCGGCGACCAGGCCGGTACCGATGCCGTTGAGGGCGAGCAGGGCGGCGAAGAGCGGGTAGCTGAAGTCGGCCGGCAGCAGGATCAGGCCGATGAAGGTGCTGGCGGTGATCAGCAGGCCGCCGGTGGCGAAGGCCCGGGCGCCGAGCCGGTCGGAGAGCGCGCCCGAGGCCGGGCCGGCGATCAGGAAGCCGATGGTGAGCGGCAGCATGTAGATGCCGGCCCAGAGTGGGGTGTCCTCGAAGGTGTAGCCGTGCAGCGGCAGCCAGATGCCCTGGAGCCAGATGATCAGCATGAACTGCAGCCCACCGCGAGACATGGCGGTGAGCAGGTTCACCGTCTGGCCTGCGGCAAAGGCGCGGATCTTGAAGAGCCGCAGGTTGATCATCGGCTCGGCGATCCGGTTCTCGATGATGCCGAAGGCGACGAGCAGGATCACGCCACCGATGGCGCCGACCAGCACCTTGGGCGACGTCCAGCCCATGGTGTGGTTGCCGTAGGGCTGCAATCCGTAGGTGATCGCGGCCAGCACGGCGGTGAGGCCGACCCCGAAGGTGATGTTGCCCCACCAGTCGACGCTGATCTTCGACGTGGACGAGCGCGGCTTGTCGTGCAGCGTGCGATAGCCCATCCAAGTGCCCCAGATCCCCACCGGGACGCTGACCCAGAACACGGCCCGCCAGTCCCACTCCGAGAGCACGCCGCCGATGACGAGGCCGAGGAATGAGCCGGCCAAGGCGGAGACCTGGTTCACGCCGAGGGCGAAGCCGCGGCGGTCGGCCGGGAAGGCGTCGGTGATGAGTGCGGTGGAATTGGCGGTCAGCATCGCGCCGCCGACGCCCTGCACCACACGCCAGATGATGATCTCCAAGGCACCGGAGGCGCCGCTGTTGGGCACGAGCGCGCAGCCGATGGAGGCGATCGTGAAGATCAGGAAGCCGAGGTTGAAGAGCTTCGCCCGGCCGTACTGATCACCGAGGCGGCCGAACGTCACCACGAGTACGGCGGTGACAAGCAGGTAGCCCATCAGCATCCAGAGCAGATAGGAGATGTTCTGCGGTGCCAGGGGATCCAGGCCCAGTCCCTTGAAGATTGCCGGGAGCGAAATCAGCAGGATCGACGAGTTGAGGGTCGCGGCGAGGATGCCGACGGTGGTCACCGAGAGGGCGATGCGGCGGGCGTGGGCCTCAGGGGTGGATGAGTGCTGCTGCGACACGTTGGCTCCTCTTCATTCGTTAGCCATCCTAACTACTTGGAGCGAGGGCGTCGAGCGGGATCCGTAGACTGGGGGTGTGACGGTCGTCCCCATCAGGCTCTTCGGAGACCCCGTGCTGCGCACCGCGGCCGAGGTCGTGGTCGATTTCGACAAGCAGCTCCGCACGCTCGTCGCCAACCTCGAGGAGACGATGCTGGCCGCGCCTGGGGCAGGACTGGCCGCCCCGCAGATCGGTGTGGGGCTACGCGTCTTCACCTATCACGTCGACGACGAGCAGTCCGGCCATCTGATCAACCCGGTGCTGCACTTCCCGGACGAGGAGCTCCAGGAGGGCGACGAGGGCTGCCTGTCGATCCCGGGCCTGCTCTTCGACTGCACGCGCCGGGCAAATGTCGTGGCGCACGGACAGAACATGTACGGCGACCCGATCACCGTCGAAGGCACCGCGCGTCTGGCCCGCTGCATCCAGCACGAGACCGACCACCTCGACGGCGTCCTCTTCGTCGACCGCCTCGACGCCGAGACCCGCAAGGCCGCCATGAAGGCGATCCGCGACGCGCCGTGGGCAGCCGAGGCCAACCCCACCCTCAAGCTCAACGCGCACGGCTGATCCGTGAGACTCGTCTTCGCCGGAACACCCGAGGCCGCCGTGCCCTCCCTGCGTGCCCTGATCGACTCCCCGCTCCACGAGGTCGTCGGGGTGGTTACCCGCCCGGCCGCCCGCGCCGGTCGCGGCAGGCGCGAGGTCACTTCGCCGGTGGCCGCGCTGGCCGCCGAGGCCGGACTACCCGTGCTGAGCCCGGTGAAGGCCGGCGACCCCGAGTTCCTTGCCGAACTCGCCGCCCTGCGGCCCGACGCCTGCCCCGTGGTGGCCTACGGCGCCCTGCTGCCGCCCAGCGCGCTCGCCGTCCCGCGGATCGGCTGGGTGAACCTGCACTTCTCGCTGCTGCCGGCCTGGCGCGGTGCCGCTCCGGTGCAGCACGCGATCCTGCACGGGGACGAGGTCACCGGCGCCTCCACCTTCCTCATCGAGGCGGGGCTGGACACCGGGCCCGTCTTCGGGGTCCTCACCGAGCCGATCCGGCCCACGGACACCTCGGGCGACCTCCTCGCCCGACTTGCCGAGGCTGGCGCAGGGCTGCTCAGCGCCACGATGGACGGCCTGGCCGACGGCTCGCTGGTAGCCGTTCCCCAGCCGGCCGAGGGCGTCTCCATCGCCGGCAAGATCACTGTGGCCGATGCCGAGGTGCCGTGGGGCAGCCCGGCACGGCACGTCGACCGGCTCGTCCGGGCCTGCACGCCGGCGCCCGGCGCGTGGAGCACCTTCCGCGGCGAGCGGCTCAAGCTCCGGCCGGTACGGCTACGCGGCGCCAACGAACTCGCCCCCGGAGAGCTGAGGACGGAGAAGTCGAGCGTGTCGGTCGGTACAGCCACCGTCGAGGTCGAGCTGAGCACGGTGCAGCCCCCCGGCAAGCGTCCGATGCCCGCCGCCGACTGGGCGCGCGGGGTTCGCATCGAGGCCGGTGAGCACCTTGGCTGAGCGCGCGGAGCAGCGCGGTGGCCGCCGCCCCGACCGCTCGCGCCGGGGCCCGTCCCGCCCGGTGAAGCAGGCCCCGCCGGCGCCGCTGGACGCACCGCGAATGGCCGCCTACCGGCTGATCCGTACCGTCAACGCCGACGGCGCCTACGCCAACCTCGCACTGCCCAAGCTGCTGGGCGAGTACGGCCTCAGCGGCCGGGACGCGGGGCTGGCCACCGAGCTCGCCTACGGCACGGTGCGCTGCGCCGGCGTGCTCGACGAGATCCTCGCCGCCTGCATCGACCGGGCGCCGGAGGACGTGCAGGCCGAGGTGCGGGACCTGCTGCGGCTGGGGGCCTACCAGCTGCTGCGCACCCGCATCCCTCCGCACGCGGCCGTCTCCACCACCATCGAGCTGGCCCGCGCCATCGAACTGGGCCGGGCCTCGGGCTTCGTCAACGCCGTGCTGCGCAAGGTGGCCCGTCTCGACTGGGACGGGTGGACGCGGCAGCTCGGTGACGGCGCCACCCCGCCGCGTCAGATGGCGCTGCGCACCGCCCACCCCGAGTGGATCGCGGCGGCCTTCGAGGCGGCCCTGGGCGGCGACCTGGCCGAGACCGAGGCGGCACTGATCGCCGACGATCTGCGCCCGCAGACCCATCTGGTGGCGTGGCCGGGTGTGGCGACACCGGCCGAGCTGATCGAGGCGGCTGGCGGTGCGGCCGGCCCTTACTCGCCCTACGCCGTGCGTCTCGACGGCGGCGATCCGGCCGCGATCCCGGCAATCCGCGAGCGACGTGCCGGGGTGCAGGACGAGGGCAGCCAGCTCTGCGCGATCGCCCTGGCCAAGGCCCCACTCGACGGGCGCGACGAGCGGTGGCTGGACCTCTGCGCGGGCCCCGGTGGCAAGGCGGCCCTGCTCGCTGCGCTCGCCGCCGAGCGGGGCGCCACGCTCATCGCGAACGAGCTGCGGCCGCACCGCGCCGAGCTGGTCCGCTCCGTGGTGCAGCGTTGGGGCACCGAAGTCACCGTGGGCGATGCCCGGGAGCTGCCCGAGATCGACGGCGGCTACGACCGGATCCTCCTCGACGCGCCGTGTACCGGGCTGGGTGCGCTACGCCGCCGCCCGGAGGCCCGCTGGCGCCGCGACCCCTCCGACGTCGCCGAGCTGGCCCAGCTGCAGCGGGAGCTGCTGGCCGCCGCGCTACGGCTCGT
>JAOPUX010000222.1 GCA_025963285.1 Jatrophihabitans sp.
TGGAGGCGACCGCGACCTCAGGACCGGCGTGCGTGTAGAGGACGGCGTCGGACTCGCGCGGGATGGTCGAGCCGTTGGCGTTGCAGATGGCCAGCACGCGGGCGTTCTGCTCCTTCGCGTGCCGCAGGGCCATCAGCGTGTCCATCGTCTCCCCGGACTGGCTGATGACGACGACCAGCGTCGAGCGGTCGAGCACCGGGTCGCGGTAGCGGAACTCGCTCGCCAGCTCGACCTCGACCGGGATGCGCGTCCAGTGCTCGATGGCCTGCTTGCCGATGAGCCCGGAGTGGTAGGCCGTGCCGCAGGCGACGATGAAGACCTTGTCGACGTCGCGCAGCTCCTGCCTGTCTAGGCGCTGCTCGTCGAGCACGATGTCGCCGCCCACCAGGTGGCCGAGCAGCGTGTCGGCCACGGCCGCAGGCTGCTCCTCGATCTCCTTGAGCATGAAGTACTCGAAGCCGCCCTTCTCGGCGGCGGCGAGATCCCAGTCGATGTGGAAGTGACGGCCGTCGACGACCGCACCGTGGAAGTCGGTGATGACACAGGAGTCGGGAGTGATCTCGACGACCTGGTCCTGGCCGAGCTCGATGGCCTCGCGGGTGAACTCGATGAAGGCAGCGACATCGCTGCCGAGGAACATCTCACCGGTGCCGACGCCGACGACGAGCGGGGAGTTGCGCCGCGCAGCCACCACGACATCCGGGCTCTGCCGATCGACGAGGACGAGCGTGAACGCGCCCTCGAGCACCCGGCAGACGGCCCGCACGGCATCGGCCAGGCCGAGGCCCTGCTCGAGCTCGGCGGCAACGAGGTGCGCCACGCACTCGGTGTCCGTCTCGCTGAGATAGTCGACCCCGGCCTGCTCGAGACCGGCCCGCAGCTCCGCGAAGTTCTCGACGATGCCGTTGTGCACGACGGCCACCCGGCCTGCACCACCCACGTGCGGGTGGGCATTGCGGTCATTGGGCGCGCCGTGCGTGGCCCAGCGGGTGTGCCCGATACCGGTGCTGCCGACGATCTGGTGGGCGGCCAGCTCCTTGTCGAGGTTCTCGATGCGGCCGGCCTTCTTGGCCACCTGCAGCACGCCCTCGTCGGAGACGACCGCGACCCCGGCGGAGTCGTAGCCGCGGTACTCGAGGCGGCGCAGCCCCTCGACGACGACGTCGAGCGCCGCCCTGGGGCCTACGTAGCCGACGATCCCGCACATACGGCACAGACTACCGGGAGCCGGTCGTCACCCGGCCTGTCACGGCGTGGGGCTGGCCGGGATCGACGGCGTGCTCGTCGTGGCCGACGGGGTGGGCGTGGTCGACTCCGTCGGGCTGGGCGTGATCGTCACTGTGGGTGTCCGCGTGGCCGTCGTGGCCGCTCCCGTGATCGTGACCGTGGGCGTGATCACGACGACGGTGGGGGTAACGGTCACCGTCACGGTGGGTGTCGGCGTGGGGCTCGCCTTGTGCTTGGGGGTGGTACCGAAGACGGTCGTACCGCTGCCGCTCTTGCCACGCAGCAGGTCCGTCAGCGGCCGCCCGGCGATGGCCTCCACCCCGGTGACCACGAGCAGCACCCCGACGAAGACGCCCACCGCCGCCGCGGCGAACACCCGCCAGGTGCCTCCGGCCCGAGCCGACGACTGCTCGGCCGCCGGCTCGGCGGGGGGCTGAATTAGCGGCGGCTGCGCCGGGGGCGGGACCCAGCGGGTGGCCGCCGGGATGGCGGTGCGGACGCGGTCACCGGTGCGACGAATCGAATGCCCGAAGACGGCATTTCCCAGCACGGTGAGCACGCTGGCCACGGCCGCGCCGATCACCGTGCCGGCGACGCCGAGGTAGGAGGCGGCCACCGTGGCCAGGATCGCCGCGAGGGCGCTCGCCACCAGCTGGGTCGCCGAGATCTGGAGCCGCGCGGGCTGCTGCGGCTGCGGTCGGGGCGGCGCTGGCGGCTGCGGTCGTGGCGGCCGATCAGGTGGGATCGTCATGGGAAGGCCCATGCTGGCACCTGTCGCACCGCTCGGCCAGGCAGCCTCCCCGGGCCGGCCGATCGGTCCCCGCTACGGTGACCGCGTGGATGATCGTCATGCGTGGGAGCAGCCCGGGGCCTTCGAAGTAGCTCCGGGGGTGCATCGCATCCCGCTGCCGCTGCCGGGCGACGCACTGCACGCGGTGAACGTCTACGCGATCTCCGATGGCGACCAGGTCGTGATGATCGACGGTGGCTGGGCGATGTCGCAGTCGACGGAACTGATGCGCGCGGGGCTGGCGCAGATCGGCTACGAGCTCTCCGACGTCCGCGAGTTCCTGGTCACCCACCTGCATCGCGACCACTACACCCAGGCCGTTGCGGTGCGGCGGATCACTGGCAGCGAGGTATCTGTCGGTGAGGGTGAGCGGGCCACCCTCACCGCTATTCACAACCTCACCACGCACCCCGATATCGCCCGGCTCACCGAGGCGGGAGCCAGCGACGTGGCGGCCGAGATGGTCAGCTGGACGGTAAGCCACGCCATCCCGGACCGCACCGACTGGGAGGACCCCGACCACTGGCTCACCAACGGCGTCGACCTGGCACTGCAGACCCGCACGCTGCGTGTGATCGCCACCCCGGGCCACACCCGCGGTCACGTCGTCTTCCATGACCGACAGGCCAACGCCCTCTTCGCCGGCGATCACGTGCTGCCGCACATCACGCCGTCGATCGGCGTCGAGCTCCTCCGGCCCTCGTCGCCGCTGCGCGACTATCTGACCTCGCTGGAGCTGGTCCGTGGCCTCCCGGATGCCCAGTTACTGCCCGCGCACGGCCCGGTCACGGGCTCGGTGCATGCCCGGATCGACGAGCTGCTCACCCATCACCAGAACCGGCTCCAGACGATCGCTGACGCTGTGGACGCCGGGGCCGACACCGGCTATGCGGTGGCTCGCGCCATCGGCTGGACCCGACGTGGACGAAAGCTCGACGAGCTCGACCTCTTCAACCAGGTGCTCGCGATCAACGAGACCGTGGCGCACCTGATCGTGCTCGTCGAGCGCGGCTGGCTGGTACGCACCGTGCTCGACGGGGTAGCCCACTTCGCGCGCAGCTAGTTCTGGAGTACGTTCCGCTCACTGGCAGCGGGAGGAAGTTGCATGGCAGAGCAGTTCGACTACGTCGTGATCGGTGCGGGGTCGGCCGGATGCATCCTGGCAAATCGCCTCAGCGCCGATCCCGGCGTCACGGTGGCGCTGGTGGAGGCCGGCGGACGCGATCGCAAGCTCGAGATCAAGCTTCCCGCCGCCTTCCCGAAGCTCTTCCACACCCCGTTCGACTGGGACCTCTACACCGCCCCGCAGAAGGAGCTCGACGCGCGCGAGCTCTACTGGCCGCGAGGCAAGACCTGGGGTGGCAGTTCGTCGCTGAACGCCCAGATGTGGGTCCGGGGTGCGCAGGCAGACTACGACGCCTGGGGCGACGGCTGGAGCTACGCCGAGGTGCTGCCCTACTTCCGGCGGGCCGAGCACCGCGTCGGCAGCAACACCGACTCGATCTACGGCACGGACGGCCCGCTCTACATCGAGGAGCTGCGCTCGCCGAACCCACTGCGCTCGGTCTTCTTCGAGGCCTGCGCCGAGGCCGGGTTCCGGCGGCTGCCCGAACTCAACGCGGCCGGCATCGACGGCTACGGCCCCACGCCGGTGACCCAGCACCGCGGCCGGCGCTGGAGCACCGCGGACGGCTACCTCCGGCCAGCCCTCAAGCGCCCCAATCTCACCGTGCTGAGCGACGCCCACGCTCGCCGCATCCTGCTCTCCGACGGCCGGGCGACGGGGCTCGAGTACAGCGATCCGAAGGGTGGGATCCAGCGCCTGACCGCCCGCCGCGAGATCCTGCTCGCAGCGGGTGCGGTGCACTCGCCACACCTGCTGCAGGTGTCCGGCATCGGTGACCCCGACGTGCTCAAGGTGGCCGGGATCGAGACCCTGGTCGACTCGCCCGAAGTGGGTGCGAACCTGCAGGACCACCTCTCCGCCGTGGTGATCATGCACTGCCCGGAGCCGATCACCCTGGTCGCGGCCGAGCGCCCCGCCGAACTGGTCAAATTCCTGACGACCCGCCGCGGCATGCTCACCTCGAACGTCGGGGAGGCGGTGACCTTCGCCCGCTCCGACCCGTCGCTCACCGTCCCGGACCTGGAGTTCATCTTCGCGCCGGTGCCGTTCATGGACCACGGCCAGACCGATCCGCCGGGCCACGGCCTGACGATCGGCGCGATCCTGCTGCAGCCCGAGAGCCGGGGGGCCATCACCGCCGTCTCGGCCGACCCGCTGGCCGCACCGCATATCGAGCCGAACTACCTCAGTGATCCCCGGGACCTCGCCATCCTCGTCAACGGCGTAGAGCAGTGCCAGGCACTCTTCGGCTCGGCCGCGATGGCTCCGCACGTCTCGGCCCCGATGCGCCCCGGGCCTGGCGAAACGGACATGACCGCCTACGTCCGGGCACACGCCGAGACCCTGTACCACCCGAGCGGCACCTGCCGGATGGGGGCCGACGCCGACTCCGTCGTCGACCTGGAGCTCAGGGTGCGCGGCGTCGAGGGGCTGCGGGTCGTCGACGCCTCGGTGATGCCGCGGATCATCCGCGGCCACACCCACGCCCCGACCGTGATGATCGCCGAGAAGGCCGCTGACCTGATCCGGGCCGCCCGGTAGCCCGATTGTGCAATTCTCGCCGCCGTGCCGGCGGCGAGAATTGCACAATCCGTCGAATTATGTGGTTTTGCTGAGGACGGTCAGCACAATCCCTAATGTCTCTAGGCGTCCTCTCAGTGCAACCCTTCGCACGATCGTCCTGATCAGCGGAGGAGTCCACGATGCGCGAGGCCACGACCCGTCGACCGGCTACCCCAAGCTCGGGGGGCGCCCATCGTGCGGGCGGGGCACGCAGCAGCCAAACGCTGGGCCGGCGCCGCTTGATGGGCCGGCGCCGCGCGGTCTGCGTCGTGCTGGCTCTCTCCGCCTGCTACGCCGCGGTGGGCGGAATCAGCTTCGCCACCTCGGTCACGGATTCGAGTCCGTCGAGCTACTCCGCGATCGCCGCGACGACGCTCGCCACCCGCACGCTGACCCCGAACAAGATCTCCACGCTCCAGGTGGCGGGCGTCGGCGTCATCCCGGCCGAGGCGACCGCGGTCCAGCTCAGTCTCAGCGTCTCCAGCAATCCGGCGGCCGGCAGCCTGTTCGTCTACGCGGACGGCGACACCCGTCCAGGTCAGGCCGCCGTGCTCTGGCAGGCAGGACAGGCCGTGACGCAGTCCGTCTCGGTGGGCATCGGGACCAACGGCGAGATCAAGCTGACCAACGGCGCCGGAACGGTCAGCGTCACGATCACGGCCGTCGGCTACTACACGCCAAACAAGCCCGTGACCGTCGACCAGCTAGACGCCGAGGACAGCAACCAGGGTGAGGTCGTGACCTCCAACGGCGACGGCACGGCCAGCTGGACCTACCCCGACTACCAGCCTGCGTTCACCAACACCACCGTGGTTCCCGCCAGTGGCAACCCGGACACCAACGGCGCTGCGCTGCGAGACGCGGTGCTGTACAGCGGCACCACCCTGATCAAGCTCGATCCCGGCTACTACGACCTCGGCTCCACAACCCTCACCGTGCCGAGTGGGGTGGAGATCGAGGGCTCGAGCGAAGCCCAGACGACGATCGAGGGCTCGGCATCGACCATGCTCACGCTGAGCGACACCTCCGAGCTGAGCCAGACCCGGGTCGAGTCGGAGATCCCCAGCGCGACGGACATCCAGATCCCAGCGGGCGCGCGGGCCATCGTCGACACCGTCCAGGTCCTGACGGTGCAGGAGAGCCCGGAGATCCCCGTCGGAATCGCCTCGGCCGGCTCCGCGGTGATCGAGAACAGCGATGTCGAGGTCAACGGCTCCGCGACGGTGACGGGTATCAGCCTGACGGGCTCGGCGCAGACGACGCTGACGCACACCTCGGTGGTGGCCTACGCCACCGGCTCGGGCGCCTCAATCATCCAGGCGGTGCTCACCGGTGCGTCCACGAACTCCACGCTCGACGACGACACCTTCTCTACCCAGGTCCCGGCCGGAGCCAGCACCCAGGCGTTGACCCTCAACGACGCCGGTATCCTCAACATCCGGGACAGCACGGCCTCCGCGAACGGCGTCGGCCTCTACTCCGCCGCGATCCTGGCCAAGTCGGGCTCGACCGTGGTGCTCAGTGGTAGCTCGCTCACCGCGTTCGGCGCCGCCAGCCAGACGAACGCGGCGGTCTTCAACAACGGCTCCATGACGGCGGACACGACCTCATTCGCCGGCGCCGGCGGGTCAAACTCGTTCGGCATCGACGCCGGCGGTGGCTCCAACACCGTCGTGCAGCAGAGCAAGGTCAGCGGGGCGACCTACTCGATCAGCCGCGGCGGCGCGACCATGAACGTCGGCGGCTCCTACGTCGCCCAGGCCACCACGGGCGTCGGCGCGATCAACTGCATCGACGACTACAAGGCCAACTTCACGGCCACGACGGCGACCTGCGGCTGAGCGGGGACCCCGCTAGACTCTCTTGAGGCAAGCCAATCGCTTCGGAGGTGTCATGGCGCTGCGTCAGGACTGGTCAGAGCACCCCTGCCCGATCGCCCGGGCCGTCGACATCGTCGGCGACCCCTGGGTGGTGCTGATCCTGCGCGAGGCCTTCACCGGGACGCGTCGCTTCGAGAAGTTCCGCGACCGGCTGGGCATCGCCGACAACGTGCTGAGCAAGCGGCTGCAGCTGATGGTCGACGCGGGCCTGCTGGAGCGCTCGAGCTACCGGGGCGAACAGCGCACCCACCACGAGTACCTGCTCACCGAGTCCGGCCAGGAGCTGCTGCCGCTGCTGCACACGCTGGCCCTCTGGGGCGAGCGGCACACCACGCCGCCGCAGCGCAGCGCGCACATGACGATCCTGCACTCGACCTGCGGGGCCGCGACCACGCAGAGCGAGCGCTGCAGCAACTGCGGCGAGCCGATGACCGCTCAGACGACCCAGTGGCGCCGGACCTGGATCGACCGCGCCGCCGTCGACCTCGAGCCGGCCTGACGCTCACGCCGCCGTCGACCTCGCACCGCCAGAACCTCACCGCCGGAACCTCACCGCCGGAACCTCACCGCCGAGTGGCTTGTTCGGACGCGAGTGGTGGCGTGTCGCGCAGCCACTCGGCGCCGAACTAGCCACTCGGCGAAGGGGTGAAGCAGGGGACGCTTAGAAGTAGAACTGGGCGTTGCCGCCGAAGTCGGCCGCCCGATCCTGTGCCGCCGCAGCAACAATGAAGTGCGTGACGTCCTGAACGAGCC
>JAOPUX010000093.1 GCA_025963285.1 Jatrophihabitans sp.
GTGGGTTGTAGACCGCGCAACGCAGCTAGGAGCGGGTGGCCGCGACACATGCCGGCTCCGACACGGGTGACGAGTTCTCGGATCAAATATCCTTGTCCTGTCAGGCTGTTCTCGTGATCGACAACTATGCCAAGGCGTACCTTCACGACGACTTGCGCTGGGTGCGTCAATCGCTATTGGCCAAGTTGGAGGGGCTTTCCGAGTACGACGTCCGGCGCCCGCTCACGAAGACCGGGACCAACCTGCTCGGCTTGGTCAAGCACCTGACTTTGTCAGAAGCGCGATACCTCGGTGACATCTTCGACCGGCCGTATCCCGATCCCTTGGCCCGCTTTGATGACCCCGACTTTCGGAACCGCGACAACATGTGGGTCTCGGAGCATGAATCGCGCGCCGACATCATCGACGGCTACGCGCGTGCCTGCCGCCACGCCGACGCGACGATCGACACGCTTCCGATCGATGCTCCCGGCTTCGTCCCGTGGTGGCCACAGCCCGAAGTGAAGCTGTTCAACGTGATCGTTCATGTCCTCACCGAGACAAACCGCCACGCAGGCCACGCCGATATTCTGCGAGAACAGCTGGACGGCGCGATCGGAGCAGGCCTGGCCGCCGCGTCGGAACAAGACGATGGCGACTGGCGGGCCCACTGCGCGAGGATCGAGAAGGCAGCTCGGAACACGTGTTCGGGCACCTGATCGAAGCGAGCCGGGGCCCGTCGTCCGCATGACCCCTCGACCAGCGCCAGGGCCGGCGAGTGCGCCTCGAGGCTTGCGACACGTGCCGCGGCCCTGTTCTCGGGCAACCGGGGAAATCGGGCAAACCGGCGTGGGCTATCAGCCCTCGACGAGCGCGAAGGTCGCCAAAGCGTGGACCAGCGTCGCGCCCTCTTGTTCCACCTCGGCCTCGCACATCGTCAGGCTCTCCCCGCGCTTGCTCACTTTTGCGGTGACCGTGAGCCGCCCCGGCTTGCCAGGGCGTAGGTAGGTCACGGTGAGCTGACTGGTCGCAGGCGCCTCGTCGTCCACGATGCTCCTGACCGCAGCCCCCATCGTGGTGTCGACCAAGGTCGCGAGCATCCCGCCGTGCACAGCACCCGCCGGATTGAGGTGTCGGTCGTCGACCTCGACCACGAGTCTCGCTGCACCGTCGCCGGGCTCAGGATCTGGTGCGCCGACGAGGGCGATGAAACCGGGGTTGTCGTCTGTCATGTCCACCCGGTACCCGACAGCGGACCTAATCCACGGCGTCGGGCAGTATCGCCGACGCCGATCCACTGCTGGACATCACACCGGTGTGAGCCGTCCGTCCAGGCCCTCCGGGCCGAGGCCGGCAACTCCCCGATCGCTCGGGTGCTGACGGTGCAGCTCGGTTGCAGGATGGCTTGACTTTGTCGCGCAAACTCCAGTAGCTTTGCGTGACAAACACTCACCTGGGAGCCCTCATGACCAGCTCGCACGGCACGTCTTCCCCACCTCCGGTGGCCGGAGGTGCGGACCAGTTCGACTCCCACGAGGCTGCCGAACTGCTCGTCAGCACGCGGCGCACCGCGCGCCGAGGTTTCGAACAGCTCACGCCACTGGTGTGTGTTGTTGCTGGCGTGGTGCTGCTCGCGGCGTACGGCACGCTCTGGCTCTCCGTCCGCGACCAAGATCCCTACGTCGGGCCGAGCGGTGCTGCGGTCGCCTGGGTCTATGGATTCGTCGCGGTCTCGGCGCTGGTGAGTGCGACGGCCTACCGGCGTGCGATCAGTGGTGTCCACGGTCAGTCCCGTCGCGACGGCGCTGTCGCCGCGGTGGCGGTCGGTGTTCCGTGGCTCGCCGTCTACGTGTTCAACGGGGCGCTCCATGCCGATGGCTTCGGAAGCAACCTCGTCTTCGGCGTTTTCGATGCGGCTGGGCCATGGTTGGTGGTCGGCACTGGCATGGCCGCCCTGGCGGCGGGGCGCGAGCAGTGGGGGCGGATGGCCAGCGGTCTGGTCGTGGTCGTGATCGGGACCACCGCAGCCTTCTTCGGGCCGGCCGGGTGCTGGGGAGTGCTCGCCGTGGCGGGGTGCAGCCTTCTCCTGGTCCTCGCCGTCATCCAGTACCTCGGCCTTCGTCGCCCGTGAGCGACGGTCCGCTTGACCCGTTGATCCACGCTCCTGTCCGGTTGCGGATCCTGGTGACGTTGGCCGCGCTGCGCGATGGGGACGACCTGTCCTTCCCGCGCCTGCAGCGGATGCTGGAGCTCACGTCGGGCAACCTGATCACCCACCTCCGCAAGCTCGAGGACGCCGGCTACGTCTCGAGCGAGAAGGAGGGCGCAGGTCCGTCCTCCGGCACCTCCGTCACGCTCACCCCAGTGGGACGCAAGGCCCTCGACGACTACACCCTCACGCTGCGCGGAATCCTCGACGGCATCTGACCGCGCTTCCCCAGCGGAGGCGAAGGGCCGACGGATCAGCCGGCCTTGACTGCCGCCCACCACTGCGACTTGTCGGTGGTGTTGCATGTCGAGGCGTGG
>JAOPUX010000019.1 GCA_025963285.1 Jatrophihabitans sp.
GGGGCGTGTGTTGCTCCTGGAACCCGTGTGGCGTGGGGAAGCTGCCTCCGACGGCGTTGCCTCCGACGACGTGGCCCGCTTGATGGACCTCAAGATGCTGGTCCTGGGCCACGGCCGCGTGCGTAACCGGCACCAGCTGCGGGAGCTCTTCCAGCGCTCCGGATGGCGCCTGACCCGGATCATCCCGTCGCCGATGATCGCCGTGGTCGAAGGCAGGCCGGCGGACTGATGCACAACATCCTCCGCATCGGAACCGGCTACTGGGCATCACGGGCCCTGATGAGCGCGATCGAACTGGATGTCTTCACCCACCTCGGGTCCGGCGCGCAGGACTTCTCGAGCCTGACCGAGGACCTCGGGCTCCACCCGCGCGGTGCCCGCGACTTTCTCGACGCGCTCGTCGCACTCGGGCTCCTGACGCGGGACGGCGACCGCTATGCCAACGCCCGGGAGAGCCGGGTCTTCCTCGACCGCACCAAGCCGCTCTTCGTCGGCGGATCGTTCGCGATGGCGGTCCCTCGCCTGTGGCCTGCGTGGGCGCGGCTCACCGATGCGCTGCGGACAGGCCGGCCGCAGTTCCCCGGCGCCAGCGAGAGCGGCGATGTCTTCGAAGGGCTCTACGCCGACCCTGACCTGCGAGACCGGTTCCTGCAGTCGATGACCGGGGCGAGCACCGTCACAGCGCGGCAGCTGGGCAGGGCCTTTCCCTGGCGAGATCACCGCACGTTCGTCGATCTGGGGCCCGGCCAGGGCGTGGTGCCCGTCCAGCTCGCCAGGGCGCACCCGCATCTGCGCGGGACAGGCTTCGATCTGCCTGCAGTGCGGGGTCCGTTCGAGTCCTACGTCGCCGAGCAGGGCCTGGCGGAGCGGCTGCGGTTCTGCAGCGGAGACTTCTTCGCCGACCCGCTGCCGACGGCGGACGTGCTGATCATGGGCCACGTCCTGCACGACTGGGACCTCGACCAGAAGAAGGACCTGATCGGACGGGCCTACGCTGCGCTGGCCGAGGGCGGCTGCCTCCTCGTCTACGAGGCCCTCATCGACGACGAGCGTCAGCACAGCGCACTCGGCCTGCTCATGAGCCTCAACATGCTCGTGGACACGCACGGAGGCTTCAACTTCACCGCCGCGGACTGTGTCAGCTGGATCGCGGAGGCCGGCTTCTCGAGTTGGCGAGTGGAGCCCCTCGTCCCGCCCGATTCGCTGGTCGTCGCCGTGAAGTAGCGGTGCCGGGGCGCTCTGGCGCGGCCTCCCCACGCTCGGGCTTCACCGTGGTCGATCGGCGACGTCGAGCTCACAGGGCGCCGCCGCCACCATGGAGTTCCGCGTCGCCCACAGGTCGGGATAGAAACGCCGGCTGGAACGGCGCCGCAGGTAGGCGACGCCGGAAGTGCCGCCGGTGCCGGGGCGATCCCCGATGTTGCGGGCAGCGGCGAGGCTGTGCCGGTACCGCCACATGCTGAACGCGTGGTCGTGGTCGAGCAGTGCCTCGCACACATCGCTCAGCAGGCCGCGCTCTGCCCGGTAGATCTCCACGAGGGTCCTGATCCGGCGCTGCTGGGACCCGGGACCATGCCCGCTGGGCATGTCGCGACCCGTGCGTCGAGCGTGGGCGCACAACGCCGTCCACAGATCGCGGGCCAGCCCCACCTGGCCGTCCCCGCGCGGTGGCCCCGACAGGACCTCGATGGTGGCGAACTGCCGTGACTCGGCGGCCGACGCGGTGCCGAGTGCGGACCGGAGGTCGGCGAAGCCGCCGGGCGGCAGGTGCTCGATGAGCCTGAGCTGGTCGAGCAGCAGGCAGTCCACCTCGTGCACCCGGCGCAGCGAGCGCAGCGTCGAGGGGAGGTCGTCGTCATCGAGCGCGCAGATGGCCGCGCCGAGGTCGTTGATCACGAGTTTGGCCAACAACTCCGAGACCTGATGAACGACGATGAACGGCAGTTCGGTGTTGCGCCTGTCGGTGCGCAGCCGTTGAAGCGCGAGCAGCTCGTCGAGCATCAAGTACTCGCTGTACCCGGCCATCAGCGTGAGACCCGATCGCCCGCGTCGGCGCGCAGGTCGGCGGTGAACCGCAGCAATCGCCGCACACCCTCCACGGTCGCCTCGCGGTCGCCGCAGAACGCCACCCGGACCGAACACGGGTCCGGCGCCGCGCTGGAGACGAACGTGCTGCCCGGAGCGACGGCGACCTGCTCCTCAGCGAGCAGACGCTCGGCGAACGTAGCGGAGGAGAGCCCCGTCGCCGAGACGTCGAGCAGGGCGTACCAGCCGGCCGGCGGAAGGCGGTCGAGCAGACCCGCGTGCACAGCCGGGGTCAGTGCCGCATCGCGGGTCGCCCGCACATGGGCACGCGCCCTGCGGGGCATGTCCTCGTCCTCCAACGCGGCGAGGGCTCCGTACTGGACCGGAGTCGACGGGGCGATGATCGTTCCCTCGCACACCCGCCGCAGCGTCGTGCCGATTTCCTCGGTCGGGGTCGCGACGTACCCCATGCGGTAGCCGGTCATCGCGAAGCCCTTCGAGAAGGTGTGGACCGAGAAGACCCGGCGCTCATCCGGCGGGACGTCACGTTCGAACGACGCCAGCGCGACATGTCGACCCTCGTAGACGAAGTGTTCGTACGCCTCGTCACCGACCAGCCAGATGTTCCGACGCCGCGCCCGGTCGACGATCTCGGAGAGCACCGACGGATCGCACAGTGCTCCGGTGGGATTGGC
>JAOPUX010000122.1 GCA_025963285.1 Jatrophihabitans sp.
TCACCTCGGCGAGCGACCGCGACCACGTCACGCTTGAACTCCGGCGGATACCTCTTCGGCATAACAACATCCTTCCCGAGGACCTTCGATCCTCGTAAGAGATGTCAACCGAACCGACAGCAGACCCCTCCAGCCCTGAACGGTGTTGTAGCTGGTCCCCGCTCGCGAAGTGAACTGGCGACTACTCAGGCCTGAATAAGTCCAGAAGAGGGTCCACAAGCGATTGAACTGGCGGTGGAAGTCTTCGCTTGACCGCGCTAGGAGACCGCCGTTGACCATCTGACCTCCTTGTCCGACGCGCACCACGCCTCGGACAACGTCCGAGGCAGTGTGACCCCCGTGCTACCGACATCTTAGGGATCGGACGCTCAGAACATTCGTCGTACAGAGCTCGGACAGATTGGCTTCGCCCACGAGCAGCGGCACGAGCCGTGAGATGAGCTGGAGCAGCAATGACCGTCCTGCAGACCGCTTTACACGACCTCGCCGGAGCGGCCGGCTTGACTATCGTTCTCATCACTCTCCTGATCATCGTCTACTTGTATTCCCCGAACGAAGACCGCCGCATCCGCGCGGTCGAGGTTCTGCGGATGCTTCTTCGAAGTCGGGGCCAAGACGACGGCTCGCATGACGATCCGACGAACGACGCCTCATGAGGTCGAAGGATCTGCGATCGAACGAATCCGATTGTCGATCCCTGTGACCTGGGATGGTGTTTTTCGGGGTAGGCGAGCCCAGTCCGACCGCTGATTCGCTCGGGTCTCGGCTTCTCGGGCTATTCCGGAGGTAGGCAGACATCGCGGCAGCGCCCGCGCTCCCGACGGCAATCGTGTGGGTGCAACCTGCCCGTGTCAAGCCCAGCATTCGCTCCCGGTGCCGCCCCAGCCTCTTGGGCTTGACCCGCGCAGAACGCATCCAAAGACGATCACCTATGGGAATCCGGCACAGGACTGAGGACGACCGCCATGTCGCCGCAGGTCAACCCGTGTTCGTGCCACACGCGTGCCACACCGGCCGGTGACTCACGGTCAAGTGAGGTGTTCACCGGTACCCGAGCGTGCCGGGGCTCCCGAATCACAAGGGCCGGCGAAACGCATCCGACTTCCAAACTGATTGTGCGGGTTCGATCCCCGTCGCCCGCTCCACCAGGTAAGTCACGGCCATCGGCCGTGCTTGCTCACGAGATCGTCGTCAGCCAATACAGCAGGCAGCTCGGTCTGCGATCAGCGGCCAGGATCGGCCCTGCACTGCTGACTCCGGGTCGCGTCGGTGCCCGGGGCGCGCAGTGGGTGCGTCAGCTTGGCCTGTCGGTCGGACGGGTGGAGTTGGTTCGGTTTCTGTAGAGGGCCTGATCGGCGAGGGCGATGAGGTCGTGGCTGTCGTGATGGGGCTGCAACTGCGCGAGGCCGATGGACACCGATCCTTCGTTGGTTGCGTCTGCGAGGGCCCGATGGATTGCGTCCATTCTCTGCCTCGCGTGCACCGTATCGATGCCGGTGAGCACGCAGACGAACTCGTCTCCGCCGTATCGGAAGATGATGTCCTTGGGTCGCAGGCTCGCTCGTAGGGTGGCGGCGATGTGCAAGATCATGCGATCACCGGCTGCGTGGCCGTGGCGGTCGTTGATGGTTTTCAGGTTGTCGATGTCGATGAACATCACCGCGAGTGGCTCGCCGGTCTGTTTGGCTTGGACGATGCAGCGTTCCAGAATCCGCACCCCAGGAGCGCGTAGGTAGACGCCGGTGAGGCCGTCCTTGCTGGCATGTCTGCGGTCTTCGTCGGCATGCCCACGGGCCTCGGCTGAGCGGCGCCGGTCTGCTGAGGCGTGGTTGCGGTCATGCCGGGCGTTCGCGCGGTCCGTCGCAGCCGACGCCCTGTCTGCGCTGGCCCGTCGCCGGTCTGCTGCTGCGGCGCGGTGGTCCCCGATCTCATCACGGAGGGCGGCTGCCTGGTCTGCCTTCTCACTGGCAGCATCCCGTAGGTCGGCCGCCTCATCACTTCGCTCGCTGGCGGCGTCGCGCAGTTCTGCCGCTCGGTCATGCTCGTCATGGGCGCGGTTGCGGAGGTCCGCGAGATGGTGAGGGTCTGGCACAGCGAGCACCTTGCTCAAACGACGTTCATCTGGATGGGAGTCAGCCATGCGTAGGACTTGCGGGCCGTACCCGTTCTCCCTGTGTTCGTGGCTTGGTGACAGCCCGGATGCCCCGCACAGCATGACGTGGAGCACACATTCACTTCACCTGACTGGCGACATTACGCGGTCTCTTTAGGGAAGGGTCGCTCGTACAGCCACCAGCTGCGCCCGACAAGCCCCGCGATGGGCGCCCTTGGTGCTGAGTGATCGACTAGCTGCCCGCGGCGTGCCGGTGATTACGTGCGCTCGCCTGGGTACTTGGAGGCCGCCACGTCGTCGGCTTCGACAAAGTGGGGCCCGGAGGGACGCACATGTGCTGGGACGCGGTGCGCGGGTTTGTCACACATCCACGTGCGCCTGCCGCTGCACGCAGCTTCGCCATGGTCGAACTCGAGGGCGCGCTCGCTGCCGGTGCCGAGCGACAAGAACTGCTCGACGATGTCGCGCTCGTCGTCAGCGAGCTCTTGACGAACTCCCTCAACGCCGGTGCGACGCTTGCACTGGTCCGCCTCGACTGGCACCGGGACCTGCTTCGTCTTGCGGTAGTCGACGACGCGCCGGGCCTACCGACGCCGCAGTGGCCTTCGGCAGACCAGACCCATGGTCGCGGCATCGGCATCATCAATGCCGTGTCGAGGGCTTGGGGCGCGGACCCGTTGCCGAACAGCGAGACCGGCAAGCAGGTCTGGGCGGACTTCCACGTCGCTACGAGCCTGACCGCCGCCCTACGCTGCACACGCTGAAGAGGTGAGGCTGACCTGAGCTTGGCGCCGGCCGGGGCAGATTCGTGGTTGCGACCACTCGGTGCCTGCAGGTGCCGTCCAGCTCCGCAAACCTTCAGGAGGTTGGCTGGCGCGGACCACCATCGGCAGGAGTGTCGGGCACGATTCGGGGGCGCTCGACGTGGACGCTGCCGCGCACACCGGGCCGGCCCGCCGGAACGTCGCCGAAAATCCCTGAACGTAGCTGGGACGTAAGGAGTTCGTAGCCCATCTCCGGGGTCAGCCCGCAGTTGTCGTGGCATGGTGGTCGTGGGTGTCGGAGTGCGGAGGGGATGGCGTGGGTACCGAGGACGCTCCGTCTGAGCCGTCTGCGTCTGATCGTGCGGGCGCACCGGTCGGCCGCCGCACCATCCTGGGGCTGGTGGGGCTCGGCGCCGCAGGAGTTGTAGGCGGCAGCCGGGTTCAGGATCTGCTGGGTAGGTGGCTCGGCCCGCTGGAGGCCAACGACCCCACCGGACTGCTAGCGCTCTTCCCCCTCGGTGACACCTTCCGGTTCTATTCGGTCACCGGCTCAGTGCGGACGGAGACGGCCGCGACGTATCGGCTCTCAGTGTCGGGTGAGGTGGCGCATGCCGCTACCTACACGCTGGCCGACCTGCAGACCATGCCGCAGACGCACTTCGTGAAGGAGTTCCAGTGCGTCACGGGCTGGCGGGTGCCTGACGTGCAGTGGGGCGGTGTACAGCTGTCCGAGCTCATCACCCGTGCCCGGACGTCGACCCGCGCGAAGGCCGTGCGGTTCCGGTCCTTCGACGGCACGTATACCGAGAGCCTGACGATGGCCGAGGCGATGCGCTCCGATGTAATCGTGGCGCTCCAGATGCTCGGCAAGCCGGTGACCCACGACCACGGCGGGCCGGTGCGGATGTACTGCGCGTCGATGTACGGCTACAAGAGCACGAAGTGGCTCTCGGCGATCGAACTCACCGACACCGAGATCCCCGGCTACTGGGAGACCCGCGGTTACGACATCAACGGTTCTATCGGCTAGTAGGCAGAGACCGTGACCCCCCTCGCGCCGCCTGCCGGCTCCGTGCACCGATTCAGCGCCTCCGTACGTGCGGTGCACTGGGCCACGACCGTGTTGATGCTGGTCTGCATGCTCACCGCCGCCGTCCTCTACAACGGCTCGCTCGCGCTCGCGGTGGGGCACCGCCGGGATATTGAACTCATCCACGTCTACTGCGGCTTCGGCCTGCCGGTGCCGATGTTCGTAGGCCTGGTCTCCCGCGCCTACCGCCTCGACCTCGGCCGGCTCAACCGATTCACCAGAGCCGACTGGCAGTGGCTTCGCTCCCGAACCAGACGGGACGGGACGATCAAGGTCGGCAAGTTCAACGCTGGCCAGAAGCTGAACGCCGCCCTCACCGCAGGTTCGATCCTCGTGCTCCTAGGCACCGGGCTACTCATGTACTTCCCGGATTGGGTTCGGGTGTCCTGGCGCTCCGGCGCCACGTTCCTCCATGACTGGTTTGCCCTCGGCGTCGGGCTGCTCGTGCTCGGGCACATCAACTATGCCCGCAAGGACGCCGAGGCCCGACGCGGCATGCGTGCCGGGGTGGTCTCAGTGGCCTGGGCGCGTGGCGAGCACGAGGCGTGGGCCGAGGAACTGGGCGTGTCCTCGTCTGACCAGGACTAGGTCGTCGGTCAGGAGTTCACTGGCATCCGGGGTGACAGGACTGGGCCACGGCCCACCAGTGCTGGCAGCTGCCGTCGATGCCGCACGAGCAGCGCGGTGAGGGTCAGCCCGCCGGCGATCGCGAAGATTGCCGGGTCCGATGGGGTGCCGTGGCTGAGGTAGACGAACGACGACGCGAACGCCACCGGAAGCCACTCGATCCGCCGGGACATAGCGATCAGGGCGACAAGCAGTGCCGCGTACCAGCCGTAGCGTGGGGTGGCGACCAGTAGAGCCAGCCCGAGCACCACCACGGCGGTGTTCTCCGGAGCGGACGGCTCGGTGCGGCGCCAGGCCCAGACGCCGCCTGCGGCCACGATCAGCACACCGATGGCGGTGTCGATCGGATGCGGGAAGACCGCGCCGAGCAGCAGTAGATGGTTGCCCGTCGAGTAACCCTCCTCGTGCAGGTACCCGGGCAGGTAGCCGATCACGCTCGATCCGACGGCCGCGACATGCGGCACATAGGTCAGGGCGACGAAGCCGAGCGAGGAGGCGAGCACCAGCCAGGGCCGGCGCCGCAGCAGTGAGGCCAGCAGGAGGCCCGGGTAGAGCTTCGTGGCAATCGCCGCGCCGATGAGAACGCCGGCACGACCGAGGCGGTCGGCGGCATACGCTCGCAGCCCGAGCACCACGAGGAGCACGGCCAGCCAGTCGATGTGCGCGTTGTTGCCGAACTCGTAGACCACTACTGGACACCACGCCCAGAGGGCCACGGTCCACACCGGATCGCCGCGTCCGAGTGCACGGTGTGCAAGCAGCAGGCCGATCAGACAACTCCCCAGGGCGGCGGCGATCTGGAAGGGCAGCTGCACGCCGTGGCCGCCGAAGGAGAGCAGCCGCACCGCGGTGAATGCCGCCTCGGCGACCGGGGGGTAGATCGTGTGGACGGTGGGTCGGTTGATGGCCACGCAGGAGCCGGGGATCCGGTACGTGCACGGCCCGTCGGTGCCGAAGATCGGTGCGGCGCGCAGCGACGACAACGAAGGTGATGCCGGGGGGTAGCGGTACGGATCGGTGCCGGAGAGTTGCACCTTCCCGTCCCAGATGTAGCGGAAGTCGTCGTCGGACGTCTGAGGCGAGTGACTCAGGGCGACGAGCTGGAGGACCGCACCGCCGAGCAGGATGGCTACCGCCAGGTGACGCGGCGCTAGCCCCGTCCAGCGCAGCGCAGCCACGGCCACGAGGAAGGCGATCGTGGTAGTGGTCTCGAGCCACAGGTGGCCGTTGCGCCCGGAGTCGACGTGGAGGTAGGACGCGAACAGGACGGCCTCGGCGAGAAGTGCCGCGGCAGCGACCACCCGTGAGGCTCGGACCTGCATGCGCCGAGCATGTCAAAGTCCGCGGTGGAGATGAGCGGATCGGCGGCTGAGTTCCGCTCCTCGTAAGGGTTTCTAGGTCAGCTGTCCCCGACACTGAAGCTTGTGAAGGTCCCACCGAAACCACCACTCTGGCCTACTTTCACGAGCCCGCTGCATTCCCCTGCGGTGGTGGCTCGGGTGGGTCGCGTCCTGGGCATCTGCTTCACCGTCTGCTTCATGACGGGCCTGCTGAGTCACTACCAGTACCAGCCGTGGACGTGGTTGCCCGAGCCGGCGCACCCGATCTGGGGTTACCGCCTAACCCAGGGCCTGCACGTCACGACCGGTATCGCGACCATCCCCCTGTTGCTCGTCAAGCTGTGGGCGGTCTATCCGAAGCTCTTTGCGTGGCCACCGGCGAAGTCGCTGGCGGAGGGCGTCGAACGGTTGACGATCGCGGTCTTCGTCTCCGCGGCCCTGGTGGAGCTCTTCACCGGCTTCTTCAACGTGCTCGACTGGTATCCCTGGCCGTGGGACTTCGTCATGGTCCACCGCTTCCTCGCCTACGTGGTCTTCGGCTCGCTGCTGCTGCACATCGCGGTGAAGCTGCCGATCATCAAGGAGGGGCTGGCGACCCCGCTCGGCACGCGGGCCAACGCTCAGCCGAGTGGCCTCAGCCGGCGCGGGCTGCTCGTGGCCTCGGCCGCAGGCACCGGCATAGTCGTGGTCACCACGGCCGGGCAGACCTTCTCGCCGCTACGGCCACTCGACGTGCTGGCTCCGCGGCGGGCCGACTCCGCACCCCAGCACGTTCCGATCAATAAGACGGCCGACCAGGCCGGGGTCCGCGGCATCGCCCTCAGCTCATCCTGGCGACTCACCGTGGTGGGGCCGCGCAGCTTCGATCTCGACCTCGCTGCAGTCGAGGCACTAGCCCCTGTTCAACATCACCTACCTCTGGCGTGCGTGGAGGGCTGGAGCGTCTCCGCGCATTGGCAGGGACCCCTGCTGATCGATCTCGTCCGGCGCGCCGGAGGCGACGAGGGATCCCGCGTCCTGGTGACCTCGCTCGAGCAATACGGCTCGTACCGCACGTCCTACCTGGAGGGTCCGCAGGTGGCCAGTGCCATCCTCGCCACGCACCTGAACGGTGTGCGGCTGACGCTCGACCACGGCTATCCGCTCCGCCTGATCGCACCCGACCGTGCCGGCGTGCTGAACACCAAGTGGCTCACTGAGATCGAGGTGCTCTGATGCGCACCCGTCTGGCCCTCGGCACCGTCGGCGTCACCCTGCTCCTGTTCGGTGTGTTCCGCATCTTCCAGAACAGCGATCGCACGAATCCCCGCGGCCTGGCGCGCTGGCTGATCGCCGCGGTGGTGATCCATGACGGCATCCTGGTACCCACGACGATGGCAGTCGGCTTCGTCCTGACGCACCTCTTCCGACCGAGGATGCGCCGCTACGTCCAGGGAGCGCTGGTGGCTTCGGGACTTATCGCGATCATCGCGGTCCCGCTGATCGATCGCCGGGGCAGCCAGCCAGCGGTGAAGGCGCTCGAGCAACAGAACTACGGGCTGCACCTTGGCATTCTGGTCGTACTGGTCTTCGGGGTGGCAGGGCTCGCCTATACGGCGCAGGTCGTCCTGGATCGTCGTCAGGCCGTGAACGCCACAAATGTCCGTCCGCCGGCCGCCCACGACTCCGACACCTGAAGGCCGGTCGTGGCCGCGTAGCGTCGCAGGGCCGGAGTGCCCACGTGGGCCCAGCCGAACGACGGTCCCACCGCCTCGCCTGCCACGCTAAAGCGGACGAGCAGCTGTTCGTCCGCGTCCTCCGCACAGTGCGCCTCGACGATCAGCGTGCCCCGTAGGCCCAGCAGGCTCCGCAGGCGAAGCAGCAGCCGGGCCGGGTCGCCACCGATCCCGATGTTGCCGTCCATGAGCAGGATCGTCGGCCACCGGCCCGCACCGGGTACACGATCGAAGACACTGCGCCGCAGGGCGGGCATACCGCGCGACCGGGTCAGGTCGACGGCCGTCTTCGCGATGTCGACGCCGAGGGCCGGCACACCGCGCTCGATCAGCGCCGAGACAAAGCGGCCCGGCCCGCAGCCGACGTCCAGCGTCGGGCCGAGGCAACGCTCTACGACCGTGGCGTCGACGGAGTCAATGGGAGCCAGCCACCGCGCAACGTCGAGTTGGAGGGTCCGGCCATCCGGGCAGTACAACTCCAGAGCCGCAGCATCGTGCAGCGCCGCCTCGTAGGGCCGCAAGGCGTCGACCCGCATCAGGCCACCGCGTTCGGCAGCGCCGCCCGGAGGGTGCGCGCAAACCCGGTGTGTGGTGCCTCCACCGCGACTCGGCGCGCCGCCTCGACCGTGTCGACATCGGTGAGCTCGTCCAGCAGCTGGACGCGCAGGCCGAGCGCTCTCAGCCGGCGGAGCTGCTCCGCCCCCGTGAACGATTCGGACATCGGTACGCCGAGCACGCTCGCCGCCGCGTCCCACGCGTTCGCGAACCCGATCACCCAGTAGCCGCCGTCGGTGGCCAGCCCGAGACAGGCATCGAAGCGGAGGGGATCGAAGTCGTGGAGCGCAAGCGCGGAGAGCTGTGGGGTGTCCATTCCGATCAGCAGGACCGCACCATCGGGTGCCGACTGCACGGCAGCGACGATGCGCTCGTCGAGCCCGCCGGATGACTGTCGGTGCAGGAGCCAGCCGGCCGGCAGCCAACCGGCGGGATCGCCGTCGAACGCGAGCATGCAGTGCTCGAAGGCTGCCGAGCCCACCGTGGCCAGGGTGTCCTGCAGGGCTGCAGCCGCAACATCGGCCGCTGCCTCGTAGGTCAGCGGGGGCACCATCCGGGTCTTCACGAACCCGGCACGCGGCCGCTTCGCCAGCACCACGACCGTGGTCACGAGGTCAGCGCCGCACTCATGTCGCGGACGGCTAGCAGTGACCCGCGCAGCGTCCCGGTGACCTTCGACGTGCCAAGTCGCGGCCAGTAGGCCACGTCGACCTGCTCGATTCGCCAGCCTGCGCGACTGGCCCGCACGATCGTCTCAACGGGATAGCCACAGCGCGTGTCCGTGATCTTCAGCGCGCGGTAGGCGTCGCGACGGGCTACGCGGAGCGGGCCGAGATCGCGTAATGGCACTCCCGTGTGGCGCCGGATCCGGCGGGCGAGCTCGCGGTTGGCCAGGCGTGCGTGTAGTGGCCAGGCCGACGGCTCGGTCGGTCTGCGTCGCGCCACCACCATATCGGCGCCACCATCGAGAACCGTGACGAGACGGAGCAGGTCGGCGGGGTGGAGCGTCGCATCGCAATCACAGAATGCGACGAGCTCGGCTGTCGCCGCCGCGAGCCCCGCTCGGCAGGCTGCGCCGTAGCCACGCTGCGTGCACTCGACGACCGTGGCGCCGAAGCTGCGCGCGACGTCGGCCGAGCCGTCGGTGGAGCCGTTGTCGACGACGATCGCACGCGCCTGGTCCGGCACCCGGGACAGCACCCAGGGCAGCGCCGTGGCTTCGTTCAGACACGGCAGGACGAGATCGATGCGCATCACCTCACGCTATGGCTGGTAGAGCGAGATCTACCCTTACGAAGTGGTGACGCCGCTGCGAACGGATCGGCTCGCGCGTGCTCACCCGCTTAGGCTTCAGCCATGCGCTCCGTGCTGATCGTGGATGATGACGACACTGTTGCCAGCGTCGTCGTCTCCTACCTCGAGCGTGGCGGGTACCAGGTCAAGCACGTCACCGACGGCCAGGCCGCGCTCGACATCGTCGCCAGTGTCCGGCTGGACCTGATCGTCTTGGATCTCATGCTGCCGAAGGTCGATGGTCTCGAGGTGTGCCGCCGAGTGCGTGCCTCGCATCCGCAGCTGCCGGTGATCATGCTGACTGCGCTGGCCGAGGCCGAGGATCGGATTGCCGGCCTCGAGGTCGGCGCCGACGACTACGTGACCAAGCCCTTCTCTCCGCGCGAGCTCATGCTCCGCATCGAGTCGGTGCTACGTAGGGCAAACGCCGCAAAGCTGCCGCCGCGCGTGCTGACCGTCGGTCCGGTCACCGTGGACCGCGCGGCTCGGCGGGCCACCCGGCTCGGTGCGGAGCTGGCGCTCACGGTGCGCGAGCTGGAGTTGCTCGCCTTCCTGATGGAGCACCCCGGAGTCGCCTTCACCCGTGAGCAGCTGATGCGAGAGGTATGGGGCTGGACGTTCGGCGACCAGTCGACGGTTACCGTGCATGTGCGGCGCCTGCGGGAGAAGGTCGAGGACGATCCCGCGAGCCCGACCTTGATCACGACCGTCTGGGGCGTCGGTTACCGCTTGGAGCAGCTGTGAGCCTGTCCGCCGGCAGTCTGCTGACTGCCCTTCTCTGGTCGCTCATCGCGGCGGCGATGATGTGGGTACTGCTCGCCCCGGTGCGGCGTCGATACCTGACCGGGCTGCTCGCCTCGGTAGTCCTGACCGGCACCGCGGCCTCGCTCGGTGCGCTGCTCGGCGGCATCCACGAGATGCTCCTGCCTATGCATCAATGGGTGACGGTCGTTGCGCTGACCGTCGCGGCCGGCATCATCGCCACCGTCGCCGCGGCGCTAGCTGCGCGGCGGCTCGCTCAGGATAATCGGACACTGCTGCACTCAATCGGCGAGCTCGCTCAGGGACGGGTACCTGAGCACAGCGGACGACCCCTCACCGCCGTGCTCGAGGCGCTGCGATCGGAGTTGGCCGCCACCGCGAGTGCCTTGGCTGACACCCGCGACCGCGAGCGTGCGCTCGAGTCGGCACGTCGCGATCTCATATCGTGGGTCAGCCATGATCTGCGTACTCCACTGGCCGGTCTGCGAGCGATGTCGGAGGCACTCGAGGACGGTGTGGCCGACGACCCGCAGCTCTACTACAAGCAGATTGCGAGTTCGGCAGACCGTCTCAGTGGGATGGTCGACGACCTCTTCGATCTCTCACGAATTCAGGCCGGGGCCTTCTCGCGGGATACCGAGAACATCGCGCTCGACGACCTGGTCTCCGACTGCGTCGCAGCGCTAGGCCCGCTCGCCGCCGCACGAGGCGTGGAGCTGTGTGGTCGGTCGGGGGGTGGTCTGGCTGTCATTGGCAACGGCCCAGAGCTCAACCGGGCGCTCACCAACCTGATCGCCAACGCGATCCGACACACCCGTCTCGACGGCACAGTCCTCGTCAGCGTGTCGGTGACCGCTGAGGACCAGCGGCTCGCGGAGGTGACTGTCAGCGACGAGTGCGGGGGGATCCCGATCGGCGATCTCGACCGCGTCTTCGAGGTGGGCTTCCGCGGCGAGGAGGCGCGTACCCCGACGCCGGACGAGGCCTTGAGTGGTGGACTCGGCCTGGCGATCACCCGCGGGATCGTCGAGGCCCACGATGGAAGCGTCGGCGTCGAGAACACCTTCGGCGGCTGCACCTTCCGCGTCCTGCTGCCTGTCGCCGCCTGACTGACGACCTGGTTAGCGCGCGAGCTCGGCCATCCCGCAGTTGAAATCGACGACCGGTGCCCAGCCGAGGGCTGCCCGCACCGACGCTGAGTCAGCGGTGATGTGCCGAACGTCGCCGAGCCGGTAGCTCCCGGTCACGATGGGTTCCGAGCCGCCAACCGAGCGGGCCAGGGCAGCCGCCATCTCCCCGATCGTGCGCGGAGTGCCCGAGCCGACGTTGTAGGCCAGCGTGCCGGTGTCATGCTGCTCGACCGCGGCCACCGTGGCCCGTGCGACGTCGGTGACATGCACGAAGTCGCGCCGCTGCCTGCCATCCTCGTAGACGCGCGGAGCGTCGCCCCGCTCCAGCGCCGATAGAAAGATCGCGGCAACACCCGCATAGGGCGTATCGCGCGGCAACCCCGGTCCATAGACGTTGTGGTAGCGCAGCGAAGCGACCGAGCTGCCCGTCGCGCGGGCCCACGACGCGGCGAACTGCTCCTGCCCAACCTTGCTCGCGGCGTAGGCGTTGCGCGGATCGAGAGGTGCGGACTCGGAGACAAGCGCGAAGCCGAGTGCGCGCCCGCACGACGGGCACGGCGATTCGAAGCGGCCGGCTGCGAGTTCAGACTCCGAGCGTGGGCCCGGCCGTACCGATCCATGCTCCGCGCAGTACCCCAGCCCCTCGCCGTAGACGACCATCGAGCTGGCCTGGACGAACCGGGTGACGCCGGCCCGCGTCATCGCGGCCAGGACCGACGCCGTGCCATGGACGTTGGTTTGGGCGTAGTCGGGCAGATCCGAGACGTCGACGCCGAGGCCGACTTTCGCGGCGAGGTGACACACCACTTCCACGCCCTGCAATGCACGGTCGAGGACGGCTCCGTCCCGGACGTCGCCCACGATCAACCCGTCGAACACTGGTGGTGCGCCACGGTGGACGTCGGGACGGAGCGAGTCCAGCATGACGGTGTCGTGCCCGTGCTCGCGGAGCACCTCGAGCACGTGGGTGCCGATGAAGCCGGCGCCTCCTGTAAGAAGTACGCGCATCAACGGCCTTCCCGGATCGGCATCGAGGCCTCAGTGCTCGGCCACCGTCTGCAGCATCCATCTTGGTTGGCCCTGGCCGCGCAAGGGCGTCGAATTCGCCGTTCGTCGCCACTTCGTAAGGTCTAGCGATCGCTCTCCGCCGGGCTGGGCCAGCGGCTGGGCGAAGGAGTGGAAGCCGTCCGCGATGTGCTCGAAGTGCACTCGCTGATCTCGAGCAGACCCAGACCCGCCGGAGCCAGACCCGCCGGAGCCGGACCCGCCGGAGCCGGACCCGCCGGAGCCGGAGCCAGACCCGCCCGAGCCGGACCCGCCGGAGCCGCTGGCGACGTCAGCTGGCGATGCCGAGTTCGCGGTAGAGGTTGGCGGCGAACTTGTCCCCGGTGCGCTCCATGGTCGAGGCGATCACCTTGCTGACGGCCGGGCCTGCCGCTTTTGGTAGCGGCAGCTCGGTGTGGATGGTGAGGCTGATCGCCAGCTTGGTGCCACCCTCGACGTCGCTCAGGTCGTAGCGCCCCTCGACCCCGGTGCGCTCCCGCTTGCCGGCGGGCGGCTCGTGGGCGTAGTCGATCCGGCTGGGCTCGACGAATGACATGCGCTCGGTGAAGACCGGGCTGATGTTCACGCCTAGCGCGGCGATCCTGGTCAGGTGCCACTGCCAGTGCGACCCATCGGCCTCGATCCGGGTCAGTAGCGGGGTCATCCTGGTCAGCGCCTGCGGATCGGTGAGCAGCGCCCAGATCGCGTCGCGGCGGGCCGGTACCACGGCCTCGGAGGTGTTCGTCGCGGAGAAGGTATTCATCCGAAGAGCTTGCCCAGCGCGGCCGCGCGTGGAACATCACCGAGCGGGGCGAACGTTGCCTCTGTATGAGCAGACTCTTCTCCCCACTCGACCTGCGCGGCGTCCGGCTCCGGAATCGCGTCTGGGTGTCGCCGATGTGCCAGTACTCCTCGGTCGACGGGCGCCCGACGGACTGGCACCTGGTGCACCTCGGCTCGCTGGCCCGTGGTGGTGCGGGGCTGGTGTTCACTGAGGCCACCGCGGTAGTGCCGGAGGGACGGATCTCTCCCGAGGACGCCGGCATCTGGACCGACGAGCAGGCTGCCGCCTACAAGCCGATCACCGACTTCATTCGCAGCCAGGGGGCTGTTGCCGGAATCCAGCTGGCGCATGCGGGCCGCAAGGCCTCGACCTACGCGCCGTGGCGGGGCACCGGCTCAGTGCCGGAGGCTGACGGTGGCTGGACGGCTGTAGCACCTTCGGCCGTCGCCTACTCCGGCTACGCGACGCCGGCCGAACTCACGGTCGACCAGATCGCCGAGCTGGTGACGCAGTGGGCGGCCGCCGCGCAGCGGGCGATCGCGGCCGGCTTCGAGGTGATCGAGCTCCACGCCGCGCACGGGTACCTGCTGCACGAGTTCCTGTCGCCGCTGTCGAACCTGCGCACCGACACCTACGGGGGCGACCTCGCGGGTCGGTCGCGGGCGCTGATCGAGATCGTCGACGCAGTGCGCGCCGCGATTCCCGAGCAGACGCCGCTTCTCGTCCGCGTCTCCGCCACGGACTGGGTGCCCGGCGGCCTCGACGTCGATGAGGTGGCCGAGGTGGCGCGCGAGCTGGCCAAGCACGGGGTCGACCTCATCGACGTCTCCAGCGGCGGCAACTCCGCCGAGCAGCAGATCTCCGTTGGCCCCGGCTATCAGGTGCCGTTCGCGCGGACGATCCGCGAGCGTAGCGGGCTGCCGGTGGCGGCGGTCGGCATGATCACCGAACCGGCCCAGGCTGAACTGATCCTCACCGAGGAGTCGGCCGACGCGGTACTGCTGGCCCGGGCGCTGCTGCGCGAGCCGACCTGGCCCGAGCGTGCCGCCTTCGAGCTCGGCGACGAGATCAGCGTGCCCGAGCAGTACGCCCGTGCCGTCCGCCGCTGAGCGGTCTCTGGATCAGGCGGCCTTCTGGTCGAGGAGCTGGGCGTACTCGTCAGCGAGATCGGCGACGAGGTGCTCGTTGTCGGTGGCGATGAGGGCGTTGATCTTCGTCAGGTAGCGGTCGTGGACTTCGGCACTGGCTGTTTCGGGCTGCTGCTTGTTCATATGGTCCATGGTCCGTGCCGTTCATGTCCGCTAGGTGACCAGCACGAGCCGAACAGGGGCAGGGTGCGTTATAGCCCAGCATTCACGGGGATCACAGCCACCTGTGACGGTCGTTACCAGGTGGCGACGGAGACGAAATCGGCCGCCGGCCTGCCGAGCGCCTGCGTGATGCGCATCATCAGCCGCATCGAGGCACCGAACTTGGCGGTGCGCAGTCCGGTGAGCTGGTTGCTCGTGCAGTGCAGCCGGGTGGCGGCTTGGGCCCAGGTGGCACCGCGCGCGGTGCGGGCAGCATTGAGAGCGTCGTAGGTGGCACGCAGGTCCCAGCGCAGCCGGTGCGCGGGATCGGCGTAGGGCAACGCGACACCGGCGACGCGGGGCGAGGCGATGAACTCCTCGGGTGCGCGCCCGAGCCAGCGCAGCACGAAGAGCGCATGCTGGCAGGAGGTGTCGCGGCGGATGCCGATGTGCTTGATCGTGTCCGGGCTGATGGGGTGATCGCCGCGCTGGGCGTTGAGGTCGCACGACTCGTCCCAGATCGCGGTCGTCACCCCGGCCCAGCTCAGCCCCTCGGCCTGGCGCCGCTCGTCGACCGCCTCGAAGAGCGCAGCGGCGTCGAAGCCGTGTGGGCTGACCATGAGTCGATCATGGCCGACGACGGCGTCAGCTGTCACCCTCGCTCAGCACCGTCTCCCGGATCTTGGAGATCGCGAAGCCCCAGGCCTGATCGACGGTCACCTTGCCCGGCACGGAGATCTCCTGCGGATTGGTGACGACGTCGACGAGCACCGGACCCGGGTGCCGCAGCGCGGTCTGGACGGCGGCGTCGAGGTCGTCGGGGTCCTCGACCCGCATGCCGTGGAGCCCGATCGCGGCGGCGACCGCACCGAAGTCCGGGTTGTGCAGCACGGTACCGAACTCGGGCAGGCCGCCCTGCTCCTGCTCGAGCTTCACCATGCCGAGGCGGCCGTTGTCGAAGACGAAGAGCTTGACCGGCAGGTCGTAGGCCCCCGCGGTCAGCAGGTCGCCGAGCAGCATGGAGAGGCCGCCGTCGCCGCAGAGCCCCACGACTTGCCGGGTGCGGTCCAGGGCCTGCGCGCCGAGGGCTTGTGGCATGGCGTTGGCCATCGAACCGAGGTTGAACGAGCCGAGCAACTCGCGCCGCCCGCGCATCGTGATGAAGCGGGACAGCCAGACCGTCGACATACCGGTGTCGCTGCTGAAGATCGCGTCGTCGGCGGCGTGGCGGTCGATGGCCTGGGCCAGCGCCTCCGGCCGGATCAGCTTCTCCGGGTTGTCGCCCTTGCTGCGCAGCCTGCCGAGCAGGCTGTTGTCGAAGCCGGGCTCGGTGAGCGACTGCTGCCGGGCGTTCCAATGCTCGTAGCGCGACCGCGCGTCGGCTAGATGCGTGGTGTCGGTCTTGGCGTCCACGAGTGCGGTGAGTGCCTGGAGTGTGGGCTTGGCATGCCCGACCAGACCGAGGTCGACACCGATGCGCCGGCCGATGTGCTCGGGCCGGCTGTCGATCTGGACGATCTGCTTCCCGGTCGGGTACCACTCGCGATAGGGGAAGTCGGTACCGACGAGCAGGAGCAGGTCGCACTCGTCGAAGGCCACCGTCGAGGCGGGATTGCCGATGAGCCCGCTCTGTCCGACCTGGAACGGGTTGTCGGCCTCGAGGCCCTGCTTGGCCTTCAGGGAGAGCACCATCGGTGACTGCAGCCGGTCGGCCAGGGCGAGCACCTCGTCGCGGGCGTTGCGGGCGCCCATGCCGACGAGCAGCGTCACCTTCTCGGCGGCGTCGATCATCGCCGCCGCCTGCTGCAGAGCCTCGCGGGCTGGCACCGTGGGCGGGTGCGCAGCGATGATCGTCGGCGCCGTGAAGCCCTTGGGCAGCGCCATACCGCCGACGTCGCCGGGGACGGTCAGCACCGCCACGCCCGGCTCGTTGAGCGCGGCCTGGACGGCCCGGCCGAGCAGCATCGGGGCGTGCTCCGGGGAGGTGATCGTGTGCGTGAAACAGGCGACGTCACGGAAGAGCAGGTCGTTGTCGACCTCCTGGAAGTAGTCGCTGCCGTATTCGGCGAGCGGCACCTGGCCACAGATCGCCAATACCGGCGTCTTCGACTTCTTCGCGTCGTAGAGGCCGTTGAGCAGATGGATCGACCCGGGGCCGACGGTGCCCATGCAGACACCCAGCGTTCCGGTGAGCTGGGCCTGCGCGCCGGCAGCAAACGCCCCGGCCTCCTCGTGACGCACGCCGATCCAGTCGAGGCGCTCGTCGCGCCGGATCGCGTCGGTGATCGGGTTCAGCGCGTCACCGACGACACCCCAGACCGTCCGGACGCCCTGCTCGGCCAGCGTGTTGACGATCATCTCGGCGACGGTCGTGCTGCTCATGACAGATGTACCTTCCTCTGACGGGTGAAGCTGTCGGGGCTGGCCGCCGCCCAGTCGACGGCCCAGTCCTCCCGGGGGTCGGCGAGCAGTTCGCCCGGCTGCAGCCAGTCGTAGAGCTCGGCGTAGGAGGCGGTGCGGATGTGGTCCACCCGGCGCATCAGCATCGCGGGGTGCAGGGCCGTCGGTCCGTCGAGCCCCATCGAGGCGATGATGCGCTGCGCCTCGCTGACGGTGGCCTCCTGGAACTGCTTCACGCGCACCGACTTGTCGGGCACGACCAGGGCCCGGGCCCGTCGTTCGTCCTGGGTCGCGACCCCGACGGGGCACTCGTTGGTGTGGCACTTCTGGGCCTGGATGCAGCCGACAGCCATCATCATCGCGCGGGCGGAGTTGGTGTAGTCGGCACCCTGGATGATCCGCTTGACGATGTCGATGCCGGTCGACACCTTGCCGCTGGCACCGATCTTGATCCGGTCCCGTAGCCCGGTGCCGACGAGGGCGTTGTGCACCATCATCAGCCCGTCGGTGAGCGGCGTGCCGACGTGGTCTTCGAACTCCAACGGCGCCGCGCCGGTGCCGCCCTCCGATCCGTCGACCACGATGAAGTCCGGGGTGATCTGCTCCTCGAGCATCGCCTTGCAGATCGCGAGCAGCTCGTGCCGGTAACCCACGCAGAGCTTGAAGCCGGTCGGCTTGCCGCCGGAGAGCTCCCGCATCCGAGCGATGAAGCGCACCAGTTCGCGCGGCGTCGAGAACGTCGCGTGGTGCGACGGGCTCACGCACTTCTCGCCCTTCGGGACGTTGCGTGCTTCGGCGATCTCAGCGGTGACCTTCGCCCCAGGCAGCACCCCGCCGATGCCCGGTTTCGCGCCCTGGCTGAGCTTCAGCGAGACGCACTTCACCGCCGGGTTCGCGGCCTTGTCGGCGAACATCTCGGGGTCGAACTTGCCGTCCTTGGTGCGGGCACCGAAGTAGCCCGAGCCCACCTCCCAGATCAGGTCGCCACCGTTCTCGAGGTGATACTTGGTGAGGCCGCCTTCACCGGTGTCGTGGGCGAAGCCGCCCTGCCTCGCCCCGGCATTCAGGGCGCGGATGGCGTTGGCCGAGAGCGCTCCGAAGCTCATCGCCGAGACGTTCAGCAAGGCCATCTCATAGGGATGGGCGCAGTCGGGACCCCCGACGGTAACCCGGGGCTGGGCGTCGGGCGGGTCGCCTGGCGCCGTCGCGTGGAGCACGAACTCGTAGCCCACCTCGTTGACGTCACGCTCAGTGCCGAACGCCTCCTCACCGGCGATCCCCTTGGCCCGCTCGTAGATCACCGACCGGGTGTCGCGGTCGAAGGGGCGGCCGTCGGTGTTGCGCTCGATGAAGTACTGCTGGATCTCCGGACGGATCGCCTCCAGCAGGAACCGCATGTGCCCGACGACGGGGTAGTTGCGCAGGATCGAGTGGCGCCGCTGCAGCACGTCGTACCAACCGAGCAGGGCAACGGCGCCGACGATCGCGACCGCGACCCACCATGCGCCACTTAGGGAGAGCGCGCCGACCGCGGCCAGCGCCGCGAGCAGCGTCAGCGCCGCAGGGATCAAGAGCGTCAGCATGGCGGGGCAGTCCTCACTCGTCGGCGTGCGATCGCAGGCGCGCTGCACACGGCAAGCGTGGCCTACCCAACGCGCGGGTCGGCGAACCGGAGAGCTACCGGTGACCTCTCAGCTATCGACCCTCTCAGCCGTGGGCCTCGATGGCGACCGGCTGCCATTCGCGCCACGTCGCCAGGCGAGATTCGTAGTCGGCGGTGGCGATGTCCAGCGGCGCCTTGCCGAAGAAGACGCGCAGCGGCGGCTGCTCGGCGTCGACCACCTTGAGGATCGCGCTGCGGGTGGCGTGCGGGTCGCCCGGATCGCGACGGGTGGGGCGGTTCGCCGCAACCTCACGCACGGCGTCGTAGGCGGCGATCGGCTCGCTGTGGATCGCCGAGGGGCCGGACCAGTCTGTGCTGAAACCACCGGGCTCCACCAGCGTGACGTGGATGCCGAAGCCGGCCACCTCGAGGTAGAGGGCCTGGGAGAAGCCCTCAAGCCCCCACTTCGAGGCGTGGTAGATCCCGACCGTCGGGAAGGCGCTGATACCGCCGATGCTCGACACCTGGATGATGTGCCCCGAGCCCTGCGCGCGCAGGATCGGCAGCGCCGCCTGAGTGACCCAGAGGGCACCGAAGAGGTTCGTCTCCAGCTGGTTGCGGGCGTCGGCCTCGGAGAGCTCCTCGATCATGCCGAAGTGCCCGTAGCCGGCGTTGTTCACCACGACGTCCAGGCGGCCAAAGTGTTCGGCGGCCTGCTGCACCGCCGCGATGTCGGCCTCGCGATCGTTGACGTCCAGCGTCAGCGCCAGGAACGTCTCCGGGTACTGCGCCACCAGCTCGTCGAGCGTCTCGATCTTTCGTGCGGTGCCGGCCACCTGATCGCCGCGCTCCAGGGCCGCCTCGGCCCACTCGCGCCCGAATCCCTTGGACGCTCCGGTGATGAACCAGGTCTTCATGCAGATCTCCTCAAAAGCGTCGTTCCACAGATAGTGAGTTCGTCTAACGATCCTGTCAGGGCGAACACGGGCGACGGAGACGTTCATTCCGGACGAGCGATCCGTCTCGTCCGCGTTTGACGGGGCCGGCGGATGGGCACCGTCGGCGCATGGGACTCGACGTGCTCGTCACCGGCGCCACTGGCTTCATCGGCGCGCGGCTGGCCGTCGCCCTGGACGAAGCGGGGCACGACGTACGCGCGATGACCCGCAGACCGGAGAGTTACGAGGGTCCGGGCACCGCGGTCTTCGGCGACGTAGGCGACCCGGCGAGCCTCGAGCAGGCGCTGACCGGCATCGACGCCGCCTACTACCTCGTGCACTCCCTCGAACACGGCGACTTCGAAGAGCGCGACGCGGCTGCCGCCCGTGCCTTCGGCAAGGCCGCCGCGCAGTGCGGCGTGCGCCAGATCGTGTACCTCGGTGGGTTGGGCAGTGAGACCCAGGCGCTCTCGCCGCACCTGCGCTCTCGTCGCGCAGTGGAGGGGCTGCTCGGCGATGGCGGAGTGCCGGTGACGGTGCTGCGCGCCGCCGTGGTGATCGGTCACGGTGGGATCTCGTGGGAGATCACCCGGCAGCTCGTCGACCACCTGCCGGCGATGATCGCGCCGAAGTGGGTGCGGACCCGGACCCAGCCGATCGCGCTGCCCGACGTCATCCGCTACCTCGTCGGCGTGCTCGACAACCCGGAGGCCATCGGGCGGGTCTTCGAGGTGGGCGGCCCGGACGTGCTCCGCTATACCGACATGATGAAACGCGTGGCCGTGATCCAGAACAAGCGGCTGCTGCCCGTCTTCACGGTGCCGCTGCTGACTCCGCGCCTCTCCTCGCGCTGGCTGCAGTTCATCACCGACGTCGACCTGCAGACCGCCCGGACCCTGATCGACTCGATGTCCACCGAGGTCGTGGTCACCGACGCGAGCATCTACGACGTCGTTCCCGGCCCGACCCTCAGCTATGACGAGGCGGTCACCCTCGCGCTGGCCGAGCGCTCCGAGCGCTCCGAGCGCTCCGAGTGACGATGACCGGTGCCGCAGCGGCGGTGCGGGCGGCGCTACTGGAGCATTCGCCGCTCGACGCCGAGGAGACGGGCCAGCAGCTGCACCGCCGTCGAGTGGTGGTTGCGGCGACCCTCGTCGTCGGAGCCGTGCTGCTCGGCTTCTCGCTCACCACCGCCCCAGGCGACGAGACGTTCTACCTGCTCACCTCCGCCCTGGCCGCGGTGTGGGCCGTCGGTGGGCTGCTCTCCGGACGGCTTCACCTCGGCCGGATCGACCTGCTCGGCACATCGCGGCGGCCGGTCCTCACCGCATTCGCGATAGGGCTGGCGGCGGCAGCGGTCTTCGTGCTCGGTGCGCTGGTCGTGCGCGAGATCGAGCCGCTGCGGCACCTCGTCGAAAAGGTGCTCGATCACGCCCGCCGCGGCAACCTGGCGCTGATCACCGTCGTCACGGTGGCCAACGGCATCGCCGAGGAGATCTTCTTCCGGGGCGCGCTCTTCTCCGCGATCGGCCGTCACCGGCCAGTCCTGATCTCCACGGTGATCTACACGGTGGTCACCCTGGCCAGCGGAAACCTGATGCTGACGTTCGCAGCGGCCAGCCTCGGCGGGGTCTGGGGCCTGCAGCGGCGTGCATCCGGGGGGGTGCTGGCCTCGATCATCACGCACGTCACCTGGTCGGTGATCATGCTCTTCGCCCTCCCGCCGCTGTTCAACTGACCTAGGCTCACCCCCATGCCTCGACCCATGACCGTCGCCGAGAGTGTCGTCATCAACGTCGATCCAGAGGTGGTCTACGCCGCGATCAGCGACCCCACCCAGACCCCACGCTGGAGCCCGGAGAACCGCGGAGCGGTTCTGGACGTGCCTGGCACTCTCACCGTCGGCTCGACCTTCGTCGGCCGCAACGTGCGTCGCGGTTTCCGCTGGCACACCCGCTGCCGCGTGACCGCCGCCGAACCGGGGCGGCGCTTCGCCTTCCGCGTTGAGGCGATCGGAGTGAAGACGCCTCGGCTCAAGGGCCTCATCGCCACCTGGGAGTACGACCTCTCGCCGTCCGGCCAGGGCACCCTCGTCACCGAGACCTGGACCGACGGCCGCAAGCGCTGGCCGGACGTCGCAGCGAAGGCGTTCGACAAGGTAGCCACCCGCTCGACCTTCCACGAGTTCAACAGGAACAACATCAAGACGACCCTGGCGAACTTGAAGGTCGCCCTCGAGGCGTCGTAGGGCTGCTTGGCGAAGGCAAGGCATGGGCGCGGCGACGAGCCGACTAGTGAGTTGCTGGGTGCTGTTGACCGGTGTCGTTTGGTGGGCGGCAGGGAGGCTGGGCCGGGCTGGGCTGGGCCGTCGGGGCTGGGCCTCTGAGGCGACGGTCTCTTCGATGGCTGAGTGTCGTTGTCCGGTGGGGTCCTGGCTCGGTCCGGTCTTCAAGAGTTGTCGGATTCCCTTTGGGCATAAGCGGATTCTCGTCGGAGGCTGCCCCAGCCGAAGGTCGGCCTAGCCGGAGCGTCGCCTAGGCCGGCACTGCTTCCGTGGCGTGCTCCTCGGTGCGGGCGAAGCGGGGCAGCAGCGGGGAGATCACCAGCATCACGACGCAGAGGCCGACCTGCACGAGCAGGGTGTAGGTGAAGGCGCGGTGGAAGTGACCGCCGATCACCTTCGTGGTGATCGTGTCGAAGAAGATCGTGCCGAACACCGCAACCCCGATCGAGGTGGCCAGCTGCTGGCCGGCGTTGAGCACGCCGGAGGCTGAACCTGCCTCGGGGTCGGTCACCGAAGCCAGGATCGTGTCGAACATCGGCGCCACCACCAGGCCGAGTCCGATCCCGGCAACGAGCAGGCCGGGCAGCAGGTCGACGACGCCGATGGTGTGCTCCCCGCGCAGTGCGAGCGCGAGCAACCCCCAGCCGATGCCCGCGACGATCACGCCGCCCTGGATTACGAGTCGGCCGAACTTCGGCCCGAGCAGGCCGCCGGAGAGGCCCGCACCGATGATCAGCCCCACCGATAGCGGCACGGTGCAGAGGGCAGCGTGGATGGCCGTGAAGCCTTGGCCGATCTGCAGGAACAGGGTGGAGCAGAGCAGCGTGCCGCCCATGCCGCCGAAGAAGATCGTGGCGAAGATCAGCCCGGCCGAGTAACCACGGTGACCGAAGATGCTGGGCAGCACGAGGGGAGCGACGCCGGTGCGCTCCCGGTGCCGCTGCTGCACGCCGAAGATCACCAGCACGATGAGGCCGCCGACCATCGAGGCGTAGGTCCACCACGGCCAGCCCAGGTCCCGTCCCTGGATCAGGGGGTAGACGAGCGCGACGGCGAAGATCGAGACCAGGGCGGTACCCAGCAGATCGAGCTTGGTCTCTCGGTCCGGCAGCGACGGCGGCAGGAGGCGCACGGCGCCGATGATGGCGGCGACGCCGAGCGGCACGTTGACGAGGAAGACCAGCCGCCAGTGGGTTCCGAAGAGGTTCCAGTCGATCAGCGATCCACCGACCAGCGGGCCGAAGACGGCCGACAGCCCGATCACGGGGCCGAAGATCGCGAACGCCCCCTGCACCTCGGTCGGCGGGAAGACCTCTCGAAGGATGCCGAAGCCCTGCGGCAGCATCATCGCCGCGAAGGCGCCCTGCACCAGCCGGGCAGTGATCAACACGCCGGAGCCCGGGGCGATGCCGCAGAGCGTCGAGGCCACGACGAAGCCGACGGTGCCGATGAGGAACATCGTCTTGCGGCCGGCGAGATCGCCCAGCCGGCCGCCCATGATGAGCCCCACCGCAATGGCGAGGGGGTACCCGCCGACGATCCACTGCAGCGACGTGGACGAGGCGTGGAAGTCCTTCGAGATCAGCGGCGCGGCCACATTCACCACCGTGGAGTCGATGAGATCCATGCACTCGGCGGCGAGCACCACCGCCAGGATCAGCCAGCGACTGCGGTAGTACGGCGTCGGGTCACTCGTCATGCGAGCACTCTTCCATGCCCGTCCCGCGCAGAACTGATCCTTGACGCATCCCATGATCGGCATGTGTGATGGCACTGCTCGACCGCTATGCCGGTCGGCTTCAGCCGCTCTCATATCGGTGGGGCGGGCAGACTGGAGGCGGCCGGAATGCCGTGAGACCGGCATGCCGCTGCCCAGCCAAGCACGGTATGTCGCGTCCGTATCCGGTGCGGTCCGTCCACACCGATCGGGAGCCACCATGGCCGTAGTCAGTTACGTCAACGCAACCTGCCTGTACCCGGGAAACCCGGTGCCGGCCATCGACAGCCTCAACCTCGAGATCGCCGACGGCGAGTTCATGGTTCTGGTCGGCCCGTCCGGGTCGGGAAAGTCCACGGCGCTGCGCATGCTCGCCGGCCTCGAACCGACGAGCAGCGGCGAGATCCGCATCGACGGCGAGGATGTCACCGGCAAGCCGCCGAAGGACCGCGACATCGCGATGGTCTTCCAGAACTACGCGCTTTACCCGCACATGTCCGTCGCGGAGAACATGGGCTTCGCGCTGAAGCTCAACGGCGTCCCCAAGGCCGAGCGTGCGCAGAAGGTGCTCGACGCCGCGAAGCTGCTGGACCTCGAGAAGTACCTCGACCGCAAACCCAAGGCGCTCTCCGGCGGCCAGCGGCAGCGGGTGGCGATGGGTCGTGCGATCGTGCGGGAGCCCAGCGTCTTCCTCATGGACGAGCCGCTCTCCAACCTCGACGCCAAGCTGCGTGTCGAGACGCGCGCCAACGTAGCCGCGCTGCAGGCCCGCCTCGGCACCACCACCGTCTACGTCACCCACGACCAGGTCGAGGCGATGACGATGGGCGACCGCGTGGCTGTCCTCAAGGACGGCGTGCTGCAGCAGGTCGACACACCGCGCAACCTCTACGACCGCCCAGGCAACGCGTTCGTCGCCGGCTTCATCGGATCGCCCGCGATGAACCTGCGCACGGTGCCGCTCGTGCCCGAGGGTGCGCAGCTCGGCGACCTCGTCGTCGCGCTGCCCCCCGAGAGCGTCCGGGCCGCGCAGGCCGCCGGGCTGACCGAGGTCACGCTCGGGCTGCGGCCGGAGTCCTTCGAGGTCAGCACCGAGACGGGCGGGCTCAAGGTCGAGGTCCAGCTCGTCGAGGAGCTTGGCGCCGACGCCTTCATCTACGGCTCGATCGCCGGCGACGACCTGGCCACCAAACACCTGGTCGTTCGCTCGCGGTCCCGCGTCTCGCCGCGCATCGGGGAGGCGCTGACCCTAAACCTGGTGCCCGGCGACGAACACGTCTTCCATCCCGAAACCGGGGTCCGGCTCGGCTGAGCCTGCCCTCCCGTGACAGCCCCTGCCCCCGTGTCCGATTCCGACGATATGTCGTTGCTGATGACAGCGATTACATGGCTCTGACGATTCGCGACGTCGCCCGCGCGGCCGGTGTCTCGACGGCGACGGTGTCGCGCGCGCTGCGCGGCCTCGACAACGTCGACCCGGCCACGCGGGACCGCGTGGTGCGCATCGCCCGGGAGATGAAGTTCAGCGTCTCACCGTCGGCGTCGCGGCTGGCCACCGGGCGGACCGGCAGCATCGCCATCGTCACCCCCTTCCTCGGCGGCTGGTACTTCACCGAACTCTTCGCCGGGATGGAGGCGGCGCTGCAGCGTTTCGACGTCGACCTGCTGCTGCACGCCACCGGCATGCCGGGCGTCACGGCCCACCCGCTCCGCGCCCACGAGCGGGTCCGGCGCCGGGTCGACGGGGTGCTGGTGCTGGGCATGCCGCTGGAGATGGTGGAGTCCGAGGGGCTCTTCGAACTCGACGTGCCGGTGGTACTGCTCGGGCTGCAGGCGCCCGGCGTGCCGAGCGTGTCGATCGACGACCGGCTCGCCGCGCGGATGGCCGTGGAGCACCTGGTGGAGCGCGGCCACAAGCGGATCGGCCTGATTTCGGGGCGTCCACTGCCGACGATGTTCGTGCCTGAGAACGACCGGCTGGCCGGCTACCTCGAGGTGCTGGTCGAACACGGCCTCTCCGTGGACGAGACCCTGCGCGAGCCCGGGGACTTCAAGGTGGCCGGCGGCGAGCAGGCGATGGAGCGGCTGCTGTCGCTACGGCCGGGCCCAACCGCCGTCTTCGCCATGTCCGACGAGATGGCTTACGGCGCGCTGCGGGCGATGCGCCGCCGCGGCGTCGAACCCGGCAAGGACATCGCGATCATCGGCTTCGACGGCCACGACCTGGCCGACACCTTCGACCTCTCGACCGTCCGTCAGCCCGTTCGGGATCTCGGCAAGGCGGCCGGCGAGCTGCTCATGGAGCGGATCGCCGCCGGCTCGCTCGCCGACGCCGAGGTGGCACCGATCCTGCTCCCGACCCAGCTCTACGCCCGCGGCTCGACGGGCTGCTGACCGGACCCCACCGCAGATCACATCTTGGTAACGCCCGGGTGGATTCTTACCCAACCCTTCCCAACGCGTGTGACGGCTGCCACACTCGTGCAACCGTTTGCACGGAGTGCCGACGGTGCACCCGCTGGTGTCCCTGGCGGGGCCAGCGATGTTTTTTCGACGGGGAAGGAACGTGCATGAAGAGCAACTTTGTGGCTGTCGCGGCGATCGGTACCGCCGCACTGCTGACGGTCACGGCCTGTTCGAGCAGTAAGGGTGGTGGAGGCTCGCAGAGCAAGACCACCGCTACGGTCAGCGCGGCCTGCGCGCCCTACAAGGACTACCTCGGACACAGCGGCAAGACCGTGACGATGTTCGGCTCGATCCTCAGCCCGGAGTCCGACTCGCTGAACAAGTCGTGGGCGGCGTTCGAGAAGTGCACGGGCATCAAGATCAGCTACACCGGCTCCAACGACTTCGAGTCGCAGCTGCCGGTGCAGGTGCAGGGTGGTAGCGCCCCGAACCTTGCGATCATCCCCCAGCCGGGCCTGCTCGCCCAGATGGTGAAGACCGGTCAGGTGAAGGCCCCGCCGGCGGGAACAGTGGCCAACGAGGCCAACTGGAACGCCGCGTGGAAGTCCTACGGCTCGGTCAACGGCACGTTCTACGCCGCGCCGATGAGCGCCAACATGAAGTCGCTCGTCTGGTACTCCCCGAAGCTCTTCGCTGCCAAGGGCTACACCATCCCCACCACCTGGGCCCAGCTGATGAGCCTCTCGGCGAAGATCGCCGCCGACGGCGTGAAGCCGTGGTGCGGGGGCATCGGTTCGGGTACCGCCACGGGCTGGCCGGCCACTGACTGGGTGGAGGAGGCCGTGCTCGGCACCTACGGCGGACAGGTCTACGACGACTGGATCTCGCACAAGGTGAAGTTCACCGACCCGAAGATCGAGGCAGCGATGAAGACCGTCGCGAGCTACATGCAGAACCCGGCATGGGTCAACGGCGGCATCGGTGGCGTGAAGTCCATCGCCACCACCACGTTCCAGGACGCGGGTGTGCCGATCACCAAGGGCACCTGCGGCATGCTGCAGCAGGCGTCCTTCTACGAGGCGCAGTGGCCCAAGGGCACCACGGTCAGCCCCACCGGCGATGTCTTCGCCTTCTACCTGCCGGCCGTGAACTCCTCGATCTCCACTCCCGTCGAGGGTGGCGGCGAGTTCGTCACCGCCTTCTCCAGCGACCCGGCGACGCAGGCCGTGCAGAACTACCTCTCCAGCCCGGAGTGGGCAGACTCGCGGATCAAGGTTGCGCCCGGCTGGGTGTCGGCCAACGAGAAGGTCGACCAGAGCCTCTACACGGACCCGATCGACAAGATCTCGGCGAAGTACCTGGCCGACAGCTCTGCGACGTTCCGCTTCGACGCCTCCGACGCCATGCCTGCGGCCGTGGGCTCCGGTGCGGAGTGGAAGGCCATGACCGAGTGGTTCGGTTCGGGCAAGTCGATCGACGCGGTGGCCAAGGAGATCGACGCCGCCTGGCCGAACTGACTCAGCCGATTCTCGTCCGAGTGGTGCGGCCTGTGGGTATCCCACGGGCCGCACCTCCGACAGCCCCCACCGAGGTGAGCGCTCCGTGTACGACTCGCACCACCTGATTCTGGCCGGCCTCGCCGGCGACTCGGCCTCGAAGCTCTGGGGAGTGATCGAGGCGGTAGGTGGCTTCATCGCCATCCTGGCCATCATCTTTCTCGTGGCCGGCAAGGTCACCGGGCGGCTCGAGCGGCCTCTGACGATCGTCATCTGTCTCGTCCCGGTAGTACTGCTGCTGATCATCGGGCTGGTCATCCCCGCGATCCGCACGTTCTACCTGAGCCTGCACGGCGCCGACGCCTACGGACCGACGGTGCACTCCGTCGGGTTCCAGAACTATCGCTGGGCCTTCAGTGATCCATCCACGCGGTCGACGCTGATCCGCACCGTGCTGTGGCTGGTGATCGTGCCGGCGGTGGCCACCGGCGCCGGCCTGCTCGTGGCGCTGCTGGTCGACAACATGAAGCGGGCCAGCCTGGCCAAGGCCTTCATCTTCCTGCCGACTGCGGTCTCGTTCGTCGGCGCGAGCATCATCTGGAAGTACATCTACAACTACACCGACCCGCACCGCCCGCAGATCGGCCTGCTCAGCGAGATCGTCATCAAGCTGGGCTGGAAGAACCCGCCGGACTGGATGCTGTCGAGCCCGGTCAACACGTTTCTGCTCATGGTGATCATGGTGTGGATCCAGACCGGCTTCGCGATGGTGGTGCTCTCGGCGGCGTTGAAGTCCATCCCGGACGAGATCATCGAGGCGGCCCGGATGGACGGAGCCACCGGCTACCGGCTCTTCCGTTCGGTGCAGGTACCGATGATCCGCAACACGCTCGTCGTCGTGATCACCACGATCATGATCGCCACGCTCAAGGTCTTCGACATCGTGTACACGGTCACCGGCGGCAACTTCAACACCGATGTGCTCTCCAACGAGATGTACACGCAGATCTTCACCCAGTTCAACTACGGCCGGGGCAGCGCGCTCGCGGTCATCCTCTTCCTGGCCGTGCTGCCGCTCGTCGGCTACAACGTGCTCCAGATGCGCAAGGAACGGGCCTCCCGATGACCACCACCACGCCGCCCGCCATCACCACCGCTACCGACGAGCCGCCGGTCCGCAAGGTCCGGCGCGCATTCAGCAGCCCGCTCGCCTCGGTGGCGGTGGTGATCCTCGCCGTGCTCTGGACGGTCCCGGTGCTCGGCCTGTTCGTGACGTCCCTGCGCCCCAAGGCCGACGTCGCCAGCAGCGGGTGGTGGACGGTGTTCAGCCACCCGCACTTCACCCTCTCCAACTACAACACGGTGCTCTTCAAGGGCGGCTACAACGTCAACAGCGGGCTGGCGCCCTACATCGTGAACTCGCTCGCGATCACCATTCCGGCCACGATCATCCCGATCATTCTGGCTTCGATGGCGGCGTACGTGCTGGCCTGGGTGCGCTTCAAGGGCAGTGACGCGATCTTCTTCACGATCTTCGCGTTGCAGGTGGTGCCGCTGCAGATGTCGCTCGTCCCGCTGTTGCAGCTCTACAGCGGCGGTGCGCACATCGGGGGGATCACGGTGATCCCCGCGCTGCACCTGCACGGCTCACTGGCTGAGGTGTGGCTCTCGCACACGATGTTCTCGCTGCCGCTGGCGGTCTTCCTGCTGCACAACTTCATCTCGCAGCTGCCGGAGTCGGTGATCGAGGCGGCCCGTGTCGATGGCGCGAGCCACCTGCGCGTCTACCGCTCGATCGTGCTTCCGCTGTCGATGCCGGCGATTGCGTCCTTCGCGATCTTCCAGTTCCTCTGGGTCTGGAACGACCTGCTCGTGTCGCTCACCTTCGCGGCGAAGACGACGGCGGCCCAGCCACTCACCGCGCAGCTGCAGCAGCTCACCGGTTCCTTCGGCAGCCATCTCGAACTGCTCACCGCCGGTGCGTTCGTCTCCATCATCATCCCGATGATCGTCTTCTTCTCGCTGCAGCGATACTTCGTCAAGGGCATGCTGGCCGGCAGCGTCAAGGGCTGACCGGTTCCGTTCCCGCCCCACCCCCCGAGGAGCTCTGGCACTTCAGCATGACCTTTCCCGACGGATTCGTATGGGGCGCGGCCACCGCCGCGTACCAGATAGAAGGCGCCGTGACGGCCGACGGCCGCGGCACCTCGATCTGGGACACCTTCAGCCACACCCCGGGCGCGGTGGCCGGCGGCGACACCGGCGATGTCGCCTGCGAGCACTACGCACGGATGCCGGCCGACGTCACCCTGCTGCCGGAACTCGGCCTGGACGCCTATCGCTTCTCGGTGGCCTGGCCGCGGATCGTGCCGACCGGCTCCGGGTCGGTGAACCGTGCCGGCCTGGACTTCTACAGCCGACTCGTCGACGAACTGCTCGGGCACGGCGTCAGCCCCTACGTGACGCTGTATCACTGGGACCTGCCGCAGCCGCTGGAGGACGCCGGTGGCTGGACGGCGCGCGACACCGTCTCCCGCTTCGCCGAGTTCGCCGACGTCGTCGCGCGAGAGCTCGGCGATCGCGTCGCGACGGTGACGACGCTGAACGAACCGTGGTGCTCGGCGTTCCTCGGCTACGGATCCGGCGAGCACGCTCCGGGCCGCACCGACCCGGCCGCCGCGCTCCGGGCCGCGCACCACCTGCTCCTGGCGCACGGGGAGGCGGTCGCGGTGCTGCGGGACACGCTCCCGGCCGCGGCGAAGGTGTCGCTGACCCTGAACCCGCACGTGATCCGGCCGTTCACGGATACCGCCGCAGATCGGGAGGCGTGCCGGCGTGCCGATGCGCGCACCAACCGGCTCTTCCTCGATGCCGTCTTCCGTGGGACCTACCCCGAGGACCTCATCCAGGACACCGCCTCGCTGACGGACTGGGCCTTCGTGCGGGACGGCGACCTGGAGCTGATCAGCGCGCCGCTCGACCTGCTCGGGGTGAACTACTACCAGCCGGTGTGGATGTCGGCAGCACCCGCCGACGGCGCCGGCGAGCTGTGGGCGGGCCACGACGACGTCTATCTGCGCACCCACCCCGGCCCGAAGACCGGCATGGGCTGGCAGATTGAGCCAGCCGGCCTGACCGAGCTACTCGGCCGACTCCACAAGGAGTACACCGGCGACGTCCCCATGATGATCACCGAGAACGGTGCCTCCTTCGACGACGTGCTCGCCGGTGGCGAGGTCGACGATCACGAGCGAGCCGCGTTCCTCACCGAGCACATCGCGGCAGTGGGCGATGCCCTCGATGCCGGGGTCGACGTGCGCGGCTACTTCGCCTGGTCGCTGCTGGACAACTTCGAATGGGCCTGGGGCTATGCGAAGCGCTTCGGCATCGTCCACGTCGACTACGCGACCCAGGCCCGCACGGTGAAGCGCTCAGGCCTGGCGCTGCGCGACCTTATCGCCGCCAGCCGTCCCGGCGGCTGATCCCTGCGGGGGCGCAGGGTCGCCGCTACGCGCTGCGGTCAGGTGCCGCTGACGTGCGTGTAGACCCGACGGCCGACCCGCAGGCTCCACCCCACCGGCAGGATCACCGGGTCTGGGCCGAGGCGCGTCCAGTCGGGGGCACCGGGAGCTGCGACGAAGGTGCCGTTGGCCGAGGCGTTGTCCCGGACAACCACCAGGTCACCGTCGACCCAGATGTAGAACTGCAGCCGGGAGACGAGCGCGTCGGGGTCGTTGACCACGATCGGCGTGACGTCACCGCGAGAAACCGCCTCGTCGCTCTGCGGCTCGCGACCGAAGGCGTAGGCGCGATCTAGCGGGGTGCGGACTCCGTCGTCGGCGACGAGCATCCCGATCGCCGGCTCGGTCGACTGCTTGTCCAGATCGATGCCGTGGTGCTCGGTCTCGGCCTCCGCCTCGGGAGCTGGCTCGTGGTTGTCCCAGGGCGAGCTCTCGATGAACGTGGGCGTCGGGTCGACGGGCACGTCGACCGACGGTGGTTCGAGCGGCGGGAAGAACGGCGTGCTCTCGGCGAGATCGCCGGCCAGCTCTTCCGGGAGCGGCCCGGAGAGGGCGTCCTCCACCGGGGCCGGCTCGGCGCGCACCACTTCGGTGGGCGCCTCGTCGCTGGGTGCCTCGTCGCTAGGTGCTTCGGCGACAGGCAGCTCTTCGTCAGCAGGTGCTTCGGCGACAGGCAGCTCTTCGGCGGGCAACTCTTCGGCGGGTGCCTCCTCGGTCCGTGGCTCTTCAGCTACGGGCTCCTCGGCCGCTGGAGCTGCGGGCGCCTCGATCGCGGGCGCGGCAGGGGCGGCCAGGATCGCGGCGGTGAGCGCGCTGGAGCCACCGGGGGTCAGCACCAGGCCGGAGCCGCCGACGGTGCCGCCACGGAGATCGGAGATCGGGTCGGCGTTGATCGCCCCGGAGTCGGTGAGGCTCAGCGCGATACGGATGATCGGCTGGGCAGCCACGTGGTCGATCCACGTGAGGGCCCCGCGGGCGTCGAGGGAGTACGACTCGTCGCTGCGGGTGACCTCAGCGCGGACGTTGCCGTGCAGGAAGAGCAGGTAGCCGGTCTCAGTGGGGAGGGCCACGGCGAACGCGGGGGCAGTGTCACGGTTCTTGACGAGCAGCCCCGCGATCGTCCACGCCGCTTCGACCGACGACGGGGCGAGGGGGCTGTCGAGCAGCGCTAACAGCGCAGGGGTGAACGACTCCTGATTCGGACCGGCGGTCGCGAGCACGACCGCGGACGAGCCGAACCGGGCGACGAGCCCGGGGCCCGACTCGACACCGACGTGAACAGGCACTGCATCCATGGGTGACCCTCCTTGTGCGTGACCCAAAGCATGTCAGCTTTAGGCTAGCCAGTGGGTCAGCGGGTGTTGATCGTGTCCAAAATGTCGACGTGCGCGGCGTGTTCGCTGTGTCCGAGGCAGAACTCACCCTCGCAGGACTCGCAGGTCATGCGGGCGACGGCACGGCAGTCGCCGGCCTCGCAGTCGCCGTACGCAGCGGTGGGACCGTACTTGGGCGCTGGGGTCGTTACCTTCGGGATCACCTCCCTATGATCGCCCCAAAACCGTCGATGCGCTAACCCGACGTCGCAATCGGCTCCGCAGCGTGATGTACCGCGACGTGCCACGGGCGGCGGGTGCCCTCGGCCGGACGGTCGAGGTGATCGAGCCGGAGCCAGCCCGCGGTGGCGGCGATGAATTGCCCGAACACGGTCTCGTAGGTGCGGCCATCGACTGGGATGCGCACGATCAGCGCGGTCGGGTCGGCGGAGGGGGCGGCGTCGTGCAGCGCCGGCAGCCACTGTGCCCAGACGGTCTCGGTGGTCGCGTCCGGCTCGCTCAGCTCCGCGGCCCCGTTGGCCAGCCTGGGGTCGAAGTGGATCGCTGGGTCGGTGCCGTCGTAACGCCCGCGGGGCTTGAAGAGATAGGTGCCGGGCGCCAGCTCATGATGGCTCAGCTGCGTGCCGTCGAAGCGCCACCACTGCAGGCTCGTCGGCGTGGCGAGTACCAGGTTGAAGCCCGCCATCCCGGTGACGTCGACGTGCTCGACCCAGCGCTCCAGGTGGCTGGCCGCGAGCAGTGGGAGCAGGCCACGGCTCGGGGCTCCGGGATCGGCCACCCGCTTCTCCGGGTTGTTCAGCACCACGGCGGTGACGCCGGTGGTGACGTCGCTCGCGCACCACGTTCCACCTGCGCTGCGGTCGCGTCCGCCGATCAGGCTCGGGTGGTCGGGCCACCACGCGCCGGGTGGATCGAAGTCGCGATCAGACAGCTCGTCGCGCAGCGCGAGGAGCTCGATCGGGTACTGCTCCTCCGGCCGCCACCGGCACACGACGGTGCACACGTCCTCGACTGTAGCTAGCGGGCACCGTGGGTAGCCGGGATCGTGCATGCGGTGTCAAGGCCGAGTACCCGGTTCAGCCGGCCGAAGGCGATCCACGAGCCCAGGCACATGCTCAGCTCGACCACCTCCTCCTGGCTGTAGTGCGCGAACATGCGCGCCCAGAAGGCGTCGTCGAGGTTGTGGTGATCCTCGGCGAAGCGTCCGGCGTACTCGGCGGCCAGGCGCTCACGCTCGCTCAGGGTGGGATCGGTGGGCCAATTCTGCACCGACACCTCGAAACCGTCCTCGACCGTCGCGCCGTCGCGCTCGGTCCGCCAGTCCTGGCAGAAGACGCAGCCGTTGATCTGCGCGATCCGCAGCCGCGCGGCCTCGAACTCGCGCAGGCTCAGCGTCGAGTAGGCGTAGACCGCCCCGGAGAACTTGCCGGCGGCCGGACCGATCTTGGGCACCATCTCGCCCCAGACGTACATGATCGGGTCCTTGCCCTCGGGCACATCGATCAACATGTCGCCATCAAACCTGCCGACTACCGATTGCGCCAGACGGGTGGGCGCTTCTCGGCGAAGGCGATGAGGCCCTCGTAGGTGTCCTGGCTGGCGATGAGGGTGTCGAGGGCAGTCGTGGGGGCGGTTGCGGCATCGACCGGGTCGGGGATGGCCTCGGCTTCGGACATGAGCTGCAGCGAGAGCCGGACGGAGGTGGGGGAGGCGGCCAGGATCTCGGCGGCGACGGCGCGGGCCCCCTCCAGGGCCGTGCCGGCTGGCACGACACGGCTCACGAGGCCGAACTGCAGGGCCTGGGTGGCGTCGAGTTGACGGCCGGTGAGCACCATCTCGTTGGCCACCTGCTTCGGCACCGCGCGCGGCAGCCGCACGAGGCCGCCCATCGCGGCCACGAGGCCCACCCGCACTTCGCTCAGGGCGAACCGGGCCGTCTCGTCGGCGACGACGATGTGACTGGCCAGCGCGAGTTCGAGGCCGCCGCCCATGGCGTAGCCGTTCACCGCCGCGATCACCGGCTTGGTCAGGCGCCGGCTGGTGAGACCGCCGAAGCCGGTCTTCGGGAAGAACATCGTCTGCCCCGACGCGGTGTACATCAGGTCGTTCCCGGCGCAGAAGGACTTCGTGCCGCTTCCGGTGAGGATCGCTACCCAGAGCTCGGGGTCGGCGAAGTAGGCGTCGAAGATCTCCTCCAGCTCGGCGTTGGCGGCCGGGTGCAGGGCGTTGCGTGCTTCGGGGCGGTTGATCGTCACCTCGAGCAGGTGACCGTCCCGGTGGACGAGCACGTGCTCGTACTCTGCGCGTAGCCCAGCCGGGCGGGTGGGGCGCAGCTCGCGCATCGCGTCCTGGCTGACGGTCACCCGGTTGCCCTCGCCGAAGGAGGCGACGAAGACCCGCTGCCCGATCGGTTCGTCCGCCTCGCGGAGGAGGTCGACGAGCTCACCGTCGCCGTCGATCCCGCGGGCCAGGAACCGCCGGCCATCGGAGTCGAGGCGCCCGACCACGATGGCTTCGCGGCGGCCACCCTTGCCGTACTGGACCGTGTAGCTCTCGATGGTGGCGTAGCCGTCGGCCTGGTAGGCGATCTCGACCGCGGGTACGGCGTCGAGCTCGGCCTGCAGCGCGGCGCTGCGGTCCTCGCGCCACGGGCTCGGCGTCGTGGAGTAGATGCCGACCGAGTACTTCGACATCATCCCGCCGTTGGCCCCGACGAGCCCGACGGTGCCAGGCGCGCGGCGCAGCCTCGTCACGATCTCGGCGATGGCGTGCATGGAGTAGTTGTTGCCCGAGCCGCCGAAGAACGGCAGGCCGCCCGTGACGGTCAGCCCGCGGGGATCGTCGGGGGCGAGGTCGAAGGCGTCGCAGATGGTGGCGACGGCGATCGGGAAGCAGCTGTAGAGATCCAGCGTGTCGATGTCGTCGAGCCCGATCCCGGCCACCTCGAGCGCGTGCGTGACCGCGGCCGCCGCTGCCGGCGCGCGCCCGATGTCGGCCCGCTCCAGCAGGCCCTGCTCGCGCAGGTCCGAGTGCCCGTGCAGGTAGACCCAGCGGTCTTCGGGGATGCCGAGCTCGCGTGCCCGGTCGACCGACGTCAGGATCACCGCGGCGCCCTGGTTCACCTGATCGCGGGCGACCAGGTAGCGCGGGTAGGGGTCGGCGATCGGCCGGTTCGCCTCGGTGGGAGTCACCAGCTCGTCGGCTGACCGGGCGACGGGTGCCGCCGCGTGCGGGTTCCGCGCGGCGACCTCGGTGAAGGGGGCGAAGAGTGCCCCCATGCCGTCCGCATAGTCCGCACGGGACAACCCGAGCCGGGCGCGCCGCGCGTTCTCGATCAGGGCGTAGTGCAGCACCGGCTCGAGGAGCCCGTGGTCGACCATGTGCCGGGTGACCAGACCGGCGATGCCGAAGCCGCGGTCGTCGAGGTCGCCAGGGACCTCCTCGGTGAAGTCCGGCTTCGGCTCGGTACCGGCGAGGTGGCGTGCCGTGGAGATCGCCTCCGAGCCGACGAGCAGCACCGTGTCAGCCTCGCCGCGCGCGATCGCGCCGGCGAACTCGGTGACCAGGTGCTGTGGTGCCTGGCCGCCGGTGACCTCGAGCACCGCCCGCGCAGGCTCGGCCCCGACGCGTTGGGCGACGGCCCGCGGGTAGTTCGACGAGCGCCCGAGCGGGGCGAACCCGAGCGGGGAGGAGGTCTCGAACTGCCGGACCCCGGCCACCACGTCGAGGGCCGCCGTCACCGCCCCGCCCGCGCCGGTGTCGGCCAGCGCCGCCCGTGCCGCGGCAGCGCCCAGTTCGGCCGCGGAGAGCGCCGCGTAGCCGGGGTCGTCCACCCGCTCGGACGCCTGCCCCACGCCGACGATTACCGGAGTTCGCCCATCGATCATGCCCGGACGGTACCAAAACCAATCACCCAAGCTTGATTTAGCACCCGACCTAGCCCCACCCACCCTGGGCGGCGCCGAGCCATCCACATCGGAAGGCCAGGTTCCGATCGACCGCAGTGGACCGCCAATACCCCCGGAAGAGAATCGGATTACCGCACAGGTACGCTGGCACCCACGAACACGGCACCGTCGCCGTCTGACCTGGAGGCGGCACGCCTGTGACTGATTCCCCGACCGACGCTCCGCTGCGCATTGCGATCACGTCCTATCGCAGCAAGCCGCACTGTGGCGGGCAGGGCATCTACGTCCGTCAGCTATCCCGCGCGCTGACCCAGCTGGGCCACACCGTGGAGGTCTTCTCCGGGCCGCCCTACCCGGAGCTCGACGACGGGGTGCGGCTCACCACCGTGCCGAGCCTCGACCTCTATGCCGAGCCGAACCCGTTCCGCATCCCGAAGCTGCGCGAGTTCAAGGACCGCAACGACGTCCTGGAGTTCGCGATCATGTGTACGGCCGGCTTCCCGGAGCCACGAACCTTCAGCCGCCGCGTGGTGCCGCTGCTGGCCGCGCGCAAGGACGAGTTCGACATCGTCCACGACAACCAGACGCTCGGCCCGGCCCTGCTGAAGCTGCCGAAGCTAGGGCTGCCCATGCTCGGCACGATCCACCATCCGATCTCGGTCGATCGCAAGCTCGAGCTGGCCGCGGCCCCGTGGCGCAAGAAGCTCACCGTCCGCCGCTGGTACGGCTTCGTCCGCACGCAGGCTCGGGTGGCCAGGCACATCCCGCTGGCGGTCACGCCCTCGGAGAACAGCGCCCTCGACGCGAGCCGCGACTTCGGCGTCAGCGCTGATCAGCTGGTGCCGGTGCCGATCGGTGTCGACACCGAGCAGTTCCGCCCGCGCGGTGCGCGGGTGCCCGGCCGGATCCTGGCGATGTGCAGCGCCGACGTCCCGCTCAAGGGCCTGGCCGTGCTGCTGCGCGCGCTGAAGGAGTTGCCGCCGGAGCGCGAGGTGCTGCTCACGGTCGTCACCAAGCCAGCGGCCGGTGGCCCCACCGAGAAGCTGATCGCCGAGCTCGGTATCGCGCACCTCGTCCAGTTCGTCTCCGGGCTGGACGACGACGCGATCGGCGCCCTGATGGCTTCGGCCGAGGTGGCCGTCGTGCCGTCGCTGTACGAGGGCTTCTCGCTGCCTGCCGTCGAGGCAATGGCAGCCGGTACCCCGCTGGTGGCCAGCGACGTCGCCGCCATCCCTGAGGTGGTGGGCCGCGACGGCACCTGCGGTGTACTCGTGCCACCCGGTGACCACGTGGCACTCGCTGCGGCCATCGAGGGGCTGCTCGCCGACCCGGCACGCCGCGAGGCCATGGGTGTCGCTGCCCGTCAGCGGGCGGTGGAGAAGTTCAGCTGGGCGGCCACCGCCACCGCCACCGTCGAGGTCTACCGACGGGCCATTGCCCTCCACAACGAAGGACAGAACTAGTGCTGACGATCGACTTCGACCGCTTCGAGGTTCACGAGGGCGAGACGTTCCTCGACCTCGGCTGCGGCGCCGGCCGCCACACCTACGAGGCACTGCGCCGCGGCGCCACCGTCACCGCCTTCGACCAGAACCTCGACGACCTCAAGGGCATCGACGAGATGGTCGCCGCCCTGGCCGAGGCTGGCGAGATCAAGCCGCAGCCCAGGCCCGTCACGCTCTCCGGCGACGCCCACCACCTGCCCTTCGAGGACGGTCACTTCGACCGGGTGCTGGCCAGCGAGATCCTCGAGCACATCCCCGACGACAAGGCCGTGATCGCCGAGATCGTCCGCGTCACCAAGCCGGGTGGGCTGGTGGCCATCACGGTTCCCCGGCGCTGGACCGAGCAGATCAACTGGTGGCTCTCGGACGAGTACCACGAGGTGGAGGGCGGCCACGTCCGTATCTACAAGGGCAGCGAGCTGCTCCAGTCGCTGATCGACAGTGGCCTCGAGCCCCTGGGCAGCCACCACGCGCACGCCCTGCACTCGCCCTACTGGTGGCTCAAGTGCGCCGTAGGGGTGGAGAAGACGAACGTCCTCACCAAGGCGTATCACAAGGTGCTGGTGTGGGACATGATGTCGCGGCCGTGGCTCACCGTCACCGCCGAGACGGTGCTCAACCCGGGGCTGGGCAAGAGCGTCGTCTTCTCGCTCCGCCAGCCATGACGACGCTCGAACGGCCCGGGGTGCTCACCTCCGAGCAGCTGCGGGCGACTGCTGAGCACATCGCCTCCCTGCAGCTGCGCGATGGGCTGATTCCCTGGCTGGGCGGTCACTACGCCGACCCGTGGAACCACGTCGAGGGGGCCATGGCGCTCTCGGTCTGTGGCCTCGTCACCGAGGCCGAGCGCGCCTTCGAGTGGAGCCGGCGCACCCAGGCCGCCGACGGCAGCTGGCCGATGGAGACCGTCGAGACGGCCGACGGTGGCACGGAGGTTGCCGAGGCGAGCATCGACACCAACCAGGTGGCCTACATCGCCGTCGGGGTGTGGCATCACTGGCTGCTCACCCGCGACACGGCCTTCGTCACCCGGATGTGGCCGGTGGTGCGCCGCGCGATCGAGCTCGTCGTCGACCTGCAGCTGCCCAGCGGCGCCATCTGCTGGTCGCGCGATGCCGAGGGCGTGGTCAACGAGGGCTCGCTGCTCACCGGCAGCTCCAGCATCGTCAGCTCGCTGCGCTGCGCCATGGCGCTGGCCGAGCTGGTCGAGGAGCCGCAGCCGGACTGGGAGCTTGCCGCCGCCCGTCTGGCACATGCGGTGGCACGCCACCCCGAGGGCTTCATCGACAAGTCCAACTTCTCGATGGACTGGTACTACCCGGTGCTCGGCGGTGCCGTCACAGGGCAGGCAGGCATCGACCTGATCGACGCTCGCTGGGACGAGTTCGTCGTGCCCGGCAAGGGCTGCCGCTGCGTCGCGGACAAGCCGTGGCTGACCGGCGCGGAGACCTGCGAGCTGGCGATGGCTCTCGACGCCGTCGGGGAGCGGGAGCGGGCGATCCAGCTCGTCCGCGACATCCAGTACCAGCGTGCCGAGGGCGGCGGGTACTGGACGGGCTGGGTCTTCCCGGAGGAGCAGTTCTGGCCGGGGGAGCAGAGCTCCTGGACGGCCGCGGCCGTGATCCTTGCCGCTGACGCTCTCGCGGAGCACTCTGCAGCCAGCGGGCTGTTCCGTGGTGAGACGCTGCCCAGGCTGCTGGCGATCGAGGACTGCGACACGCACTGCTATGCCCTCACCGGAGGCAAGAAATGACCGACCTGCTGGCCGTCGCCGCGGCCACGAAGGGCTTCCTGCCCGACGACGAAGCCGCTGCGCTCCGTGCCGCCGCGGCCACCGCGCCGCCCGGGCTCTGGCTGGAGGTGGGCACCTACTGCGGGAAGTCCACCGTGCACCTCGGCGGCGTTGCCCGCGAGCGCGGTGCCCAGCTCGTCACGCTCGACCACCACCGCGGCTCGGAGGAGAACCAGCCGGGGTGGGAGTGGCACGACGCGTCGCTGGTCGATCCGCACACCGGCCGCCTGGAGACCCTGCCCTCGCTTCGGCACACCCTCTTCGACGCCAGCCTCGACGACGTCGTCACCGTGCTGGTGGCCAGGACGGCCCAGGTGGCCGCCTGGTGGAGCAGCCCGCTGACCTTCCTCTTCCTCGACGGCAACCACACCGAGGCGATGGCGCAGCACGACTACGCCGCCTTCGCCCCGCACGTCGTCGAGGGCGGCATCCTGGCCGTCCACGATGTCTTCCCCGATCCGGCCGACGGTGGCCAGGCCCCGTGGCACGTCGTCGAGCGGGCACTGGCCGATGGTGCCTTCGAGGCGGTCAGCCAGCACGGATCGCTGCGGGTGCTGCGGCGCACCGCGCGGCCGGTGACGGGACGCCCCGGTGAGTGACACCCGGACCGGTCCCACCCTCGAGGCGTCGTGGCGCGACCGGGCTGTCGAGCGCTCGCTGCGCACCGCGCGGGAGAAGGCGGTGTCGCGCAGCGACCTCTTCATCGCCACCGCGGTGGCGATCCTGAGCGAGACGGGGCGCACCGACTTCACCGTGCAGGAGCTGGTGGAGCGGGCGCGCACCTCGCTGCGCTCCTTCTACCAGCACTTCAGCAGCAAGGACGAGCTGCTGCTCGCCCTCTGCGAGGAGATCATCGCCTTCGCCGCCACCACCTGGCGGGGCGAGATCGCCGAGCTGGATTCGGTCAGTGCCCTACGGGTGCTGGTCGACAACATCCACGGTCATGCGGTGCCGGAGAACGCGGTCGGGATCACCCAGGCCGTCAGCAGCTACCACCTGCAGCTGGCCGGGGTGCGCCCGGCCGAGCACGCCCGCATCCTGCTGCCGCTGCGTGACGTCATCCTCGAGGTGGTGCAGCGCGGGGTGGGCGAGGGCGTGGTGCGCACCGACATCGACGCCGAGTCACTGGCCACCATGGTCATGCAGACGCTCGTCGGCGCCGCGCACATGCGGGCCCTGCGTGCTCAGCTCACCTCGACCCCGCTGGAGAGCGAGCGGCTCTGGCAGTTCTGCGTCGGCGCGCTGACCCAGCGTTAGCCGCCGGTGTGCGCCTCGACGATCGAGTTGCCGCCGTCGACCACGATCAGCTGGCCGGTGAGGTAGCCGGCCGACGGGCCCGTGAGGTAGGCCACCAGCCCGGCCACCTCGGCCGCGGTTCCGGAGCGCCCGACCGGGGTGGCCCGGCCGTAGGCCAGCTCCGCCTCACTCGCGGCGTCGGTGCCGATCCAGCCGGGTGCCACCGCGTTCACCGTGATCCCGTCGCGCGCGGTATCGAGGGCTACCGAGCGCGTCAGCCCGAGGGCACCGGCCTTGGCCGCGTGATACGCGGCGTCGCCGGGGTAGGCCACTACGGGCCCCGAGACCGAGGCGACGTTCACGATCCGGCCGTAGCCCGCTGCCCGCATGAGTGGCACAACGGCACGGGTCATGAAGAACATGGTGTCGAGGTTGCGGGCGATCGTCGCGTGCCAGGTCTGGTCGTCGGTACGGTCGATCGGCGCGGGCACTTCGGGGTCGCTCACCGAGGTCAGTCCGGCGTTGTTCACCAGCACGTCCACCTGACCGTAGGCGTCCAGGGCCACCGCGACGAGTGCGTCGGCGAGGGCGGAGGAGGTGAGGTCGCCGATGAAGGTCGCCACCTCGGCGCCGGCAGCACGCAGGGTGGCCGCCCGATCCTCGATCCGCGCCGTGGTCGAGGCGATCACCAGCCGGAGCCCCGCCGTGGCCAGCGCAGAGGCAGAGGCAAAGCCGATCCCGGACTCACTGCCGGCTCCGGTGACGATCGCGACGCGGGGACTGTTCACCCGTCAGATCATGCCGCGTGGTCCGGATGTGAAACGCACGTGAGCGCGCTGAGACGTCGAGTGGCGTGATCGTTTACGGCGAGTGAGAGTGACAGCCGTCACCGTCGACGATCGGAGCCCCGCCGCATGTCCGCTCTCTCCTCTGCGCTGCTTCACCACCGTGGCCGGCTGGCCGTCGTCGTGGCAGTGGTTGCCGTAGCGGGCACCGTCGCCGCCTTCGGCGCATCGTCGGTGGCCTCGGTGGCCTCGGCGGCTGTGGCTCCGTCGCACGCCTACCGCGCAGACGACTACGCCGATGGGCAGGCCATGAGCATCCTGCCACCGGGGGAGAACGGGCTGGTGACGGCCACCGACGCGCTGACCTTCGAGCTCACCAAGGCACGCCCGGCCAACAGCCAGGACCAGCTGGGCAAGTACGAGAACCTGCTCTACGGCTCGAGCACCCTGACCGATGCGAACCTCAGCGACTACTACGACGACGAATCGTTCGGCGTGGCCCCCGGCGACGTGAAGCGCACCGAGGCCCCCGAGACGGGCGTGACGATCTACCGCGACGGGCACGACGTGCCGCACATCTACGGCGACAACGACGACACGATGGCCTTCGGCGCCGGCTACGCCCAGGCCGAGGACCGGCTCTTTCTCATGGACACGCTGCGCCACTACGGCGAGGGGACGCTCGCCTCCTTCCTCGGCGGCTCGTGCGAGTTCGAGCAGATGGACCACGACCAGCTGCTGCTCTCGCCGTACACGAAGACCCAGGCGGTGGCGCAGGTCGACGCGCTGCCCAGCGAGTACGGCGCACAGGGCACCCGGGCGAAGGACATGCTCGAGGCCTACGTCGCCGGGGTGAACAAGTGGATCAGCACCGTGACGAGCAACCT
>JAOPUX010000267.1 GCA_025963285.1 Jatrophihabitans sp.
GACTACTCGCAGCGCACCCCCAAGAAGATGATCAAGGCCGCGCTGCACTGTGCGCTGTCGGACCGGGCGCGTCACGACAAGCTCTTCGTCGTCTCCTCGCTCGTCGCCGGTGACGCCCCCTCGACCAAGACCGCGACCCAGTCGCTGGCCAAGGTCAGCGGCGCGAAGAACATCCTCGTGGTGGCCGAGCGCACCGACGGCCTCACCTGGCAGAGCCTGCGCAACCACACGAGCGTGCACCTGCTCGAGCCGGGCCAGCTCAACACGTACGACGTACTGATCTCCGACGACGTCATCTTCACCGAGGGCGCTCTCGAGACGTTCCTGGCCGGCCCCGCCAAGGGCAAGTCTGCCAAGGGCGCAGCAACCGAGGCCGAGGTCGAGGCGGTTGCCGCGGCACCGGTCAAGGTCACCAAGAAGAGCGCTGCCAAGGACGTCGTCAGCGATGACGCCGCCGCGGACAGCACCGAGAAGGAAGAAAGCTGATGTTCGACGACCCTCGCGACGTGCTGCTCGCTCCGGTGATCTCGGAGAAGAGCTACGGGCTGCTGGACGAGAACAAGTACACCTTCGACGTGCACCCGCTCGCCAACAAGACCCAGATCAAGATCGCTGTCGAGAAGGTGTTCGGCGTCAAGGTCACCGACGTCAACACCCTCAACCGTCAGGGCAAGCGCAAGCGCACCCGGTCGGGCTTCGGTACGCGTAAGAGCGTCAAGCGCGCCATCGTCACCCTGCGTGACGGCGACCGCATCGACGTCTTCGGACAGATCGGCTGATTCATCATGGCTATCCGTAAGTACAAGCCGACCACCCCGGGCCGTCGTGGCTCGTCGGTGGCGGACTTCGCCGAGATCACCCGGACCACCCCGGAGAAGTCGCTGGTCCGCCCCCTGCACAGCAAGGGCGGCCGCAACAACTCCGGCAAGGTCATGGTTCGCCACCAGGGTGGCGGCCACAAGCGCGCCTACCGCGTGATCGACTTCCGTCGTCACGACAAGGACGGCGTGCCGGCCACGGTCGCGCACATCGAGTACGACCCCAACCGCACGGCGCGCATCGCACTGCTGCACTACGCCGACGGCGAGAAGCGCTACATCATCGCGCCGCGGAACCTGAAGCAGGGTGACCGCATCGAGAACGGCCCGAGCGCCGACATCAAGCCGGGTAACGCGCTCCCGCTGCGCAACATCCCCGTCGGTACCACGGTGCACGCGATCGAGCTCCGCCCAGGTGGCGGCGCGAAGATCGCCCGCTCGGCCGGCGCCAGCGTCCAGCTCGTGGCCAAGGACGGGCCGTACGCGCAGCTGCGGATGCCCTCCGGCGAGATCCGCAACGTCGATGCGCGCTGCCGCGCGACCATCGGCGAGGTCGGCAACGCCGAGCAGGCCAACATCAACTGGGGCAAGGCCGGCCGCATGCGCTGGAAGGGCAAGCGCCCGAGCGTCCGCGGTGTCGCCATGAACCCGGTCGACCACCCGCACGGTGGTGGCGAGGGCAAGACGTCCGGTGGACGTCACCCGGTGAACCCGAACGGCAAGCCGGAGGGTCGCACGCGCCGCGCCAAGGCCAGCGACCAGATGATCGTTCGCCGTCGCAAGTCGAACAAGAAGCGCTAGGGGCTAGGACTATGGCACGCAGTCTCAAGAAGGGTCCGTTCATCGACGACCACCTTCTCAAGAAGGTCGACGCGGAGAACGACAAGGGCAGCAAGAACGTGATCAAGACCTGGTCGCGGCGCTCGACGATCATCCCGGACATGCTCGGGCACACGATCGCCGTGCACGACGGACGCAAGCACGTCCCGGTGTTCGTCACCGAGGGCATGGTCGGGCACAAGCTCGGCGAGTTCGCCCCGACCCGCACCTTCAAGGGTCACATCAAGGACGACCGTCGGTCGCGGCGCGGCTGAGGCAGGGATTGACACATGAGTAACCCGCAGACCGAAGAGGTCAAGACTGCGTTCGCCAAGGCGACGCACGTCCGCGTGACCCCGATGAAGGCACGTCGCGTGATCGACCTGATCCGCAACATGCCGGCTCAGGATGCGCTGACGATGCTGAAGTTCGCGCCCCAGGCCGCGAGCGAGCCGGTCGGCAAGGTGCTGGCCAGCGCGATCGCCAACGCCGAGCACAACTTCTCGCTGGACCCGGAGACGCTCATCGTGTCCCGCGCGTTCGTCGACGAGGGCTCCACGCTGAAGCGGTTCCGTCCGCGTGCACAGGGGCGTGCGTACCGCATCCGCAAGCGCACCAGCCACATCACCATCGAGGTCGAGAGCGTCGACCTGCCGAAGTCCAAGAAGGGCCGGAAGTAATGGGCCAGAAGGTCAACCCGAACGGCTTCCGCCTCGGTATCTCCACCGACTGGAAGAGCCGTTGGTTCGCCGACAAGCAGTACGGCGAGTACGTCAAGGAAGACGTCGCGATCCGTCGCCTCATGTCCAAGGGCATGGAGCGCGCGGGCATCGCGAAGGTCGAGATCGAGCGCACCCGCGATCGCGTCCGCGTGGACATCCACACGGCGCGTCCGGGCATCGTGATCGGTCGCCGTGGCGCTGAGGCCGACCGCATCCGCGGCGAGCTCGAGAAGCTCACCGGCAAGCAGGTGCAGCTCAACATCCTCGAGGTGAAGAACCCCGAGGGTGACGCGCAGCTGGTCGCCCAGGGCGTCGCCGAGCAGCTCAGCAACCGCGTCAGCTTCCGCCGCGCGATGCGCAAGAGCATGCAGTCCACGCTGAAGAGCCCGGGCGTCAAGGGCATCCGTGTCCAGTGCTCCGGCCGCCTCGGTGGTGCTGAGATGTCTCGCTCGGAGTTCTACCGCGAGGGACGCGTGCCGCTGCACACCCTGCGCGCGAACATCGACTACGGCTTCTACGAGGCCCGCACGACCTTCGGCCGCATCGGCGTGAAGGTCTGGATCTACAAGGGCGAGGTCCCCACGGGCTCGCGCTCCGAGCGCGAGGCTGCCGTTGCGGCCGAGGCGCTGCGCCAGCGCCGCGACCGTCCGGCCTCGGCCGCCCGTCCGCGCCGCTCCGGCTCGCAGGGCACCACCGCGGTCAGCACCGACGCGGGTCGCGCCGCCACGGGCGAGGGCAGCATCGAGGCCACCGCCGCCGAGGTCGAGACACCCACGGTCGAGACGCCCACGGTCGAGACGCCCGCCGTCGAGACCGCTGCCGTCGAGACCGAGGTGCAGAGCTCGCCGATCACCACCGAGGCCGAGGCCGTCGCCGAGATCGTCGCCGACGCCCCCGCCGCGGTCGACACCGACAGCACCGAGAAGACGGAGAGCTGATTATGCTCATCCCACGCAGGGTCAAGCACCGCAAGCAGCACCACCCGAGCCGTACTGGCAAGGCGTCGGGCGGCACGCGGGTCACCTTCGGCGAGTTCGGTATCCAGGCCATCGAGCCGGCGTACGTCACGAACCGTCAGATCGAGTCGGCCCGTATCGCCATCAACCGGCGACTGCGTCGTGGCGGCAAGGTGTGGATCAACATCTACCCCGACCGTCCACTGACCAAGAAGCCCGCCGAGACCCGCATGGGTTCCGGTAAGGGCTCGCCGGAGTGGTGGATCGCGAACGTCAAGCCGGGCCGGGTCCTCTTCGAGGTCTCCTACCCCGACGAGGCCGTCGCCCGCGAGGCACTGACTCGCGCCATCCACAAGCTCCCGATGAAGTGCCGCATCGTGAAGCGTGAAGTAGGTGAGATGTAATGACGACTCAGACCGACGAGCTGCGCGAGCTGCACGACGACGAGCTCGAGACCCGTCTGCGCGAGGCCAAGGAAGAGCTGTTCAATCTGCGCTTCCAGATGGCCACCGGGCAGCTGGACAACAACCGGCGACTGCGCACCGTGAAGCACGACATCGCGCGGATCTACACGATCCTGCGTGAGCGTGAGCTCGGGCTTTCAGTCGCTCCGACTG